>NZ_JBVITE010000095.1:0-19507 GCF_055575155.1 Kitasatospora sp. NPDC034533
CCCCCCCCCCCCCCCCCCCCCCCCCCCCCCCCCCCCCCCCCCCCCCCCCCCCCCCCCCCCCCCCCCCCCCCCCCCCCCCCCCCCCCCCCCCCACCGCCCTATCCGTCCCCGTCGCCCTCGCCTTCGCCCTCGCCGGCGCCGTCCGCCTCCCCGGCGCGCTCACCGGGGCCCAGCCGACGGGCCCGGCCGGGTTCGGCGGTGGTCGCCTCGCCCTGCTCCCCGGTGCCCCGCTCCTCGGCGCCCGGTCCGGCACCCGGGGCCCGGGGGTCGCGGGACGCGTCGTCTTCGTCGTGGTGCAGGGGCACGCCCCCCGCGCCGCCCTGGGGGATCTCGTTCACCGCGGCCTCCTCGTCTCGTGGCCGGTTCCCCGGCCGCTACGCGGGTGCCCGGCCCGGGGCGGGCCAATCGCCGGGCGCCCGCCCGCGCCGTGCGGGGCCGCCCGCCCCTCTACCCCTCCTGCGGGCGCGTGCCGGGGGCCGGTGCCACCGGCAGCCGGGGCAGGGCGTACGGGTGGTGGTCGCGCAGGTAGCCGATGAGGTGCTCGCGCAGCTGGCAGCGGAGCTCGAACGCGGCGCCGCCGTCCGCCGCCGTGGCGAGCACCCGGACCACCATCGTGGTGGGGGTGGTGTCGACCACCTGGAGGGCGCTGCCCTCACCTTCCCACAGCTTGTTGCCGGCCAGGAAGGCGTCGAACTCCTTGCGCAGCAGGGCGACGGGGGCGTGGTGGTCGAGGTGCAGCAGCGCGGTGCCGGTGATCCGGCTGGAGCGGCGCGACCAGTTCTCGAAGGGGCGGCCGACGAAGTAGGACATGGGCATCACCAGGCGCCGCTGGTCCCAGGTCGCGATCACCACGGCGGTCAGGGTGATCTCCTCCACCGTGCCCCACTCGCCGCCGACCACGACCACGTCCCCGATCCGGGCGAGGTCGCCGAAGGCCATCTGGACGCCCGCGAAGACGTTGGCCAGGGTGCTCTGGGCCGCCACCCCCGCCACCACGCCGACCAGCCCGGCCGAGGCCAGCAGGCTCGTGCCGACGCCGCGCACCGCCGGGAAGGTCATCAGGACCGCGCCCAGCGTCACCACCGCGACGACCGCCTGGCAGATCCGGCCGAGCAGGTCGGCCTGGGTGCGGGCGCGCCCGGCCCAGGCCGGGTCGCGGCGGTGCACGGTGAGCCTGAGGGTGCTGTCCACGACCAGCGCCACCAGCCGGGCGCCCAGCCACCCGCCGGAGGCGATGGCGAGGATCACCGCGAGGTGGCGCAGTCCCTCGCGGGCGGCGGGCGGGGCGTCGATCCACGGCAGGGAGGCGAGCAGGAGCGCGCAGGCCGTCAGCGCCAGCAGCGGGGGCCGGCAGCGGCGCACCAGCAGGGGTACGCCGGCGGCGCCCGCGCGGGCGGCCAGACGCCGGGCCGCGAGCTGGGCGATCCGGTCCAGGCCGTACGCGGCGAGCACCGCCGCGGCGCTCGCGAGGGCCAGGCGTAGCAGGCTCCACCCCATCGTGTGTTCTCCCCTTTCTCCCGGTTGCGGCCGGTTTCTCCCGGTCGCGGCCGGTGGTCGTCCGGGTGCGGCGGCGCCCGGTCGCCTGCTCGCCTTTCCCGGCGGGGCGGGGGCATTCCTGCCGGTGGCGCGCGGGGGCGGGCGCCGGGCGGCATGGATGCGGCGTCCGGGGGCAGTCGGGGAGCGCGCGTCCGCGCCGGGTCGGCGACCGCCGGCCCGTGGCCACGGAAGGGAGAAGCGCATGAGCGGGAACGTCGACATCTGGGAGTTCCGCAGTGCCAGCGGCCACCGCGCCGGCACCGACCTCATCGGGTTCCACGTGGAGGCGGAGGACGGCCCCATCGGCCGGGTGGACAAGCTGTCCGAGGAGGTGGGGGCGCAGTACCTGGTCGTCGACACCGGCCCGTGGATCTTCGGGAAGCGGGTGCTGCTTCCGGCCGTCACCGTCACCCGCATCGAGATCGCGGAGCGGAAGGTGTACGTGGACCGTACCAAGGAGGAGATCAGGAACAGTCCCGACCTGGACGCCGAGGTGCCCGCGACGGATCCTGAGCTCCAGGACCGGTACCTGGTCTACTACGGCCCGTTCTACGCCGGCCGCGTCATCTGACCGGTTCCGGGTGCCCGGCCGTCGCCCCGTGCGGGGGCGGCGGCCGGGCGTCGCGTGGGGACGGGCGTCGCGCGGGGGGGGCGGCGAGGGTGGGGTCAGCCGTGGGTGAGCCGCTCGGCGTCGAACTCCGCCCAGACCGTCTTGCCGTGGCCGCCCGGCTCGGCGCCCCAGCGGTCGGCGGTGCGCTGGACGATGAACAGGCCGTGGCCGCCGGGCAGGGCGGGCTCGTGGGGCAGGCGCAGCGCGGGCAGGGCCTGGCTGCGGTCGCTGACCTCCACCCGCAGGCGCCGGCTGGTGGCGTGCAGGACCAGTTCGAGGGGGCCCTCGCCGTGCAGCATGGCGTTGGCCACCAGTTCGGCCACCAGCAGCACGACGTCGTCGCCGAGGCCTTCCGGGTCGCCGGGCGGCCCGGCGTACCAGTCCCCCATGGCCTCGGTGGTGAAGGCCCTGGCCCGGGCGACGGGCTTGGGGACACCGACCAGGGTCAGGCGCCGGCGCTGGCCGCCGGGCGGCAGGGCCGGCCCGACCGGGTGCGCGTCGCCGTCGAGGGTTCCCCGGCTCATCGTCATGTGAGGGCGCCCTTTCGGATCGGCGGCGGTTCGCATCGTCGGTTTCCCGGCGCTTCCGGGATTATGCCTGCCCGGGCGCCGGGTGCGCGGCCCGTGTGCCCGCTTTCCGGTTCGCCGTGCGCGAAGGGGCCGCGGGCGCCGGCCCGCCGGCTCAGGCCGCCAGGGCCGACTCGGTCGACTCGTGGATGGAGAACACCGTGTGGGTGCCGGTGAGTTCCAGGACCCGCATGACGGTGGGCGGCACGGCGGCCAGGTGCAGGTCCACGCCCTTCTCCTCGGCCGCCAGGCGGGTGCGGAGCAGGAGGTTCAGGCCGGAGGAGTCGCAGAAGCCCACCTCGGCGAGGTCGATCACCACCGCGCCGGGCCGGCGTGCGACGAGGTCGGTGAGCGTGTCGGCGGCGGGGTCGAGCGTCTCGATGTCGAGGTCGCCGGCCAGGAGGCAGACCACCGCGCCCGCTGTCGCGGGGCGGGTGCGCACCACCAGCTCCGCGCGGTTCGGGCAGGGCCTGAGCCCCGGGTCCCGCTGGTCGTTGTCGGATGGCATCATCGTCGTCCCCTCCATGTCCGTGCCCTCCGACCTTACGTATGCGGTGTCCCGCTTCCAAGCGCGGGTCCGCTCCCGTGCCCGGGCGCCGGGGGCCCGGGCACGGGAGCGGACGGGGCTCAGTCCTCCTCCAGCCCTTCGCGCAGGCGCCGCAGGGTGCGGCTGAGGAGGCGGGAGACGTGCATCTGGGACAGCCCCAGGCGCGCGCCGATCTGGGACTGGGTCAGGTCCTCGCAGAAGCGCATCGACAGGATCTGGCGTTCGCGCTCCGGCAGGGCGGCGACCAGCGGCTTGAGGGCCACCAGGTCCTCGACCAGGGCCATGTCCCGGTCGTCCTCGCCCAGGCGGTCGCCCAGGGGGCCGGGGCGGTCGTCGTCCTCGGCGGCGGTGTCCAGGGAGCCGGCGGTGTGGCCGTTGGCGGCGGTCAGGCCCTCGACCACTTCTTCCTGGGGGATCTGCAGGTGGTCGGCCAGTTCGGCGACCGTGGGGGCCCGGTCCAGGTCCTGGGAGAGGCGTTCCTGGGCCCTGGCCAGGACGATGCGCAGTTCCTGGAGGCGGCGGGGCACGTGGACGGCCCAGGTGGTGTCGCGGAAGTGGCGGCGGATCTCGCCGAGGACGGTGGGCAGGGCGAAGGTGGTGAACTCGACGCCGAGTTCGGGGTCGAAGCGGTCGATGGCCTTGATCAGGCCGACCGCGCCGACCTGGAGCAGGTCCTCCTGCGGTTCGCGGTGCGCGTTGAAGCGGCGGATCGCGAAGCGGACCAGGGAGAGGTTCATCTCCACCAGGGTGGAGCGCACGTAGGAGTACTCCCGGGTGCCCTCCTCCAGCGTGGCGAGGCGGCGCAGCATGACGCGGGTGAGTTCGCGGGCGTCGGCGGGGGCGATCTCGCGCGGGTTCTCGACGGCGGCGAGTTCCGGTGGCAGGAGGTCGCGCAGTGCGACCGGGTCGGGGGCGGTGGCCGTGCTGGAGGGGCCCTTCGTCGGTGCGGGGGCGGAGGTGGTCAGTTCACCAGTGGTCATGACCATCGGAGTCCTTTCCTCGTGTCGGCACGGTCGAACGCCCTGGATACCCCGCATCTGCCGATCGATGCAGTGACCCGGTGTGAAGATTTTGTGTATTCGCTCGGGTGTTCGATCCTCCGGGTGTCCCCCGGCCGCGCCGTCGCGGGCCCCGGTCGCGTTCCCCGGAGGCGGCGGGGCCGCTCCCCGGAGGCGGCGGGGCCCGTGAACCCCTAACGGGGGGAGGGGTGGTGGAGCCTGCGGGCGGCGGTGCGGATGGCGTGGGTGTACGGGGCGTCGAGGGCGCGGGTGTGGGCGTCGAGGTCGTGGAAGGGCACCAGGGACCTGTGGGTGTCGTCGGTGGTCTGGGTCCAGGCCGTCCAGGCGTTGTGGACGTCCTCGTCGGTGACCTCCTCGCCCTTGGCCTGGAGCAGCACGGCGTAGATGCGGAACAGGTCGTCGGAGCCCGCGGGGGGTGTGGCCTCGGCGGGCAGGCAGGCGCGGATCAGGTCGGCGATCGGGTCGAGGTGGCTCATACGGCCAGTGTGCCGCCGGCGAGCGTGCCGGTGAGCAGGATCAGGTGGGCCGCGGCGAAGATGACCGGCACCGCCCGTTCGCTGGTGCCGAGTTCGGTGTAGTGCCGGTGGTGGCGGCCGGGCTGCGTGCCGTTCCTGAGGATGTCCCACTCGTCGGCGAAGATCTGCGCCGGCAGCCGCTTCTCCAGGTTGTTGATGACCTGGAACTTGGCGCCGTTGAGGTCCCGGTAGCTGCGCAGTTGCATCCACCAGGCGCCGGAGAGGGTGATGCCGGCCAGGGCCACGGCCGTCGCCACCCACCACGGGGACTCGGAGAGCTTGGGGATGCCGAAGCCGACCAGGGTGACGAGCGCGGTCTGCACGGACAGGAAGAAGGTGTTGGCGCTGCCCCGGCGCTCGGAGATCCGGTCGGCCATCTCCACGGCGAGCAGGTACAGCTCCATCAGTTCGGACCGACCGCTCGGCTCCGGCGGCGTGGTCATCGCGCGCTCCCTCGGCAGACGGTGTGCCGGCTCCCCCGGTGCCTTCATCCTTCCCGCCCGCCCGCCCCGCCAGTGCTGCGCCCGTGATGGGGTGTGCGGGTCAACCCGGCTGGTGGGGGCGGTGGTTGCGGGAGGGGCCGGCGGGGTGCGGCGGGCCCGGCGCCACGGGCCCGGTGCCGCGCGCCCGGTGCCGCGGGTTCAGGGCGGGGGCGCCGGGTGGTGCCGGTCCGTCGGGGCGGTGGCGCCGGACAGGGCGTGCAGGGCCGCACCGGCCTGGGCCTCGCCCTCCCCGTACTGGTGGGCGCGGGCGGTGCGCACGGCGGCGGCGAGGTGGAGCTCCGCCTCCTGGGGGCGGCCCAGGGCGGCCAGTGCCCGGCCGTAGAGGGTCTGGAGGACGACCCGGCGGGTGACGGGGAAGGGCGGGTCGGCGACGGCCAGGCCGCGGGCGGCGTGGTGGGCGGCCTCCTCGGGGGCATCGGTGGCCAGGCACTCGGCGGCCAGGTGCTGGCGGGCGAGGGCGACGAGGTCGGCGCGGGCGGCCCGTTCGGCCAGGGCCAGGGCCCGGGTCAGCAGGGCGCGGACCCGGGTGCGGTCGTCGTGGCCGCCGTGGCGGGCGAGGGCGACGGCGAGGTTGACCAGGGCGACGGCCTGGGCGGCGCTGTCGCCGGCCCGGGCGGCGAGGTCGGGGGCGCGTTCCAGGTGGACGAGGGCCTGGTCGGGGCGGCCCTCCTCCAGCAGGACCCAGCCCAGCAGGGCCCGGGCGCGGGACTGGGCGCCGGGGTCGCGGTCGGCTTCGGCGGCGGCCAGGCCGTGTTCGAGCAGCGGCGCCCAGCCGTCGCCGACCTGCCAGACGATCAGCGGCCACTGGAGCAGCACCAGGCGCCAGGCGCGGTCGTGCAGCCCGGCGGCCACGGCCGCCTCGACGGCGCCGCGCAGGGTGTCGCGTTCGGCGGCGTACCAGGCGAGGGCGCTCGCCCGGTCGGGGAAGGGGCGGACCTCGGCGGGGCGGCGGGTGCCCGGCGGCAGGGCGCAGCAGGGTTCGCTGCCGGGCTCGGCGGCGGCGCAGGCGGTCAGGAGGGTGTTGAGGAGGTGGTCGAGCAGGCGGGGCAGGACGTCGGGGTCGGTGTCGCCGGGCAGGCTGCGGGCGTAGAGGCGGACCAGGTCGTGGAGGGTGTAGGCGTCGCGGCCGATCCGGACGATCAGGTGGGCGGTGGCCAGTTGGGCCAGGGCGTCGGCGGCCTCCTCGGGGCGGCAGCCGGCCAGGGCGGCGGCGGTGCGGCTGTCGAGGGTGGTGCCGGTGTGGGTGCCGAGGCGGTGGAAGGTGCGGCGGGCGGGTTCGCTGAGGTGCTGGACGGTCAGGGCGAGGGCGGCGGCGACGCTGGTGTCCTCGACGTCGAGGAGGTCCAGGCGGTCCTGTTCGTCGGCGAGTTCGTCGGCGAGGGCGGCCAGGGTGCGGGCGGGGCCGGTGGCGAGGCGGGCGGCGGCCAGGCGCAGGGCGAGGGGCAGGCCGTCGCACAGGCGGGCGAGGCGGGCGGCGGCCCGGGGTTCGGCGGCGACGGCGTCGGGGCCGAGGGTGGCGGCGAGCAGGGTGACGGCCTGGGGGGCGGAGAGTTCGGCGAGCGGGACGGGGCGGGCGGCGTCGGTGGCGACGAGGCCGCCGAGGCGGTCGCGGCTGGTGACCAGGGTGACGCAGTCGTCGCCGTCGGGCAGCAGCGGGCGGACCTGGTCGGAGCGGCGGGCGTTGTCCAGGACGATCAGCATCCGGCGGGTGGCGGTCAGTTCGCGGTAGCGGGCGGTCATCGCCTCGGGGGTGGCGGGCATCTGTTCGGCGGGCAGGCCGAGGGCGAGGAGCAGTTCGCGCAGGACGGCGGCGGTGTCACGTTCGGGCAGCGGGCTGTGGCCGCAGAGGTCGACGAAGAGGCGGCCGTCGGGGAAGTCCTGGTGGCGCTGGTGGGCCCAGTGGACGGCGAGGGCGGTCTTGCCGACGCCGGCGCCGCCGGTGAGGACGGCGATGGCGCCGGGGGTGTCGGTGGCGCGGTCGAGGGCGGCGAGTTCGTCCTGGCGGCCGGTGAAGCCGCGGGGGCGGCGGGGGAAGGGCCAGGGGGTGGGCCGGGCGGGCGGGGCGGGTGGTGCGGGTCGTACGGGTGCGGGTGGGGCGGGCGGCGTTGCGGGGGCGGGTGGGGCGGGCGGCGTTGCGGGGGCGGGTGGCAGCCGGTCGTCGTGCTCCTGGTCGCCGGGGAGCCGGGCGGGCGGCACCCGGTCGGGGCGGTGCGGCACGGGGGCGGGGTGCGGGGACGGGGCGGTGCGCGGCGGGGCGTCGGTGCGCAGCAGGCGGCCGTAGGCCTCGGTGAGTTCCGGTCCGGGGTCGATGCCGAGTTCCTCGGCCAGGGCGCGGCGGGTGCGGTGGAACCAGTCCAGGGCCTCCGAGCGGCGTCCGGCGCGGCCGAGGGCGTGGATGAGTTCGGCGACCAGGGGTTCGCGCAGCGGGTTCGCGGTGGCCTCGGGGTGCAGGAGGCCGGCGGCGGTGCCGTGGTCGCCGAGCCGGCCGTGGGCGCGGGCCAGTTCCTCGGCGGCGCTCAGCCGCTGTTCCTCCAGGGCGCGGGCGGCGCAGCGCAGCGGCAGGCCGGCGGTGGTGCCGGTGAGGGCGGGGCCGCGCCACAGGGCGAGTGCTTCGCGCAGGACGGTGGCGGCCTGGCCGGCGTCGGACAGGTGGCGGGCGTGGGCCACGAGGTGTTCGAAGCGGGTGGCGTCCACCGCGAGGTCGGGGGTGCGGAGCAGGTAGGCGCCGTTGTCGGTGACGAGTTCGATGCCGGCGTCGTGGGCGTGGTGGGCGGTGAGCAGGGCGCGCAGCGCGGAGACGTGGTTGTGGATGACGGTGCGTGAGTGGCGGGGCGGCTCCTCGTCCCAGAGGGTCTCGGTGAGGCGTTCGACGGTGACCGGTGCGCCGGGGTTGAGCAGCAGCATGGCGAGCAGGCTGCGGCGTTTGGGCGATCCGGCCGCGAGTTCCCGGCCGTCCTCGGCCGTGACGGCCACCGTTCCCAGCAGTCGGAACTTCACGCACCCCCCAGGTGGAATAGGACGAGCATCGAAAATAGGCGATCTGACGGCCCGGAGGTGTCGTGAGGGCGGCGGGGGCCGGACCGCCGCCCCCGCCGCCGGTGGCGCGCTACCGGGCGATGGCGTCGTCCATGGCCCGCTGCCCGTGGGTGACCTTGGGTGAGCCGTCGGTGTGGAGACCCTCCGGGGGCGTCGCGGGGTTGCTTCCCGCTCCGGCGCTCTCGTGGCGAAAGGGGCCGGGGACGTGGACGGTCGGGGTGCTCGCGGTGGCCGCCGGGACGGATCGCGGGGCTAGGTCCGGTCGGCGGGCGGCACACCCGCCCGGACCCGGTGGGCCGAGGCCGGGGGCACGGCGTTCCGCACCGGGGCGGGCGCGGGGGCGGCCGGCCTACGGCTACCCGCCGGGCGGCGGCGCGTGGGAGCGCCGCGGTGGCCCAGCCGAAGCGGAGGGCGCGGCTCCGGGGGCTGTCGCCACCCGTCTGCGCAGCTCACGCCGGGGGTCAGTGGCCGCGGAGCCATCCGCCAGCCACCACAATGGTGCGGACAGTTCTTCGGAAGTACAGAGAAAGCGAAACCTCACCATGGATCTCGGCGTGCGCTGGAAGCTGCACGGTGACGGGCGCACGCCCGCGCCGGGGGCGGTCGTCCGTCCCGACGAACGGCTCTCCTGGCCCCGCACGGTAGGGCTCGGCGCCCAGCACGTGGTGGCGATGTTCGGGGCGAGCTTCGTGGCGCCCGTGCTGATGGGGCTCGACCCGAACCTCGCGATCATGATGTCCGGCGTGTCGACCGTGATCTTCCTGGTGGCCACCAAGGGCCGGGTGCCCAGCTACCTGGGCTGCTCGCTGTCCTTCGTGGGCGTGGCGGCGGTGATCCGGGCGCAGGGCGGCACCAGCGCGACGGTGACCGGCGCGGTGTTCGTGGTGGGCGTGGCGCTGTTCCTGGTGGGTGTGGCGGTCCAGCGGTTCGGGGCGCGCATCATCCACGCCACGATGCCGCCGATCGTCACCGGCGCGGTGGTCATGCTGATCGGCTTCAACCTGGCCCCGGTGACCGCCTCGACGTACTGGCCGCAGGACCAGTGGACGGCGCTGCTGGTGATGCTGTTCACCGGTCTGGCGGTGGTGTGCCTGCGCGGTTTCTGGTCGCGGGTGGCGATCTTCCTGGGGCTGCTGTTCGGTTACGGGATCTCCTGGCTGTTCGACCGGGTCTTCGGGAAGATCCACTCGGTGGACGGCGGCGGGCACGTGAGCGACCACTGGCGCCTGGACCTGTCGGGCGTCGGCAAGGCGGACTGGATCGGCCTGCCGACCCTCCACGGCCCGTCCTTCCAGTGGTCGGCGATCCTGGTGGCGCTGCCCGTGGTGATCGCGCTGGTCGCGGAGAACGCCGGGCACGTCAAGGCGGTCGGCGAGATGACCGGCACGAACCTGGACGACAAGCTGGGCACCGCGATCTCCGCGGACGGCGTCGGCTCGATGCTCTCCACCGCGGTCGGCGGCCCGCCGAACACCACGTACTCGGAGAACATCGGGGTCATGGCCGCCACCCGGGTCTACTCGACGGCCGCCTACTGGGCCGCGGCCTGCTTCGCACTGCTGTTCGGCGTGTGCCCGAAGTTCGGCGCGATCGTGGCGGCGATCCCGGGCGGGGTGCTCGGCGGGATCACGGTGATCCTCTACGGCATGATCGGCCTGCTGGGCGCGCAGATCTGGACCAGGGCCCAGGTGGACCTGCGCAATCCGCTGAACCTGGTGCCGGCCGCGGCGGGCATCATCATCGGCATCGGCAACGTGACGCTGAAGTTCACCGACACCTTCAGCCTCAGCGGCATCGCGCTGGGCACGCTGGTGGTCATCACCGGCTACCACACGCTGCGGGCGCTGGCCCCCGCGCACCTCAAGACGCAGGAGCCCCTGCTGGACGAGGGCACCTCCTCGTACGACGAGGGCAGCGAGGGCGCCGCGGGACCACGCACCCCGTAACGGTCCCGGCACAAAGCGGCGCAGGTGCCCCCCCGGGGGGGCACCTGCGCCGTTTTCCCTTCCCGGCCGTTCACCGGCGGGTGTCGTCGGGGGGATCGTCGGACGGAGGCGGGGGGAGGTAGTAGAGGAAGCCCGCCTCGGTGAAGAGGTCCAGGAGGTTCCGCAGGAGCACCTTCGCCGGTCCCGTGTACGGAGCTTCGCGGGGCGCTGCCCGTTCCTCGCCGTGCTCCTCGGGCGGCGGCAGGCCGGGCCCCGGGGGGATGCTCATGCCGCCGTTCCCGTGGGCGGGGAGGAGGCCCGGATGAAGTCCGCCAGGCGGTCCAGGCCGGTGCGCAGTTCCTCGCGGGTCAGGGAGCTGAAGCCCAGGCGGATGACGTTGGCGCCGCCGTCGCCGACGTAGAACATGCCCATCGGCGCCCAGGCCACGCCGTGGTCGCGGGCCGATCGCTCCAGTGCGGCCAGGTCCGCCTCGAAGGGGACTTCGAGAAGGAGGAAGAAGCCTCCGGAGGGCACGTTCCAGCGCACCCCGTGGTCGGCTTGGGCGGCGGGCGGGAAGTGCTCGGCGAGGCGTTCGAGGGTCAGGTCGAGGTGGCCGATGTAGAGGTCCGCGAGTTCCCGGGTGGCCTTGCGCAGGCTGTGTCCGCACTCGGCGAGCAGACCGCCGATCATCGCCTGGGAGACGCCCGAGGTGTTGACGGTGACCATGCTCTTGACTTTGGCGAGTTCCTCGGCGAGCGGCCGGTTGCCGCCGTCCGCGGCGGTGACCTGCTGGTCGGCCACCAGGTAGCCCACCCGGGCGCCGGGGAAGGCCGTCTTCGCGAAGGAGCCGAGGTAGAGCACCGAGCGGTTGCGGTCCAGCGACTTCAGGGTCGGCAGTTCCTCGCCCGCGCGTCCGAAGAGGCCGTAGGGGTTGTCCTCCAGGAGCAGTAGGTCCTCCTCCTCTGCCACGTCGAGCAGGCGTCGGCGGGCGGGTTCCGTCAGGGTATGACCGGAGGGGTTGGCGAAGTCGGGGGTGACGTAGCAGGCCACCGGCCGCTTCCCGGCCGCGCGGACCCGGCGGGCGGCTGCGGCGACGTCCTCCGGGTCGAGCCCGCCCTCCCGTTCCGGGACCGGTTCGACGGCGATGTCGAGGACCTTCGCGGCGCCGGTGATGCCGACATAGCACGGCGAGACGGTGAGCAGGACGTCGTCCGGTGAGCTGAACAGGCCGCGCAGGGCGACCAGGATCGCCTCCTGGCAGCCGTGGGTGATCAGCACGCAGGCGGGTTCGACCCGGATGGACTCGTCCACCGCGAGCATCCGTGAGACGTCCTCGCGGATGACGCCGGCCGTGGGGCCGTACTGGAAGACCGCCCGTTTGACCCGTTGTTCCGGGATGCCGCGCCCGCGCAGCTCCGCCACGAACCGGTCCAGGTAGCGGTGCAGGTCAGCGAAGTCGAAGTTCTCATCGTAGGGCCGGCCCGAGGCGAAGGAGACGGCTTCGGGGTAGCGGAACGCGGTCTCGCTCAGCAGCCTCATCGAGTCCGTCACCGGGTCGCGGACGCTGGGGTGCAACCAGGCCGGGTCGAGGCCCGCGGGCAGCCTCGGGGCGCGTTCGGGGATCATACGTGAGGAAGGCACGGATGTCCGCCTTTCGAAGCCGGATGTGAAATGCGGCCGGTGCGGCCGTCGAATCCTTCTGGAATGCGTGCCGGATAGGGGCAGTATTCTGGCGCCGGGCGGCCGGTGGAATTCCCGGCGGCCCGGTGCGGTCTCGCGGGGAGGGCACGGGAATTGAACTCGAAATCCAGGGAACGGTCACAGTTGAGTACTGCGGTCTGGAGCTGCTGGAGCCGCGGCGACGGGTCGAGTCCCAACTCGTCGGTCATCCGTTTCCGCAGCCGCTGGTACACCTTCAGCGCCTGCACGCGCCGGCCCGCACGGTAGAGCGCCAGCATGAACTGGCTGTGCAGGTTCTCGTTCAGCGGGTGGTTCCTGGTCAGTTCGGCCAGTTCTCGCAACACGCCGTAGTGCTGACCCAGGCACAGTTCCGCCTCGATCCGGCGCTCCATGGTGACGGTGTGCGATTCCTCCAGCTCCCGCACGAAGGTGTCCAGCATCGGCCCGGGCCGCACGTCGCACAGCGCGCTGTCGCGCCATACCGCGAGCGCGTCCGCGAAGGCGTGCGCGGCCCGGACGTACTCCTTGCCGAGGAGTGCGCTCTCACCGGCGGCGGTCAGGTCGAGGTAGCGGGTGAGGTCGATGTCGGCGGGGTCGACCGAGAGCTGGTAGCCGCCGGTTCTGGTGACCAGGACGTCGGTCGCGCGCTTGCCCTCGCACCCGGCGAGGGCGGACTCCAGCAGCTTCCTGATCTGCATGACATACGTCTGCACGGTGTTGGCGGCGCTGCGCGGTGGAGTGGTGCCCCACAGTTCCCTCGTGATGGCGGACGGGGTCACATACCGATTGGAATTAGCGACGAGCAGGGCGAGCAATTGCCTCGGCTTCATGGCGGTCGGAATGAATGAATTCTCGCCGACCATCGCAGTCAAACTTCCCAGTACCTCGATTTTCATTGCGTGGTGTCCCCCAGTGCTTGAGAAATCCTCCCAACGGCTCCCGTTATACGTTGATCGAGTACGGCGAGTCAAGTACTTTCACCCGCCGCAAGGGAACGGGGACGCGCGCCGGCGCGGGCCGCCCAAAAGCGGCGGCAGCGGCATTTGGACAAACCATCCGGCGCCAAGATGGCCGAAGAGTGCCGGGTCGGCGGTCAAATAATTGGTGGATTCGCGGCCGCCTGGTAAAGGTCGCGAATTCTGGAATTCAGACACCCCGGATGGCCGGATGGCATCGGTCCAGGCGCGGGCCCACGAGGCGGCGCGCGGGCCGCCGGACCGGGGGTCCGGGGGGCAGGTCAGCCGGCCGTCGCCTCGAAGAGGGCCATCGAGCCGTGGACCGTGATGCGGTGCTCCGGGAACCGCTTGGACAGTTCGGCGTCGAGCTGGGCGAGGGAGTCGTGCGCGTTGTCCATGTCCTTGTCGCGGTTCAGCGCCTCCAGGGCCTTCGGCGCCAGCAGCCCGTGGCGCACGCCGTGGGCCAGCACCGTACTGCCGAACACCCGCCCGCCCGGCGCCAGGTAGGGCAGGACGTGGTCGAAGGCCACCGCCTTGTGCGCCATGCCGCCGGGCAGGCAGTGCAGCAGCAGGTTCATGCCAACCGAGTCGAACCGCAGGTCGCCCAGGTCCAGCGGCTGCAGCACGTCCCGGCGAAACGCTGTCGGCCGGTGCTCGGCCAGCCGGGCCGACGATGTGCGCAGCACCTCGGGGCTGAGGTCGACCAGGGTGATCTGCGGGCTGTCCGAGGGGAAGGCGCAGCGGCGCAGGAAGTATCCGGTTCCCGGGCCGATGTCGAGGTGCCGGGCACCCACGTTGCGCTCGTACTGGCGGGCCATGCGCCGGCGGGAGCAGCGCCACACCGCCGGGCAGACGACGCCCAGGATCCACAGGTCGTAGACGGCGAGCATCCGCCTGCTGTAGCTCTGCACTCCGGCCAGCACCCGTTCCTGGGTCGGCTCCTGTCCGCTCTCCTGGCGCTGCGTCACCGGCCCGCACGTCCCTCGGCGTACTCCTTTGTGAGCCGCAGGTTGCTCATGCTGTTGTTGGTGAGCACACGGCGCAGGTAGTTCCGGGCGTCCTGGACGGTCGTGCCCTCGCCCAGCACGCCGAGCGCCGACTCCTTGACCGTCGCGGTGTGCCGGGTGCTGGCGATGACGCCCTCGGGTGTCTCGGTGAAGGCCCAGTGGCCGGTGTGGGCGGTCAGCAGGAGCGGCAGCTTGGTCTGCTTGTACACGATCTTGCGGTAGGGCAGGCAGATCCGCACCGAGCGGGTGGTGTGCCGGTGCGCGCCGTCCGGGTCGGAGGTGTCCATGTCGAAGAACTGCACCCCGGGTTCCGGCTCCTCCAGGGTGAGGGCGGCGACGTGCGGCATCCGCTGGGGCCACTTGTCGGCCTCCAGCAGGTAGGTGTACGCATCCTCGACGGAGCCCGCGAGGAACAGCGGGTCCTCGAAGGCGAGGGTGCGGCGGCTGATGTCGTCCCGGTTCTGCGCCGCGTGCTTCAGGGTCCGCAGGTAGGCGAGGGAGCCCTGGCGCAGTTTCTCCCGCTGCAGCGCGGCCAGAGCGGAGTCCTCCTCCAGGAGGACGAACTCGTGCTCCATGGCCACGTCGACGGCGGCGCCGTCGACGGACTCGAATGTCCAGGCGCCCCGGACCTCGGCGAACGGCGCGGAGGCCGGCTCGTGGGCGAAGGCGATCGTGTCGCCCTTGTCCCAGCGGCGCATCAGCCAGTGCCGCACGGACCGGTCGCCGGCCAGTGCCCACTGCCGGACGAGGCTCTCATTGCCCCTGCGTTCGACGTACTCGGCGTGCACCGCCGTGGGGTGCAGGTGGGACCAGCCCTCGACGTCCTCGATCAGGGCCCGGACCACCTCCACGCCCGCCTCGATGCGGATGCGCTCCTGTGTCCGGTGAACGGTGCGGCTCGCCATGCGTTCCTCCGTGTTCGGCCGTATGCGGCGGCGTGGGACCGGTGCGGTCGCCACCACGCCCATCGTGTGGCCGGGTGCTGGAATGCCGATGTACTGGCGATGAAGACCGCGGCCGCCCTGCTCGATCGGCTTTCCACCGGCGACCGGGACCGTGGGAGCCGACCGGACCGGGCGGCCCCTGCGGGACCCCCTGCCACCAGGAGGAAGGAACGTCGCATGCCCAGTGCACCGTTGCCCGAGAGCGCGGTCTCCGATCGGCTGTACGTGGAGGTCCAGCGGTTCTACGCCACCCATCTGCAACTCCTCGACGATGGCGAGGCCGACCGTTGGGCGGCGACCTTCACCGAGGACGGGACCTTCGAGGTGCCCACCCTCGGCGAGCCGGTGCGCGGCCGGGCCGCGCTGGCCGCCGCGGCGCGCCGCGGCGCGGCCGACCGCGAGGCAGCCGACGAGGTGCACCGGCACTGGCACGGGATGATCCGGGTCGACGCCCGCGAGGACGGTGCGCTCGACGTACGCTGCTACGCCCTGGTCTTCGTCTCGCCCAGGGGCGGGCCGTCCCGGCTGCACCGGGTGTGCGTGTGCCGGGACGTGCTCGTGCGCGAGGCGGACGGACTGCGGGTGCGCAGCCGGTACGTCACCCGGGACGATCTGCCGGTGGTGTGACCCGCTGTGCCGTGGTGGCCGCGGGAGTTGTCGTGGTTCGAGACGAAGGAGGCCCCGGGTGGGGCGTGAACGCATACCTGTGCTGATCGTCGGCGGTGGCTCGGTCGGGCTGGCCGCCGCGGCATTCCTGGCCGCCCGAGGGGTGCGGCCGGTCGTCGTGGAGCAGCGAGCCGGGCTGTCCGGGCATCCGCGGGCCACGTCGGTCGGGCCCCGTGCCTGGGAGGCGCTGTTGAGCACCGGGCGCGCCGGGGAGTTCCTCGCCGTCGCCGAGCGGCGCAGCGAGAGCCGTCCGCCGATCAAGGCGCGGACCATCGCCGAGTACGATCCCGGCGCCGGCCCGCGGGCGGATGTGTCCCGGGAGTTCCTGGACGCGATCGAGGGCTTCACCCCGGTCGCCGATCTCGGCGGCTGCGGCCAGCACCGGATCGATCCGATCCTGCTGCGCGCGGCCGAGCAGGGCGGGGGCGAAGTGCGCTGGGGGGTGCGCATGGTGTCGCTGTGCCAGGACGGCGACGGGGTCGCGGTGACCGTCGAGGACACGGCGACCGGGCGCAGGTCCGTCGTCGAGGCCGAGTACGTGGTGGCCGTGGACGGGGCCGAGAGCGCGACACGGGAGCAGGTCGGCATCGCCCGCAGCGGGCAGGGGGTGGTCGGCGGCCACCACGTCAACGTGCTGTTCCGCGCGGACCTGGGCGATCTGATCGCCGGTCGCGGTTTCTTCTCCCCCGCGTTCATCACCCATCCCGAGGCGGGCGGCATGCTGATCGCGCTCGACGAGGGCGACCGCTGGTGCTACCACATCATGCTGGCGCCGGACGGGCGGGCCGTGCCGGAGGACTACACCGAGGAGCGGTGCCGGGAGGTGATCCGTACCGGGCTCGGCGTGCCGGAGCAGGAGCTGGAGGTCCTCAGCATCGCGCCGTGGCGGCCGACGGCGTGGCTGGCGGACCGGTTCCGTGCGGGGCGGGTGTTCCTGGCCGGTGACGCCGCGCGGACGCTTCCGCCGGTCGGTGTCTTCGGGCTCACCACCGGCATCTGTGACGCCTACAACCTCGCCTGGAAGCTGGCGGCGGTGCTGGGCGGGTGGGCGGGGCCCGGTCTGTTGGACAGTTACGAGGCGGAGCGGCGGCCGAGGTCGGCGTTCCTGCTCGACCAGGTGCTGCTGCGGATGCGCCACCCGGAGCTGCACTGGGGCGGTACGCCGGCCGAGCGGACGGCGGCCGGGATCATGGAGCACGCCGTCGCGCACCTGTGCGACCTGTACGACTCCGCGGCGGTCGTCGGGCCTCGCACCGAGCCGCTGTCCCTGGTGGACGCCGGGAGCAACCTCGACGGCTCGCCAGGCACACGGGTGCCGCACCTGTGGCTGGAGCGGGGCGGGCGGCGGCTGTCCACGGTGGAGTTGGCGGCCGGCGCGTTCACGCTGCTCGCGGGCCGGGCCGGTGACGCGTGGGTGCGGGCGGCGCGGGCGGCCGGGGAGGCGGTCGGTGTCCCGGTCACCGCCGTGGCGCTCGGTTCAGACTCTCGGCCGCGTGTCGTGGAGGGCTCCTGGGAGGACGTCGCCGGCATCGGCGAGCAAGGTGCGCTGCTGGTGCGGCCGGACGGGCAGGTCGCCTGGCGGTGTGCGGGGGCCGGCTCGGATCACGGGCGGCTCCTGGAGGGGGTGCTGCGTCAGGTCCTCGACCGCTGAGGGGGTTCGCGGACACGGCTGGAGCCCGTACGTCACGGGGGACGGTGGACGTACGGGCCCCAGGTCTGTGTGCCCGGCCGGGTCCGGGGCCCGGCCAGGCGGCTTCTTCCTAGGCCGGTGCCGCTGCCGGCTGCGCGCGGCGCCGGCGGGCTTCGAGGCGGACCAGGACGGCGGAGGGGATCAGGACCGCGGCGGTGGTGGCGACGATCCACCAGTGGGTCTGGGCGACGGCGGCTGCGGTGCCGGCCGGGGTGTCCGGGCCGGTGGCGAGGCGGTGGGCCAGCAGTGCGGTCAGGATCGAGGTGCCGCAGGAGCCGCCGATCCGCTGGAGCATGTTGAAGATCGGCATGGCGTGCGGGATCTGGTCCTTGGGCACCATGACCAGGCCGGTCGCCAGCGCGGGGGTGGTGGTGAGGCCGATGCCGCAGCCCCGCACCACCTGGACGAGGGAGAGCCACCAGTAGCTGTCGTGCTCGCCGACCAGGGCCAGCGGAATCGTGCCGACGATCGTGACGACCAGTCCGGTGAGGATCACCCGGGCGCCGCCGATCCGGTCGGTGAACCAGCCGGCCAGCGGCAGCGCGGCCACCGTGCCCAGGGCCAGCGGGGCGGTCAGCAGGCCGGTGTCCACCAGGGACTCATGCCGGGCCCTGAGGTAGTACTCCGGCAGCACGATCATCGCGCCGAACAGCGCGGCGCCCATACAGAAGATCACCACTCCGGCCGAGGAGAACGCGGTGTCCTTGAACAGCCGCAGGTTGAGCAGCGGGGAGCGGGCGCGCAGGGCGTGCACGACGAACCCGGCCAGCAGCGCGGCACCGGCGAGTACCAGGACCGGCGCCAGCGCGCCGGTGGAACCGCCGCTCTCGCCCAGCTCGGAGACCCCGAACACCAGGACGGGCAGCCCAGTCATGACCAGCGCCAGTCCGGGCCAGTCCATCGGCAGCGACTGGCGCTCGGTCTGCCGCGGCAGCCAGCGCAGGCCGGTGAGCAGGCTGACGACCGCGACCGGCACGTTCACCAGGAACATCCACTGCCAGCCGAGGCCGTCGGCGAGCAGGCTTCCGAAGAGGGTGCCGAGCACCGGGGCCAGGTAGATCGGGATGCTCAGCACGCTCATCATCCGGCCGAGCCGCTTGGGGCCGGCGGCGGTCGCGAACAGGATCTGCCCGGCGGGCACCAGCAGCCCGCCCGACAGGCCCTGGATCACCCGGAACGCGATGAGCATCTCGATCGAGGTGGCCGCCGCGCACAGCGCCGAGAACACCGCGAAGAGGGCGACGCACACCAGCCACAGCCGCGCGGCCCCGTAGCGCCTGCTCGCCCAGCCGCTAACCGGGATCATCGTGGCCTGGGCGATGAGGTAGCCGGAGGCGATCCACTGGGTGGTGGCCAGCGGTGCGCCCAGTTCGTCGCCGACGGTGCCGAGGCCGACGTTGACCACCGTTGAGGTGAACATCGACATGACGCCGCCCAGCGTCAGGATCACCGACAGTCTCCACAGCGCCGGGGTGATCCGCTCGTCGTCAGGGGCTAACGCCCCGTCCGTTCGCGCCGGTTCGGTCTTTGCCATCGGGTTCCGACCCGCCCTCTCCTCGGTGCTGTCCAAAAAAGTTAACGGCGCTAATATTTGGGACGGTGGGCAGACTTGTCAAGCGCGTTCGCGAGAGGAGAGGGTGTACGCGTGGTGGTGAGACGTGAGGGCTACATCAGGGCGGCCCTGGAGCTTCTGGACGAGGTCGGGCTGAGCGGCCTGACACTGCGCAGGCTGGGCGACCGGCTGGGAGTGCAGGGCCCCGCCCTCTACTCCCACTTCCGCAGCAAGCAGGACCTGCTCGACCAGATGGCCGAGGTGATGCTCGACGACAAGCTGGCCCTGTTGGACGACGTGGAGCGCTACGCCGACTGGTCCGCGTGGCTCGCCGACCGCGCCCGGGTCATCCGCCGCGGCCTGCTGTCCCACCGGGACGGCGCCCGGCTGCACGCCGGGTCGCGGCCGACCGACGGCTCCTCCATGCTGCCGCTGATCAAGCCGCTGGTGGCGGCCGGATTCAGCGAGCAGGACGCGGTGTACGCGGTGCTCTCAGTCAGCCGCTACACCCTCGGCTGCGCGATCGACGAACAGCAGCGCCCGGACGGGGAGGCACCGGACGGGACCGACGAGGACGCCGAGAAGTCCTTCGAGCTCGGGCTGAGAGCCCTGATAGGGGGATTGCGCACGCTCGTCCCGGCATAGCCGGCCCTCGCGGCCCGGGGGGGGGGGGGGGGGGGGGGGGGCCCCCCCCCCCACACCCCCCCCCCCCCCCCCACCCCCCCCCCCCCACACCCCCCACACCCACAAAACTT
>NZ_JBVITE010000096.1:0-19384 GCF_055575155.1 Kitasatospora sp. NPDC034533
CGGGCCCGGCCGCTACGAGATCCTGGAACCGAGTCCGTGCCGCGCCATTGGAAGCCGGACAGTTGGGGGGATTCCCCTATCGAACGCCCTCTGAGGTCCCGCGGACGGCCGCCGGGGTGAGACCCCGGCGGCCGGATCCGCCCTCGCCGCGGAAACGGTTCCGCGCGCCCGGTCAAGGCTTCCCGCGCCGCGACGTGGCGTCACCCCTTCGGCCTTGTCCACACGGTAGTGTCCGCTGGCGCGGCGCCGGCACACCCGGTGTCCGCCGCTCACGCACACCCCGATGGAGGAATCCGTGCCGGCTCCCGCCCGCCGCGCCCTGGCCATAGCCGCGGCCGTCCTGCTCTCCGCCGCAGCCGCAGGCTGCTCGTCCGGCGGCGGCCACCCCGCCAAGGGGGCCGGGCCCAGCTCCGTCCCGGCCGCCGCGGGAGACGCCGCCGCGGCCGCCGCCCCGCCCGCCGCGATCGTCACCGGCCCCGGCCCGAAGAGCGGTTACGACGTGCAGCCGCAGCCCGCCCCGGGCAGCTGCCACTACCGCTACACCGCCGACAAGCAGCCGCTGCCCGACCCGAACTGCACCCCGGGCGCGATCAGCCCGGCGGTCAACCAGGACAACATCAAGGACACCATCTGCAAGCCGGGCGGCTACACCTCGACCATCCGGCCCCCGGCGAACATCACCGGCAAGGAGAAGGCCGAGAACGCCAAGTCCTACGGCTACACCGGCCCGATGGGCGACGCCGAGTACGACCACCTGATCAGCCTCCAGCTCGGCGGCGACCCCAACGACCCGCGCAACCTGTGGGTCCAGCCGCCGTCCCCCGGCCACGTGCCCGGCAAGGGGCCGAACAACCCCAAGGACTCGGTGGAGACCCACCTGCACACCGCGATCTGCAAGGGCCAGGTCACCCTCGCCGCCGCCCAGCAGGCCATCGCCACCGACTGGACGACCGCCGAGGCCAAGCTCGGCATCCGCTCCGGCTCCGCCCCGACCGCCGAGGCCGACGCCGACGGGGACTGACGCACCGTGCCCCGGCCCACCACCGCGACCCCTTCGTTTCCGAACCGCTTCCCGGTACGGTGTCCGGCCAGGGGGTCCAGTGACGCCGGGGGAACGGACGCGATGGTGGAGTCGGGCATCAAGGGTCTGGGCAGGGAGTCCGCCGACCTTCGCAGGGGGACGGTGTTCGCCGTGGTGACGGCGGCGATCGATTGCTTCCTGCTCCACCTGATCTGGCGGACGGTCGGGGACGGGCCGACCGTGGAGTACGGCTGGGCGGTGCGCAACAGCTCGGTGCTCCTGGCCGGCGTCGCGGTCGCGGCCCTGATCGGCGCGGCCGTCGCGGGCCCCGGCTCGACCCCGCACCGCCGTTGGCGCTGTGCGATGCTCGGCTCGCTCCTCAGCCACCTGCTGCTGGCGGCGTTCCTGCTTTTCGTGCTCTTCATGCTGCTGACCGGCCGCGCGGGCGGCATCCATCCCTGACCGGCCCTACCAGCCCGCCCGGATCGTCAACCGGCGGGCCAGATCCAGCAGTTCGGGCGTGCGCAGCACCCGCCGGCCGGGCCGAACTCGTAGGGCGCGCCGAGGGCGTCGCCCACGGCCGCTCCGAGGACGGCCCCGGCGGCGCGCTCGTCCGGGCCGGTCATGCCTGGGGCGGGACGACCGGCAGGTTGCGCTTGTGCTCGGTGCGGCGGTAGTGGCCGAGGACGGTGCGGAAGACGTCCTCGCTGACCGGACGGCCCTCCAGGAAGTCGTCCAGCTCGTCGTAGCTGACGCCGAGGGCGTCCTCGTCGGGGCGGCCGGGGGCGAGGTCCTCCAGGTCGGCGGTCGGGACCTTCTTGACCAGCTCGGCCGGCGCGCCGAGCGACTCGGCGATCGCCCGCACCTGGCGCTTGGTGAGGCCGGACAGCGGCATCACGTCGGCCGCGCCGTCACCGAACTTGGTGAAGAAGCCGACGGCGGCCTCGGCCGCGTGGTCGGTGCCGACGACCAGCCCGCCCTTGGCGCCGGCCGCCGCGTACTGGACCACCATCCGCTGGCGGGCCTTGACGTTGCCGCCGACGAAGTCCTCCTGGCCCTGGTCGCGGTAGGTCAGCCCGGCGGCCTTCAGCGCGGCGACCGCGCCGTCGGTGGCGGGCTTGATGTCGACGGTCAGCACCTCGTCGGCGCGGATGAAGGCGAGCGCGCGCTGGGCGTCCGCCTCGTCGGCCTGGACGCCGTACGGCAGCCGCATCGCGGTGAAGGTCACCTGGCGCCCCTCGGCCCGCAGGCGCTCCACGGCGAGCTGGCAGAGCCGCCCGGCGGTGGTGGAGTCGACGCCGCCGCTGATGCCCAGCACCAGGCTGCGCGCGCCGGTGGCCCGCACCTGGTCGGCCAGGAACTCCACGCGGCGCTCGGCCTCCTGCGCGGGGTCCGGGACGGACGCCACTCCGAGCGCGCGGGCGATCTCCCGCTGGACGTCGGCAGGAAGGGGCTCGGTCATTCCGACTCCTCGGACGGTGGGTACACAACGATCACGAGGATACGACCACCGCCGCGGCAGCCGTCAGGGGCGGTGGTCCTCCCCCGGCTCCTCCCCCGGTTCCCCCTGCTCCTCCGGCCCGTCCGGCCGGTGCCGCCCGTCCGGCGGCACCGGCCCGGGCTTGTCCAGCGGCACCGGCCGCGCGGCCGGGTTCGGGGCCGGGTGCGCCAGGATGTCGAGCACCACGGCGCCGTCCACCGTCTCCTGGGCGACCAGCAGCGCCGCCAGCTCGTCCAGGTGGTGCCGGTGCTCGGTCAGCAGGTCGACGGCCCGCCGTTCGGCCCGGCGCAGCAGGCGGGCCACCGCCTCGTCCACGGCGCGCTGGGTCTGCTCGGAGTAGGGGCGGCGCAGCAGGTCCTCGGGGTTGTCGCCGAGGTAGTGCGGGGTGCCGCTGGAGTAGCCGACCGGGCCGAGCTCCGGGGAGAGGCCGAACTCGCGGACCATCCGGGTGGCGACCGAGGTGGCGTTGGCGAGGTCGTTGGCGGCGCCCGTGGAGCCCTCGCCGAAGACCACCAGCTCCGCCGCCCGGCCGCCGAGCTGGACGGTGATCAGGTCGGTCAGGTAGCCCTCGCTGTACAGGCGCCGCTCCGCCTCGGGCAGCTGCTCGGTGACGCCGAGGGCGACGCCGGCCGGGAGGATGGTCACCTTGGCGACCGGGTCGGCGTGCTCGCACAGGGCGGCCACCAGCGCGTGTCCGGACTCGTGCACCGCGACGGACTGCCGCTCCTCGGGAAGCAGCGCGTTGGAGGACTCCCGGCGGCCGAGCAGCACCCGGTCGCGGGCGGCGTCGAGGTCGGCGGCGGTGAGGGTGGCCCGCTCGGCGCGGACGGCGTTGATGGCGGCCTCGTTGACCAGGTTGGCGAGGTCGGCGCCGGAGAAGCCGGGGGTGCCGCGGGCGAGCCGCCCGAGGTCGACGTCCGGACCCAGGGTCTTGCCCCGGGCGTGGACGGCGAGGATGGCGGCCCGCTCGGCCTGGTTGGGCAGCGGGACGGTGACCTGCCGGTCGAAGCGGCCGGGGCGCAGCAGGGCCGGGTCCAGGGCGTCGGGCCGGTTGGTGGCGGCGATGACGACGATGCCGGTGCTCTGGTCGAAGCCGTCCATCTCGGCGAGCAGCTGGTTGAGGGTCTGCTCGCGCTCGTCGTTGCCGCCGATCCGGGTGCCGCCCGCCCGACGGCCGCCGACGGCGTCGATCTCGTCGATGAAGATGATCGACGGCGCGCGTTTGCGGGCGTCCTCGAAGAGGTCGCGGACCCGGGAGGCGCCGACCCCGACGAACATCTCCACGAAGCCGGAGCCGGTCACCGAGAGGAAGGGCACCGAGGCCTCTCCGGCCACCGCCCGGGCGAGCAGGGTCTTGCCGGTGCCGGGCGGCCCGACCATGATCACCCCGCGTGGGCCCTTGGCTCCGGCGGCGGCGTACCGCTCGGGACTGCGCAGGAAGTCCACCACCTCGCTGACCTCCTGCTTCACTCCCTCGTACCCGGCCACGTCGGCGAACCCGGTGGCCGGCCGCTCGGCCTCGATGATCTTGGCCCGGGAGCGTCCGATGGCACTGAGGCCGCCGCCCAGCGAGCGGGCCGCCATCCGGCCGGACCAGAGGAAGAGCCCTCCGAAGATCAGCAGCGGCAGGAACACCAGCAGCGTGGACCAGATCGAGCTGCCGCCGCTGGCCCGGCTGCCGGTGACGGTCACGTGGTGGTCGGAGAGCGCGGTGCTGAGCGGGGCGGTGTCCAGGGCGGTGGGGATCTGGCTGGTGAAGTGGGTGCCGTCCTTGAGCGTGCCGCTCACCCCGCCGGTGTCGGTGACGTCGACGGTCTGCACCTGGCCGGCGTCGACCCGGTTCAGGAAGTCGGTGTAGCCGTAGCGGGTGCCGGGGGTGCCGGACTTGGAGAAGAGCAGCAGCAGGAGCAGCGTGGCCAGCACGGCGAGGGGCAGCAGCCAGCGGCGCCAGGAGGGCGGCGGGGGCTTGGCCGGGCCGCCGGGGCCGGGGCGGCCTCCGGGCGGCCGTCCGGGGTCCTGGCCGGGGCCCTGTCCCCAGCCGGGCCCCTGGGCGCGACGCCCCGGGTCCTGCCCGCGCCCCGGGTCCGGGCGGGAACCGGGGCCCGTCGGGGTCGTGGGGTGGTGGTCAGCGCGCAACCGGATTCGTACGATCATCCACGCTCACCGCCTCTGGGGGCCGGGCAGCCTCCGCCCCTCCATGGTCGGACGCTCCGCGCCCGGATGGGAGGCCGAACGGGGCGATTCCGGGCCAACCGGGACAATAGGCCCGGCCGGCATGGGAGTGGCGGCGCCGGACGCGCCCGGCGAGACCGGAGTCCGGGATCACGGGATCACGGGATTACGGGATTACGGGTCACGGGGTCCGGGACTACGGGTCACGGGTCACGGATCAGGAGAAGTCCAGGTCGCCCGTCCGGGTCCGCTTGAGCTCGAAGAACTTCGGGTACCCGGCCAGCAGCCGCACGCCGTCGAAGACCCGTACGGCGTCCTCCCCCCGCGGGATCGCGGTCAGCACGGGCCCGAAGAAGGCGACGCCGTCCACGTGGATGGTCGGCGTTCCGACCTCCTCGCCGACCGGGTCCATGCCCTCGTGGTGGCTCTTGCGCAGGGCCGCGTCGTACTCGGTGCCGTCGGCGGCCCCGGCCAGTTCCCCGGGCAGGCCGGCCGCCGCCAGCGCCTCCCGGATGAGGGCCTCGTCGGCGGGCCGGTCCTGGTCGTGCAGGCGGGTGCCGAGTTCGGTGTAGAGGTCGCGCAGGACCTGCGGACCGTGCTTCTCGGCGGCGGCGACGCAGACCCGGACGGGACCCCAGCCGGTGGTCATCAGGCGCTGGTAGCGCTCCGGCAGGTCGGTACGGCCCTCGTTGAGCACGGACAGGCTCATCACCCGGAAGGTGAGGTCGAGGTCGCGCTGCCGCTCGACCTCCAGGATCCAGCGGGAGGTGATCCAGGCGAACGGGCAGATGGGGTCGAAGTAGAAGTCGACCTTCGTCCTCCCCTGCTTCGCCGGCCCGGGCTCGGTGGTCCCGTGCTTAGCGGCCCCGCCTTCCGCGGTCCCGCGGTCACTCGTTCGGTTCGTCACAGCATCCGTTCCCGCGCTCGTCGTCCGGTTCGTCACGTCGAAGAGACTATGGCGCGGGTGGACCGCTCTCCAGGGCCAATCGAAAGCCTGCCCGGTGGGCCACTTCGCGCCTTCTCGCAGCTCAGCCGCAGGTCGTCCCGTCCGCCGGCACCGTGCCGTCCAGCAGGTAGGCGTCCACGGTCTGCCGCACGCACGGGTTGCCGGTGTTGTAGCCGCCGTGCCCCTCGCCCTGGAGGGTGAGGGTGACGCCGACGCCCGCGCCGAGCTGCTGCGCCATCGCGCGGGCGCCCTCCACCGGGGTGGCCGGGTCGCCGGTGGTGCCGACCACCAGGATCGGCGCGGCGCCCGGCGCGGCGACCTCGGGGTGGGCGTTCTTGCCGGGGACGGGCCAGCCGGTGCAGCCGGTCAGGCCCCAGGCGGTGTAGTCCCCGAACACCGGGGAGGCGGCGCGGAACCGCGGCAGCTGCTGTTCCACGTCCTGGTCGGAGTAGCGCTGCCGGGCGTCCACGCAGTTGATCGCCCGGTTCGCGGCGTTCAGGTCGGTGTAGTGCCCCTGGGCGTCGCGCCCGTTCAGCGCGTCGGCGAGTTCGAGCAGCGTGTCGCCGGTCCCCTGTTCCATCGCCTCGGTGAGGGCGGCGGCCAGCGCGGGCCAGGTCTCCTGGCTGTACAGCGCGCCCGCGATGCCGGTGACCGCCAGGTTCTCGGTGAGCTGTCGCCCCCGGTGGGTGGGCAGCGGCGACTGCGCCAGCCGTCGCACCAGCGCGACGACCTTCGCGGTGCCCTCGTCGCCGCCCGCCCCCGTCGGGCAGGCCGCCCCGGCCTGGGCGGCGCAGGCCTTCATGAAGTCGCCGAGGGCGAGTTGGAAGCCCTGGGCCTGGGCGAGCGCGTTCTGCTGCGGGTCCTTGGTGGGGTCGACCACCGAGTCCAGCACCATCCGGCCGACGTGCTGCGGGAACAGGTGGGCGTAGACGCCGCCGAGCTGGGTGCCGTAGCTCATGCCGAAGTAGGAGAGCTTCCGGTCGCCCAGCACCTGCCGCATCAGGTCCAGGTCCCGCGCGGCGCTCTCGGTGTCCACGTACGGCAGCACCGGGCCCGAGTTGTGCTCGCAGGCGGTGACGAAGCGGGCGTTTTCGTCGTCCAGGGCCTTCACCGCGTCGGGGGTCTCGGGGGTGCCGTCGGCGGCGGTGGCGGCGTCCATCGCCTGGTCGTCCAGGCACTTCACCCCGTCGCTGGCGCCGACCCCGCGCGGGTCGAAACTCACCAGGTCGTAGCGGGAGTTGAGGTTGGCGTAGATCGGGGCGAGGGCGGGCAGGACGGCCACCCCGGAGGCGCCGGGGCCGCCGAAGTTGAACAGCAGCGAGCCCGTCCGGTGCTGCTGGTCCTTGGCCGGGCTGCGGATCAGTGCGAGGTCGATGGTCCGGCCGTCCGGTCTGCCGTGGTCCAGCGGGGCCTTGAGGGTGGCGCACTGCCAGTCGTCGGCGGGCGCGGTGCCGTTGCCCTGGGCGCTGGTGGGGGCGGCGCAGGCATGCCAGTCCAGTCGCTGGGCGGCCAGGCCGGTGGCGGCCGCGGGGTCGCTGCCGGAGGCGGCGTCGGGGCCGCCGGCCGGGGCGGTCGGCGCGGTCGGCGCGGTCGGCGCGGTCGGCGCGGTCGGCGCGGTCGGCGTGGTCGGCGCGGTCGGCGCGGACTCGGCGGCGGAGGAGCCGTCGCCCCGGCAGCCGGCGGTGGTGAGCAGGAGGACGGTCAGGCCGAACGCTCCGGCGCCGCGGACGACGGTGTGCATCGGGTGGGTCCACCTCTCGGGTCGGCCGGGCGGGACGGCTGGCGTCCGGCGGGGACGGCGTGCACCCGACGGGGCGGCGTGCGCCCGGCGCTCGGTTCGTCGTCGCACCACAGACCCTAGGGGCCGGGGCTCGCCGGTGCCCTGCGGAGACCCCCGGACGGGGGGCGTGCGCCCGACCGACTGTCACCGGCCGAATGGGCGAGGGCCGGTCCGCACGGCCGGTCCGCACGACCGGTCACGGGACCTCGCGGGGCGGTGGTGTCCCGGCCCGGTTCTCTCGTTCGCCCTCTCCGACGCCGGCCGCGTCCGTCCCCGGGGCCGGTTCGGTGCCCCTCCCCGGGCCCGGTTGGGTGCCCGGCTCCGCGCTTGGCCCGGTGCTCGCGGCTGCGCCCCCGCGCACACCGCGCCGGGCGCCCGCTCAGCGCAGGGCCATGCCCGGGGTTCCCCGCACCGCGTACGCCGGCAGGCGCAGCCCGCCGAGGGCGGCCCGGGGC
The DNA here is from genome assembly GCF_055575155.1 of Kitasatospora sp. NPDC034533. Taxonomy (NCBI): domain Bacteria; kingdom Bacillati; phylum Actinomycetota; class Actinomycetes; order Kitasatosporales; family Streptomycetaceae; genus Kitasatospora; species Kitasatospora sp. NPDC034533. The sequence goes on from NZ_JBVITE010000096.1 coordinate 7,876, forward strand.
AGGCTCAGCCCGAAGCGTCGTTCGACGGCGCCGAGGGTGCGGCGGCGGGCCGCCGCGGCGGCCTCCCGTCCGGGCCCGCAGGAGGTCACGCCGTCGGCCTCCAGGACCTTGGCGGCGACCAGGTCCGGCACCAGCAGGTCCGGCTCCTGGCCCCAGCGCCAGCGCTCCTCGCCGAGGCCGAAGCCGCACAGCACGGCTCCGTCCCTGGCGTAGTCCAGCAGGGCGGGCCGCTGCCGCGGCATCGGGCGGAAGTGGACCACCTCGACGCCGTCGCGCGCTATCTCGGTGAGCAGTTCGCCACCGGTGGAGTCGCCGTACTCGATGGCGAACGACCAGCCGGCGCAGGTGCCGACCCGGATCACGCCGTCGCCGTCGTCGCCGGGGCGGTAGACCTCGATGTCCAGGCCCCGGATCTCGGTGCCGCTGATCGGCTCGGTCGCGGTGGCCGGGTCCGCGCCCATCCGGCGGGCGAGTTCCTCGGGCGTGATCCCCCGGGCGAAGACCACCCCGCCGACCTCACCCTCCCCGTCGGGGGCGCCGGTCGACGATCGGCCGGTGCCCGGCCCGCCGATCTCCGCGAGCCACTGGATGCCGTCGCCGTCCCGCCCGGCTCCCTCGCACGTGCCCTCGGTCATGCCGCCCTCCCCTCGCGGCCGGGCCTGCGGTGACCGGGCGCGCCGCTGGGCACCCTAACCGACCCGGCCGACAGCCGGAGGCCGCTCGCCGGATCGGTGCCGGAACCGGCCCCGCCCGGGCCGACGACCACCACCGCCCGACCGGAAGGAGGACGGTCCGACGACGAACTCCCCCAGCCCGCGGCACCGTTCGACAGGCCGCGGTTCGACAGGCCTCCGTTCGACAGGCCGCCGTTCGACCGGCCGCCGTTCGACCGCCACCGGCGCGGCGCGGCTCACCCGGAGACGGACGGAGCCTCCCGGCCCACCAGGTCGAACAGCAGCTTCGCGGCCACCGTCGCCCCGTCGGTGCGGATGCCGCCCGCCACGGCCTCCGCCCGTGCCCGGGTCCCGGGGGCCAGGGCGGTGGCGAGCGCGGCGGAGAGCGAGCCGACCGTCGGCGTGCGGTCCAGGTGGGCCGCACCGATGCCCAACTCGGCCACCCTGGCGGCCCAGTGGGGCTGGTCCGCGATCCGGGGGACGACCACCTGGGGCGCTCCCGCCACGGCCGCGGTCGTCGTGGTGCCGGCGCCGCCGTGGTGGACGACGGCGGCCACCCGGCGGAACAGGGCCTGCTGGTTCACCTCGCCGACGACGTGGCAGTCCGCCCCGTCGTCGACCGCCGCGAGCCCGGCCCAGCCCCGGGCGAGCAGGACCCGGCGCCCGTGGGCGCGGCTCGCTTCGACGGCCACCCGGGCGATGCCCTCCGGGGCGTACGAGGCCATGCTGCCGAAGCCGACGTACACGGGCGGTTCACCGGCGTCCAGGAACGCCTCCAGATCGGCCGGGAGCGGACGGTCGTCGGGCAGGATCCAGGCCCCGGTCGGCACCACGTCGAGTTCGGTCAGGCCCTCCGACGGACACAGCGTCGGGTCCGCGGCCAGCCACGGCCGGTCGGTGAGGACGTGGTCGCGGACGTTCTCCACCGGCGGCAGGCCGATCGCCGCCCGGTGGCTGTTGAGCGCCTCGCCGTACAGCGCGTTCACCCGCTGGGCGTCCTGCTCCCACAGCTTGCGGTGGTCCGTCTCGCCCTCCGGGGACGGCGTGCCCGGCCGTTGCCCGGGGCGGAAGTGCCGCGAGGGCAGACCGAGGGTGTGGAAACAGGCCAGCACGTAGGGCAGGCCGAGCTTTTCGGCGACGTCCCGCGCCCCGGCCGGCATCAGGCCGGTCGCCACCACCACGTCACAGCCGTCGGCCGCCGCGGTGAGCGTCTCGAACCGCGCCGCGACCAGCTGCGGGGCGAGCCGGAACGCGTCCTGCGCCGTCGGCGGCCTCGGCCCGGCGACCACCGAACGCACCGACGGCCCGAGCGGCACCAGCGGCACCCCGGCCCGCGCCAGCAGCGCCTCGAACTCCTCGTCCGGCGGTGCGCAGACGCGGGCGTCGGCACCGAGCCCCCGCAGTGCCACCGCCAGCCCCGCGAGCGGCTCGACGTCCCCGCGCGATCCCCATGTCGTCATCAGCACGCGCATTCTCACGGCTCCCGTTTTCGCAGGTCATGGCTCTACGGCCGTGATTCTGCGGCACGACGGGGGCCTTGCCGCAAGCCCCGGTGCGCGCTGTACCTTGGAAGTGGCAAGGGAGTTCACTCCCTTGCCCTTCCCTTCGGCCCCCCTCCCGGCTCCCGCCCCGCGCCGGTCGACGCGGGTGGGGGGCGGTGGTGGCGATCAGCCCGTGAAGCGTCCGCCCCGGGCCACCACCCGGCCCGCGCGGACCACCAGTTCGCGGACCGGCAGGTCGATCACCACCTGAGGCAGGCACTCGCCCGTCACCAGCATGAAGTCGGCCGGCGAGCCCGGCCGCAGGGTGGCCGCCGGAAGGTCCAGCAACTCGGCGCCGCCGTCGGCCGCCAGGGCGAAGCAGTCGGCCAGCTCCTCGTCGGTGCGGGCGCCGGTGGTCCAGCCGAGCAGGTGGGCGCGGTGCAGCATGTCGGCGTTGCCGTACGGGCTCCACGAGTCGCGCACGCCGTCCGAGCCGAGCCCGACCCGCACCCCGTGTGCCCGCAACTCGCGGAACGGCAGCACCTGGTGGGCCGAGGGCGCCACGGTGGTGAGCCCGACGCCGGACTCGGCCAGCTCGGCGGCGAGGTCGGCGAGCGGGGCGCCGGTCAGTTCGGGGACGCAGAAGGCGTGGCTGACGACGACCCGTCCGGCCAGCCCGGCCGCCCTGGTCCGGGCGGCGATGTCGCGCAGCGGGCCGAGCCCGCGCTCGCCCCGGTCGTGCAGGTGGATGTCCAGACGCAGGCCGTGCTCGCCGGCCAGGCCGAACAGCAGCTCCAGCTGGGCGGGCCCCTCGCCGCCGTCCCGGCCCCCGTCGGAGGCGGCGTCGAAGCCGGCCGGGTCGATCCCGCCGACGGCGTCGATCAGCCCGCTCGCCGCCGCCCCGGCGAGCAGCGCGCCCGCGCCGGGCATCCGCCGCACCCCGTGCTGGGGGAAGGCGACCAGCTGGATGTCCAGCACGCCCGCCAGCCGCTCGCGCACCTCGGCGAGCCCGGCCACCCCGGCCAGGCCGAACGCGGGCGCCACGTCCACGTGGGCGCGCACCGCGCGGGTGCCGCGGGCCACGGCGTGGCTCAGCAGGCGGTGCGCGCGGTCGGCGATCGAGGTGTTCTGCCGCCGGTGGAGGTCGACGTCGCCCTGGACGTACTCGGGCAGTGAGCCGGCCGGGCGGCGGCTGTACCAGGGCTCGCCCCAGGCCGTCTTGTCGGGGTGGATGTGCGCGTCCACCAGGGTGGGCAGCGCGATCCGGCCGTCGCCCTCGACCACCTCCGGCACCACCCCGTCGGGCACCCGCTCGGCGAGCACGCCGTCCACGGAGACCAGGTCGACGGCGCGCTCGGCCCCGAACGGGCGGACGTCGCGGAAGAGGGTGACGGACGGCATGGTCATGGGCTGCTCGCTCTCGTTCCGGGGTGCGGGGTGTCTCCATCCGTGGAACGGATCTGCCCGACAGGCAAAACGTCCCATCTTTCGATCAACAATCTGTTTATCATCCCGGAGTCCCCCGTCCCCTTCCGGAGCAGCTCACGCATGTCCTCACCCCCGCCCGCCGCCACGCCCAGACCGCACCCGGTGCACGCCCTGCGGGCCACGGTCTTCGCCATCGGCACCCTGCTCCTGCTGGTCGGGGTGGGCGTCCTGCTCCACCAGCCCCTGCTGATCCCGCCGTTGGCCGCCAGCGCCGCGCTGGTGCACGGCGCCCCCGGACTGCCCATCTCGCAGCCGCGCAACCTGGTCGCCGGCCATCTGATGTCGGCCCTGATCGGCTTCGCCACCCTGGCCGTCACCGGCAGCACCGCCTGGGGCGCGGCCATCGCCGCCGGGCTCTCGCTGGGCGTGATGATGCTCACCCACCTGTCGCACTCCCCGGCCGTGGGCACCGCCGTGATCGTGGTCCTGCAAGCACCGCACCCGGTGCCGTTCCTCCCGCTGCTCCTGCTGGCCTCCGGACTGCTGGTCGTCATCGGCCTGCTGCCCGCCAGGATCGGCGGACACCCGGTCCGCTACCCGGTGTCCTGGTAGCGGAGACCCTGGCACCCCGGTGGCCGGTCGCCGCCCGGCGACCGGAAGGACACCTGTCTCTCCACCCTCCCAGCCGAACACCGACGGCCGGGTCATCCGATCGGATGACCCGGCCGTCGTCCGTTCCGCCGGACAGAGGGGGACCTCCGCCGACGCCACCGGGCGTCCCTGGCACCGGACCGGACGCACCGCGCGGGTGATCAGTGCTCGGGCCGGGCCCGGTCGCCTTGCTCGGCCAGCGACTTGATGCCTTCGAGGGTCGCCGTCATGCCGGCGCGCAACTCGTTCAGCCGGAAGTCGACGATCTTCTCCTCCAGCTCCGGCCTGGCGTCGATGACCAGGCTGGCGCCGCTGCGGCCGGGGCCGATCACCACCGACTGCCGCAACCGGGTGCCGCCGCCCTCGGGGGCCAGCTCGAAGCGCCACCGGGCCAGCGCCCCGGTGAGGTCGGACACCGGCTCGCCGTAGCGGCCGTCCGCGTCCATCACGCCCCAGGCGAAGGCGCCGAGGCCCGCCTCCCCGGCCGGCTCGGTCAGCTCGGTGACCTCGGAGACCGTCCGCCAGTCGGGCATGTCCGCGCGGCTGTTGTGCCCCTCGAAGCGGGCACCCACCGCGGGGCCGCGCACGCCGCCCAGCCAGGCGACGCGGTGGAGCTCCGGGCTGAGCCGGGCGGGCAGGCCGATGTCCGTCACCAGCTCCCACACCCGGCCGACCGGCGCCTCGACGAACACCTCGCACCGCGCACCCGGACCGTCGGCGTACCGCATGCCCGCTCCCTCCTGTCACGTCAGTCGTACGTCAGTCGTACGTCACAGCCGTTCGCAGCCACTCACGGCCGTGAACGGCTCTTCGCATCGATGCGGGTCGACACCCGCCCGCACCCCCGCCCGTGCGTCCGGAACGCCGCGAAGGTGCGGGCGGGTTGCCGCCCTGGGCCCGGAACCGATGATCGATCCCGGCGAACATCCAAGTCAATCCGCTGATTAGCTGGGAAACCCCCAAGGGATACCTTGGGTCCCGATCCGAGGTCCCGCTACCTTGGGCCCTCGTGACCATCGATGATCTGCGCGTCTTCGCCGCGGTCTGCCGGGCCGGCTCGCTCAGCGCCGTCGCCCGCGACCTGAACCGCACCCAGTCCGCCGTCAGCCAGCACGTGAAGCGGCTCGAACGGGAGGTCGGCCTCGCCCTGATCGAGCGGCACCCACGCGGTGTCGTGCCCACCAAGGCGGGCAGTCTGCTGCGCACGGCGGTCGCGGCCGGCCTCGGCAGCATCGACCACGCGTTGCACCGGATCGCCCAACTCGCCCTCGGCGAGGGCGGATCCGTACGGATCACCACCGGCGCCACCAGCATCCGGCACTTCATGTCCGCGGCCGTGGTGGACTTCCGGCGGCGCTTCCCCCAGGTCAGCCTGGAGTTCCAGACCGAGGTCTCGAGCCGCAGCTGCCTGGAGTCGCTCAACGCCGGCCGGGTCGACCTCGCCTGGATCACCCTCGGCGTCCCGGCCCGGGGCATCGACCAGCGGCCGGTGGTGGACCTGCCCTGGGTGCTCGCCGTGTCCGCGGGCGACCAGCTCGCCACCCGGGCCCGGATCGAGCCGGCCGACCTCCAGGAGGCCCGGCTGATCGGGCTGCCGCAGAACTCCGTCTCCCGCTCCCAACTCGAAGCCTGGCTGGGCAAGTCGGGCATCCGCCCGGTCTTCGACACCAGCGTCGCGGACTGGGACACCGCGGTCCTGCTCGCCGAACTCGGCCTCGGCCACGCCGTCGTCCCCGCCCTGCCGCAGTGGCAGGGCCCCGGACACCCCGGCCTGCGGCTGCTGCCGCTGCCCGATCTGCCCGCCCTCACGGCCGGCTGGGCCGTGAGGGACTGGGAGAACCTCTGCCCGCTCTCCCGCGCCTTCGCCGACACCGTCGCCGCCCACTGCGGTCGCGGCGCCCCACCGGCGGCCGGCCCGGAGACGGCCTGACCCCGCCCCTCGCCGGGTCGCCGCTACCCGTCGCCGTCCCGGGCCGTCCACTCCACGACCGACAGCACCCCTCCGGTCGGCATCCACACGCCGTCCCGGGCGGTCGCCGCGCGCAGCGGGGCGAAGTCCTCCGGCAGGACGTCCAGCAGGCCGCGCACCCGGTCCCCGCCCCGCACCGCGATCGCCGCCTCGCAGCGCAACTGCCGTGGCAGCTCCGGCCGGTGGGACATCCGGTGCCACAGCGCCGGCCGCAGCCAGTGCCGCCCCTCCGGTTCCGCGTGCGCCCGCACCCACGCCCCGCCCGACCGCCTGCCGAGGCCGAGCCCTTCCGCCCGCTCATGCAGCCACAGCAGCGTGGGCGTGTCGACCACCCTGACCCCTCGGGGGAGTTCCTCGTCCGTGTCCATGGCCCCATGATGGCCGCCGCCGCCCCGCGGCCACCGCTCGGCCCGGCCGTCACCGGCCGTGGAAGGCGTGGCCGCGCCCGATCTCCGTGAAGCCCCGGCGTCCGTACCACCGGCGCGGCCAGTCCGCCGCGTCCCCGAGCAGGAACAGCTCGGCGACACCGGCCTCGGCGGCGAGCGCCAGGCCGGTGGCGAGCAGGGTGTCGCCGTGGCCCGCGCCACGGTGCGGCGAGCCGGTCACCAGGTCCTCCAACTGGGCGATTCCGAGGGACGGTTCGAGGTAGAGGTCGCTCCAGGCCGCGACCTCCCCGGCGGGTGTCCGCGAGGCCAGGAAGTGCACCCGCTCGGCGCCGCGCAGCCGGGCGACGCGGCGGTCGGTGAGCTGCCGCGCGAGTTCCCCGTCCGCGCCCCACTCCCGCTGCCGGCGCAGCACCGTCTCCCGGATTTCATGCAACTCCGCCGGGAGCGCGGCCGGTTCGGGCCGAACACAGCCCCGCGTCGAACGGGCCAGGACGACCACGCTCTCCCGCTCCCACCCCGCCGCCGCCAGCACCGGAGCGGCTCGCTCGGCCGACTCCGGGTCCAGCACGGTGACGCGGTACCGGTGGCGCCGCCCCAGCCACCGGGCGGCCAGCCGGGGCAGCTGCGCCGGGTCGGTCCCCGGGCCCTCGACGATCAGCTGGTTGTGCTCCTCCGAGCGGACGAACCGCGCGTCCCGGACGGCGAACACCCCGGGGAAGTCCACCGCCTCGACGGTTTCCGCCGCCTGGCGGCGCGCGAAGGCGGCACGGAAGGCGGTCACCCGCGCGAGCAGATCGGACATCCCGCCATGGTCACTGCGCCGGCCGTCGGCCGCAACGCCTTTCCCCGCGCCACCTCAGGAGGACGGGCGGGGGGCCGGGCGGGCGGACGATCGGTCCAGGAAGCGCCGGATCCCGTCCCGGACGCCCTCCGTCGGCACGGTCGCCGCGAAGGCCGCCGCCTCCACCGCGAGCCCCTCGTCGATCGGCAGGTTGATGCCCCGGGTCACCGCCCGCAGGCACGCGGCCACGGCGCTCGGCGCGTGCCGGACGATCCGCTGGGCCAGCTCCCGTGCGGTGTCCAGCAGTTCGGCGGCCGGGACGACGGAGTTGACCAGGCCGATCTCGGCGGCCCGGGCGGCCGGGATCGGTTCGCCGGTCAGGATCAGCTCCAGCGCGCGCTTGCGGCCGACGTGGCGCGGCAGCCGCTGTGAACCGCCGAAGGGCGGCGGGAAGCCGAGCGAGATCTCGGGCTTGGCGAAGGCCGCGTGCTCGGCCGCGACCGCCAGCGGCGCGGCCTCGGTGATCTCGCAACCACCGCCGTACGCCAGGCCGTTGACGGCCACGATGACCGGTTTGGGGAACTCCTCGATCCGCCGGGTGAGGGTGTGCCCGCGCCGGACGAACTCGCGCAGCGCGCGCTCCGGCCCGCCCGCGACGTCGGCCGCCAGCGAGGGGATGTCGGCGCCCGCGCTGAACGCCCGCTCACCGGCCCCGGTGAGGATCACGGCGCGGACGGTGTCGTCGGCGTCGATCCGGTCGAGTTCGGCGAGCAGCGCGTCGATCGTCGGGTAGTCGAGGGCGTTGAGCTTCTTCTCCCGGTCGATGGTGAGGGTGACGACGTGCTGATCCCGCTCGCTGCGGATGGTCATGGGCGCGTGCTCCGTTCCTGGCCTCGCTGCTGGACGCCCACGAGGCTAGGAACACCCGCCCAGGACAATCCAGTTATTGTCCTGGATACACTCCGCAGCAATGCGCCCCGGGCACCCGCCCCCGAGCAACGGCAGGTGACCGTGCGGACGCCCTCCTACAAGGCCGTCGTCGACGAGTACGCGAGCGCCATCCGCTCCGGCGCCCTGCCGGCGGGCACCCGGCTGCCGACCCACCGCGCCCTCGCCCGCGAACGGCGGATCGCCCTGGCCACCGCCACCCGGGTCTACGCCGAACTGGCCGCCGCGGGGCTGGTGGTGGGCGAGCAGGGCCGGGGCACCTTCGTGCGGCTGCGCTCCGGCTACGACGGCATAGAACCCTCCCGCGCGCTGCCGGTGCCACGGGTGGCCGACCTCTCCTTCAACCAGCCGCTCTCCCCCGGGCAGGGCGAGCTGCTGCGGCGGTCCCTGCGCGCGCTCGCCTCCTCGGGCGACGCCGAGGCCCTGCTGCGCCAGCACCCGCCGGGCGGCCACCGGCACGACCGGGCCGCGGTCGCCACCCACCTCCTGGACCGCGGGATCGACACCGCCCCCGCGAACGTCCTGCTGACCAGCGGGGCGCAGCAGGCGCTGGACTGCGTCCTGCGCGCACTCACCCGCCCCGGGGACGTCCTCGCCACCGACGCGCTCGGCTACCCGGGCATCAAGCTGCTCGCCGCCGCCCACGGGCTCGACCTGGCCCCCGTCCCGGTCACCGCCGCCGGCCCGGACCTCGACGCGCTCGACCGGCTCTGCCGCTCCCGCCCGGTCCGGGCGGTGTACACCCAGCCGACGGTCCACAACCCGCTCGGCTGGGTGCTCGACACGGCTCGTCGCGAGCGCCTCGTGGCCCTCGCCGCCGAGCACGGCTTCACCCTGGTCGAGGACGGCACCTACGCCTTCCTGGAGGCCGCGCCGCCGCCACCGCTGTACGCCCTCGCCCCGGAGCGCACCTGCTACGTGGCCGGCCTCTCCAAGAGCGTGGCCCCGGGCCTGCGGTTCGGCTTCGCCGTCCTGCCCGACCACCTGCTCCGCGCGGCCACCACCGGCCTGCGCACCGCCGCCTGGGGCTCCCCCGGCCTGATCACCGCCCTGGCCACCGGCTGGCTCTCGGACGGCACGGTCGCCCGTCTGGAACGGGAGCGCCGGGCGGACGCCGCCGCCCGCCAGGCCGTCGCCCGCACCGCCCTCGCCGGCCTGGCCACCACCGCCCACCCCACCTCCTACGTCCTGTGGCTCACCCTGGAGGCCCACCAGCGCCCCGACCACGCGGCCGCCGCCCTCGCCGCCGAGGGCATCCTGGTCTCCACCGCCGACGCCTTCGCCACCACTCCCCACCACCCCGACGCCCTGCGCCTCGCCCTCGCCACGCCTCCGCTCCCCGCCCTCTCCGCCACCCTCACCCTTCTGCGCACCACACTCGAAGCCATCGCCCCCTGATCCCGGCGCCCGCGCCGGAAGCCGGCCCGCCCAACTCCCTACTCCCCCGCCCCCTCGAACTCCCCCGCCCCCTCGACCGCACGGGCGAAGCGCGCGCCCCACTCGGCCACCAGCGTCCGCAGGGCGTCCGGGGCGACGACCCGGAACTCGGCACCGAGGGAGCCCAGCGCCATGGCCGGCCAGTCCAGGGAGTCGGCGGTCATCCGCAGGCGGCAGCGGTGCGCGGCGACCGGCTCGACCGTGCCCCAGCGCCCGACCCGGGCCCGGACGTGATCGGCGGGCGCCTCCACCAGTACCTCCACCCGGTGCGACCGGGGTCCGGCGTCGAGGCCCGCGCGGACGAACTCCGCCGCGTCGCCCGCCGGAAGGGGACGCGGGGCGAACCGGGCGCCGCTGCCGGTGGGGGCGGTGAGGCGGTCGAGGCGGAAGCTGCGCCAGTCGGCCCGGCCGAGGTCGTACGCGACCAGGTACCAGCGGCGGTTCAGGCAGACCAGCCGGTGCGGTTCGACGTGCCGCTCCGTGCCGCGCCCGTCGGCGGCCGTGTACGAGAACCGCATCCGCTCGCCGTCCCGGCAGGCGAGCGCCACCACCGTCAGGGCGTCCGGGTCGACGCCCGCCGGCGTCCCCCAGTCCACCGGCACGGTCATCGCGCGCAGCGCCTCCACCCGGCGGCGCAGCCGGGCCGGCATCACCTGGGCGACCTTCGCCAGCACCCGCACCGAGGCCTCGGCGACGCCCTCCACCGGGCTCTCCGCCGCGGCTTGCAGGCCGACCGCGAGGGCGACCGCCTCCTCGTCGTCGATCACCAGCGGTGGCAGCGCCGCACCGGCCGCCAGCTGGTAGCCGCCGTCGACGCCGCGCTGCGCCTCGACGGGGTAGCCGAGCTCGCGCAGCCGGTCGATGTCGCGGCGCAGGGTGCGCACGGAGACGCCGAGCCGGTCGGCCAGTTCCTCGCCGGGCCAGTAGCGGTGGGTCTGGAGCAGGGAGAGCAGTCGCAGCGTCCGGGTACTGGTGTTCGCCATGCCGCCGATTCTCCCCGGGATTCAGGACAGGAAGTGACCGCAATGGCCCGTAGCGTGGTTCTCGTCCGAGGGAGCAGGACCCGACCGAAAGGCCATGACGATGACCGAGACCACGACCCCGACCGCCACCGCCCCGAAGCTCACCGGCGAGCGCGCCGACCTCCTGGCGGCCCTGGAGAAGCAGCGGCACTTCCTGCGCTTCACCACCCGCGACCTCACCGACGAGCAGGCCGGCCTGCGGACCTGTGCGAGCGAGCTGTGCCTGGGCGGCCTGATCAAGCACGTGACGTCCGTCGAGCGGCTCTGGGCGGAGTTCATCGTGCACGGGCCGTCCGCGATGCCCGACTTCACCACCTGGACCGAGGAGGACTTCGCCCGTCGCGCGGACGAGTTCCGGATGCTGCCCGGGGAGACGCTGGCCGGGGTCCTCGACGAGTACGCCGAGGTGGCCCGCCGCACCGACGAGCTGGTGGCCGCGCTCCCCGACCTGGACGCGACCCAGCCGCTGCCGAAGGCGCCCTGGTTCCAGCCCGAGGCCGAGTGGTCGGCCCGCCGGGTGCTGCTGCACATCGCCAACGAGACCGCCCAGCACGCCGGCCACGCCGACATCATCCGCGAGTCCCTGGACGGCGCGAAGAGCATGGGCTGAACCGGCGGCGGGGGGGGGGGGGGGGGGGGGGGGGGGGGGGGGGGGGGGGGGGGGGGGGGGGGGGGGGGGGGGGGGAGAACGGGAAGAGGGAGAAGACGGAACGCCCCCAGCTCCCACCACCC
>NZ_JBVITE010000097.1:0-18085 GCF_055575155.1 Kitasatospora sp. NPDC034533
CGCGTCAACGTCCTGTGGGCCCTGATCCGTGACCGGCGGTGCTACCAAGTCACACCGCCGGTCACCGAGGCCGCTTGACAACGACATTAGGAAGCTTGGGCCACCAGCTGGTCGGCGAGCCTGGCCAGCCGCTTCACCGAGCGCTCCTCCTGGGCGGCCGGCGCCGTGGGCGCGACCGAACCCCCGTCGTAGTAGGCGCCGTTGGTCACGACTGTCGCCGGCAGGCAGAGCCGCACCACGGCCGCCGCCCCTTCCGCGGCCGGTGCACCGGTGCGCCCGTAGAGCGGCAGCAGCGCCGTGGCGCACTGGCCCGGGTGGAGGCTGACGGCGGTGACGCCGGAGCCGGCCGGCGCCATGTCGGAGGTCGCCATGGTGAGCGCGAGCTGCGACTGCGCGTACGCGGCCACCCGCGAGTACCTCTTCGCCCGGTGCGGGTCCGACCAGTTCATCGAGGCGGTGCGGTGCAGCGAGGAGGAGACGTTGACGATCCGGGCACCGCCGGCCGCCGACAGCGGCGCGCGCAGCAGCTTCGCCAGCAGGTGCGCGGCAAGGAAGTTGACCTGGAGCGAGACCTCGTTGCCGTCCTCGGTCAGGGTGCAGCGCTCGGGTGCCACCGCGGCGGCGTTGTTCACCAGCAGGTCCAACGCCGGGTAGTGCTCGGCAACCGCCTCCGCCAGCGCCGCGACCTCCGCGAGGCGGGTGAAGTCGGCGGCCAGCCACACGAGTTGGCCCCGCCGGGCGCCGGCGTCGACGAGCCGGGCGACGGCCTCCTCGGCCTCCGCGGCGGTGCGCGCGTGCACGAGGACGGTCGCACCGTGCGCGGCGAGCAGCCGGGCGGTCTCCCAGCCGATGCCGGACGAGGCGCCGGTGACGAGAGCGGTGCGGGCGGACAGAACGGCGTCGGACATGACCCATCCAAGGGTGGAAGGGCACCGGCGGGGTGCGCGGGCGGTGTGCGGCACGACGCCGTACGCCTCCGGGGCCACCGGTGCGGCAAGGGATGTGATGCGAGGGGTGGTACGAGGGGGTGCCCGTCCGTTCCCCTGCCCTCGGAGCCCTCCGGAACAGGGGAACGGACGGCGGTGACCCGCACGGGCGCGTCGAACGGCACCCGGCCCGTGCGCCCGACCGGGAGGCGAGCGGGGAGGAGCTCGGTGCTACCGGACGGCGACCGCGACAGCGACGATCCGCGGCCGGCTATGCGGCGGGCGGTCGTGGTGGCGTGTCGAGCGGTGCATGGCCCCATCGAATCCCGGGCCGGGCCTCGAAGCAAGTCGCTTCACCCTCCGGCGGGAAGTCCTGACGAAACCCTGACGAACCGCTGACGCGCGACCGACGCTGCCTCGACTCGTCCGCCGAGGCGCCGTCAGCAACGGCCCCCGCCCCTGCCGGGCTCTCCCCATCGCGAGCCCGGCCGTGCCGCTGTCCGACGGACGTCACCCCGGGTCGATGCGGCGCCCGGTGACGGCGACCGGGCGGACGCGCACCCAGAGGGGGCGGGAGCCGCCGGCCCAGGGAGTGGCGCCGGGGAGCGCCGCGAGGCGCCCTTCCTCCTCCGCCGTGTCGACCAGCTGGGCCTGGCCGAGGACCAGGACGCTCCAGCCGGCACTCCGCTGCTCGTCGATCCGGTCCACCTCGAACGAGACGGGTGCGCCGTCAGCCGGGGCGGCGGCTCCCCCCGGTGCGGTGCGGTAGGCGACCGTCCGGGCGTCGACCACGTAGTTGACCGGGAGCACGGCCGGCGCCGACGAGCCGGGCAGGCCGACCCGGCCGATGCCCCGGGTCCCGACCAGCTCCCAGCATTGCGGCTCGGTGAGGCGGCGGAGCCCTGTGTGCGGGACGGCGTCGAGCTGCCCGGACGGGGCGTCTGGGCGCCGGCCGGAGAGCAGCTCCGGCCAGGTCATGCCGAGCACGGCCGCGATCCGGACGAAACCGGGCGGATCGAACTCGGGCCCCGAGCAGAGGAGCTGGCGGAGGTAGGCGTGGGACATCGCGGCCCGATGGGCCAGCGTCCCCTCGCTGAGCCCCAGTTGACCGCACCGCTGGATGATCCGGCGGGCGATGTCGCCGCAGTCGGGGTGGACGCTCATGATGGCGGTTCCTCCGTCCATGGCGATCACGTCCGGAACAGCGCGACCTTGAGGGCACCGGTGTCGGCGGAGTCGGCGAAGACGTCGTACGCCTCCTGCATCTCGTCGAGGCCGAAACGGTGGGTGACCAGGCCGCCGATGTCGAGCCGGCCGGCCGCCAGCAGGTCGAGCAGCATCGGGGTGCTGCCGGTGTCGACCAGGCCGGTGGTGATGGTGACGTCGCGGATCCAGAGGTCCTCCAGGTGGAGCACCGCCGACCGCCCGTGCACTCCGACGTTGGCCACGTGGCCGCCGGGGCGCACCAGGCGGGTGCACAGTTCGAAGGTCTCGGGCACGCCGACCGCCTCGATCGCGACGTCCACACCGAGGCCGTCGCGGCTCAGCCGCCGCACGGACTCCGGAGTGGTCTCAGCGGGGGTGAGCACCGTGTCGGCGCCGAACCGCGCGGCGGCGTCGAGGCGGCTGCGCGCGAGGTCGACCACGATGACCCGGGCGGGGCTGTAGAGCCGCGCGGTCAGGACGGCGGCCAACCCGATCGGTCCGGCGCCGACGATCGCGACGGTGTCGCCGGGGCCGACACGGCCGTTGCGCACGCCGACCTCGTAGGAGGTGGGCAGGATGTCGGCGAGCAGCAGGGCGTCCTCGTCCCTGACGCCTTCGGGCAGCTCGTACAGCGAGGTGTCCGCGAAGGGGGTGCGGACGTACTCGGCCTGGCAGCCGTCGATCAGGTGGCCGAGGATCCAGCCGCCACCGCCGGTGCACTGCCCGTGGACCGCCGCGCGGCAGTAGGCGCAGCGGCCGCAGGCGGAGACGCAGGAGACCAGCACGCGGTCGCCGACCGCGATCCCGCGCACGCCCGGGCCGGTCTCGGTGACGGTGCCGACGGCCTCGTGACCGAGGACGCGGCCCCGCTCGACCTCGGGGACGTCGCCCTTGAGGATGTGCAGGTCCGTGCCGCAGATGGTCGCCGCGTCCACCCGGACGACGGCGTCCTCCGGGTCCCGGACGGCCGGTTCGGGCACGTCGCCCCAGGTGCGGCGACCGGGTCCGTGGTAGGTGAGCGCCTTCATGCCGCGATCACTCCTCTCGGAGGGCTGGCCGGGGCGGTTCCGCCCGCACCTCCAGCGTTCTCCCGGGCCGCCCTCGCCGCCAGGGGGCCGCCGGGGTGCTCCTGGTGGGCCAATGGGCCCCCTTCACGCCCGCTGGCCAGCGGGGTCGCGCCTACGCTGGTCAGTGGGCGTCGGGGGGACGAGCCACGGAGGTTCCCTTGGGCAGCGAGCCGGAGAGTCCCGCTCCCGTACCGAACCTGCGGCTGGACGAGCTCCTGGAGGAGCTCCAGGCGCGGCTGGACGCCGCCCGTGGGACCAGGGACCGGGTGCACAGCCTGCTGGAGGCGGTGCTGGCCGTCGGGCGCGACCTGGAGTTGTCCCAGGCGCTCCAGCACATCGTGGAGGCCGCGGTCACCCTGGTGGACGCCGAGTACGGCGCGCTCGGAGTGATCGGCGAGGACCAGCGGCTGTCCCAGTTCATCCCGGTCGGAGTCACCGACGAGCAGGTCAAGCTGATCGGCGACCTCCCTTCCGGGCACGGGATCCTCGGCGAGCTGATCCGCCGTCCCGAGCCGCTGCGGCTCGGTCGGCTCTCCGAGCACCCGGCCTCCTACGGCTTCCCACCGAACCATCCCCCGATGCGCAGCTTCCTGGGAGTGCCGATCCGGATCCGGGACCGGGTGTTCGGGAACCTCTACCTGACGGAGAAGCGGGGCGGGGGCGACTTCGACGCCGAGGACGAGTCGGTGCTCGCCACCCTCGCCGTGGCCGCCGGGGTGGCGATCGACAACGCCCGGCTCTACGCCCGGGCCCGCCGGCGCCAGCGCTGGCTGGAGGCGAGCGCCGAGGTGACCAGCAGTCTGCTGTCGGGCAGCGCCG
Source organism: Kitasatospora sp. NPDC034533 (assembly GCF_055575155.1). Taxonomy (NCBI): domain Bacteria; kingdom Bacillati; phylum Actinomycetota; class Actinomycetes; order Kitasatosporales; family Streptomycetaceae; genus Kitasatospora; species Kitasatospora sp. NPDC034533. Next base: position 4,019 of record NZ_JBVITE010000097.1, read on the forward strand.
AGCAGGAGGTGCTGGACCTGCTGCTCTCCCGGGCGACCGAGATCGCCGGAGCGGACCTCGCGGTCGTCGCCGTGCCGCTGCCGGAGAGCGCCGATCTGGAGGTGCGGATCGCCGTGGGCCTCGGCGAGCGGGAGCACCGCGGCCTGGTGCTGCCGATCGAGGGCTCGTTCATGGGCGCGGCCTTGCGCACCGGAGGGCTGGTGGTGAGCCCCGACGTCCGGAAGGACCCCCGGGTCACCGCCGGGCCGCCCCGCTGGGAGGGGCTGGGGCCCGCGGTCGCGGTGCCGGTCGGCACCTCCGAGCACGGGATCAGGGGCGTGCTGCTGCTGGCCCGGGCCGCCGGCGCCCCGCTGTTCGAGGAGGAGGAGTCCGCTCCCCTGCTGGGATTCGCCGGCCAGGCGGCGGTCGCGCTGGAGCTGGCCCAGCGCCGCCGGGACTCCGAGCAGATCGCCCTGCTGCGCGAGCGCGACCGGATCGCCCGTGACCTGCACGACCTGGCCATCCAGCGGCTCTTCGCCACCGGCATGACCCTCCAGGGCGCCACCCGTTTCATCGACCACCCGGAGGCGACCGACCGTGTCCTGCGGGCCATCGACGACCTGGACGAGACCGCCCGGACCATCCGCGCCACGATCTTCGGCCTGCGGCTGCGCGAGCACGGCCCGGCGGCGGGCGGCCTGCGTGCCCGCATCGTGGAGGTGGTCGACCGGGCCTCCCGCTCCCTCGGCTTCGCCCCGGCCCTGCGGATGAGCGGCCTGCTCGACGTCACCGTGCCCGCCGAGGTGGCGGACGCGGCGATCGCCGTCCTGGAGGAGGCCCTGTCCAATGCCGCCCGCCACGCCCGGGCCGGGTCCGTGGACGTGACGGTGTCCGCCGGCGACGAGCTGACCGTGACGGTCACGGACGACGGGGTCGGTCTGCCGGGGACCGGCCGGCGCAGCGGTCTCGTCAACCTCGCAGACCGGGCCGCGGCCCTGGGCGGCACCTTCATCGCCCACGCCCGCCCGGAGGGCGGCACCGAGCTGCGTTGGCAGGTACCCCTGCGGTAGGAGTCAGTCCCGCTCCAGCACCTCGCCGGGGCTCAGGCGGGGCGTCGGGGCGCCCTCGGGGCCGTAGCCGAGGCGGATCAGCATCTGGACGAAGCAAGGACCCCGGTGCGGGTCGCGGGCCTCCCAGCGGAGATAGGGCCATTCCATGGCCTGGTGCAACAGGGAGGCCCGGACGCCGTGGGCCGTGGCGGCGAGCAACACGTGCTCCAGGGCGAGGCCGGCGCGCAGCCAGTCCGCGCGGCCGTCGCGGTCGGTGGTGAGGACGGCGATGCGGGGCGCGTGCTCGAATGCGGCCGGAGCCTGGTGCTCGGCGGCTCGGATGGCGGAGAAGTCGCGCATCGGCAGGTGGCCGGTCGCGTCCTGGGGGCCGAGCGCGGCACCCGGGATCCCGTAGGGGGGTGCGTCGCCGTCGCGGATCCACGTGCGGGTCTCGGTGCGCTGGGCCTCGTCGGTGGTGTTGCGGCGCTCGGCCTCGGCGGTGAGGTGCAGCAACCGGGCGGTCTCCGCGTGGCCGGGCAGGTGGAGCGCGGCGCCCTCGGCGCGGGCGGCGTCGGTCAGCTCGTCGAGGACGGCCGGTGGGACCGGCTCGCCGGTGAACGGCATGCGGCTGGAGTGCCGGCGCCAGATCGCCTCGTACAGCTTCTCGGTGCCCGGGGCCGGCGCGCCGGCCGGGGTGTCGAGCCGGACGGCCGCGAGCAGGTCCGGCTCGGCCGGGTCGGGCAGCGGACGGACGTCGGGTGCCCAGCCGAGGTGGCGGGCGGCGACCCGTAGGTTGAGGACGGCCGCACCGACGGAGATGTGCAGCGCCCGTCCCTTCGGGTCGGCGACCGGGACGGCCCGGCTGCGGTCGGCCCGGACCTCCAGGGTCGAGGTGCCCGGCCGGAGCCGGAAGCGCCAGGGTTGGCTGTTGTGGATCGACGGCGCCGCGACCGCCGCGGAGACGAGCTTCTCCAGCGCGGGGGCGTCGAGGGCGAGGGGGGACATGGCCGCCTCCAGGAGTCCGTCCGGCTGCCCGGCCACCTCCAGCGTGCGGCCGGGACCGGCCTGCCGCTTGGGCCGATCGGCTCCCCCCTGCGGGTCCGCCCGGCCCCGCCCGGCCTCCCGTCTCAGTGCGGGTGCCGGTGGGGCTCCTCGGGCTCGGCGTGGGCGGCGATCACGGCGGCCTGGAGGCGACGCTCGACGCCCAGCTTGGCGAGCAGTCGTGAGACGTGGTTCTTCACGGTCTTCTCGGCGAGGTACAGCTCCTGGCCGATCTGGCGGTTCGTCTTGCCCTCCCCCACCAGGGCGAGGATCTCCCGCTCGCGCGCGGTGAGCCCGGCGAGCGCGGCGTCGGTCGCGCTCTGCTCGTGGTGGCGCAGGCTCTCCATCAGCTTGTGGGTGGTGGCCGGGTCGAGCATCGACTGGCCGGAGGCCACCGTCCGCACCGCTGCGACCAGTTCGGCGCCCTTGACCTGCTTGAGGACGTAGCCGGCGGCGCCGGCCATGATCGCGTCGAGCAGGGCGTCGTCGTCGTCGAAGGAGGTCAGCATCAGGCAGGCCAGCCCGGGCATTCGGTCCCGAAGGTCCCGGCAGACGGTCACCCCGTCGCCGTCCGGGAGCCGTACGTCGAGCACCGCCACGTCCGGGCGCAGCGCCGGGACGCGGGCGAGTGCCTGGGCGCGGGTACCGGCCTCGCCGACGACCTCGATGTCCGGTTCGGCCTCCAGGAGGTCGCGCACCCCCCGGCGGACCACCTCGTGGTCGTCCAGCAGGAACACCCGTACGGACTTCTCTGCCTGGGGCGTGTCCATGGCCTGCTCCCTGCGGTGCGCGCGGCTTGCACCACCGATTCTGCGCGCCCGCCACGGCCCGCGCAGCGCCTCAGCCGCGCGGTACGACGGCGACCGGGCACCGGGCACGCCGCAGCACCGCGCGGGTCACCGGGCCGAGGCGGTGCCCCCGGCGGCCGAGGACGAGCAGGCCGGCCGAGCCCGTGGCGTCCGCCAGCGCGTCTTCCGCCCGGGCCTGCCGGACGTCCGGGGTGGCGGGCGGGTCCGGGTCCCACGCCAGCAGCTCGGCCAGGGCCCGTCCCCGGTCCTCGGCGGTGAGCGCCCGCTCGGCGGCGGAGCGCGGGGGCCTCTCCGGGGACGGCGTCCAGGCGTGGAGGACCCGCAGCGGGGCGTCGGCGGCCAGGGCGCTCAGGCGGGCGAAGGCGAGGGCGGCCTGGGCCGGGTCGTCGGTGTCGATCCCCGCCACCACCTCGCGCGGTGGCCCGGGCGCGCTCGGGGGCTCCCGGACCAGGACGACCGGGCAGCTCGCCCGGGCCGCGACGGCCCGGCCCACCGAGCCGATCGGCCGGCGGGGAGCGCGGGAGCCGAGCACCAGCGACTCGGCCGGGGCCGAGGAGGCCGCGGCCGTGATGCCCGCGGGTGCGTGCTGGTCCACCAGTACGGTGTCGACCGCCAGGTCCGGATGGGCCTGCCGGAGCCGTGCGGCGGCGTCGGCCAGCATGCCGACCGCCCGCCCGCGCGCCTCGCCGACACCGGGCAGCCCCGGCGCCGCGTGCTGCGGCCAGGGCCACGCGTACACCAGGCGCAGCCCCAGGCCGCGCCGCACGGCCTCGTCGGCGGCCCAGCGGGCGGCGGCCAGGCTCTCCGGGGAACCGTCCACGGCGGCGAGCACGACCATGTCCGCGCCCGTGCTCAGGCCGGCGCGGCGAGCCGGAGCTCGACGCCGACCACGCCGGGCACCGAGCGCACCAGCCGTTCCAGGACCGCCGCGGAGACGGTGTCCGGCAGCTCGCCCGTCAGGGTGATCCGGCCGTTCTGGCAGCGGATGTCGGTGCCCGTCCCCGCACCGGGGCCGAGAGTGGCGACCAGCTCGAAGCGCACCCGGTCGGCGAGCTCCCGGTCGTCGTCGAGGTAGACCTTCAGGAGGTCGCCCCAGCTGACGATGCCGATGAGGTAGTCCTCCTCGTCGACGACCGGGAGCCGCTTCAGGTGGCCGCGGGCCATCGCCCGGGCGGCCTCGCCCAGCGGGCTGCCGGGGTGCACGGTGACCGCCGGGACGGACATCATGCGCCCGGCGGTCAGGGCCTCGGCGCGCACGCCGTCGCGGTCCCTGGCCTTGAGCAGGTCGGCCTCCGAGACCACCCCGGCCACCCTCCCGTCGCCGGTCAGCACCGGGACGGCGCTGACCCGCCAGCGTTGGAGGGTGTCGGTGACCTCCCGGAAGTCCGCGTCGCGGCCGACGGCCACCACCGCGTGGGTCATCACGTCGGCGACGGTGCTCGGTGTGCGGGTCATGACGGCCTCCTACGATCCGCGCGGCAGGTGACGGGGTGCTCCGGGGAACGGTCGTCGTCGCGGTGGAACAGCGCCGCGACCTCCTCGGCCGGGGTGTCGGGCCGGGCGGTGACGACCTCGGGGGCCGTCACGCCGTCGGCGTTGCGGTGCCGCATCCTCCTCGCTCCTCCTCCGGTGGTCCCGTTCTCCACTGTCCGCGCGTCCGCGACCGCCGGACAGGGCCGGTCGGTCCATGCCGCCCGGCCGCTCCGGCCCAGGACAGCCCGGCCGGTCGGCAGGACGATGGGAGGGACCTCGGCACCCCCGGAGGCGGACATGACGACCGGCACCCGCACCCCCCGCCCCGGGCTGCTGACCTTCCTGGGCGGCGTGGGCACCGTCACCGGCAGCAAGTTCCTGGTCGAGACCGACCACGCCCGGGTGATGATCGACTGCGGCCTCTTCCAGGGGCTGGCCGAACTGCGCCGGCTCAACCGTCGCCCGCTGCCGCTCGACGCGGCCGACGTGCGGGCCGTCGTGCTCACCCACACCCACCTCGACCACTGCGGCGTCGAGCAGGTCGTGCGAGGTGAGCAGGCCCACCACGCGGCCGTCGGGGTCCACCACGGGCAGGTGGTGGAGGTCTTCGCCGGTCAGCAGGGCGAGGGCTTCGGGGAGTCCAGTCTCCTCGGTGACGGTCACCGCCGGGGTGGTCATCAGGTCCCGGGCGGCCAGTTCCCCTTCCGGGTCCCGTTCCGCGTAGGCGGTGAGCAGGTCGGAAGCGGAGACCACGCCGGTGACGGTGCCGTCCGCGGAGACCACGGGCACGACGCCCCGCCGTGAGGCGCTCAGCACGGCGGCGACGGTGGCCAGGTCGGTCCCGGGGGTGACGGCGACGCCGGGACGGCTCATGCAGTCGCGGACCCTGGTGGGCCCGGCCGGTGGCGGCGGCTCGGCGGACGGGAAGGCTCCGCCCGCCGTTCCGTCGAGGATGCTGTGCTTCACGGTGTCACTCCTCCTCTTCGGCCGCGGCCGGCCTCCGGAGCCGCCGCAGGTAGGGATCGAAGGACGGACGGCGTTCCAGGCGCACCCGGGCGTCCACGCAGAGGGCGCCGTCGGGGCTCAGGATCACGGGGTTGAGGTCGGCCTCGACGAGTTCCGGGAAGTCGTCGGCGAGGCGGGAGAGCCGGGCCAGGACGGACCGGAGCGCCGTGAGGTCCACGGCGGGTGCTCCGGCGTGGCCCGACAACAGGGGCGCACTGCGCAGTTCGGCGGCCATGGTGGTCAGGTCGCGCTCGCTGAGCGGGGCGAGCCTGGCCGACCGGTCGGCCAGCACGTCCGCCGCGGTGCCGCCCGCGCCGAGCACCACCAGGGGGCCGAAGACCCGGTCCTGGACGATCCCCGCCAGCAGTTCGACACCGGGCACGGCCATCGGCTGGACCACCGCGCCGGCCATCCGAGGACCGAATCGCTCGGCGAACTCCCGGTAGGCGGAGCGCACTTCGGCCTCACTGGCGAGGCCGGTACGGACCGCGCCGAGCGCGCTCTTGTGCACCTGTCCCGGCCAGTAGGCCTTCAGCGCCACCTCGTGGTGGTGGCCGAGCGGGCGCAGCCCGTTCGCGGCGGCGACCGCGGTGTGCTCGTCGCGGGCCCACACGGATGTGGTCAGCGGCAACCCGTAGGACTCCAGCAGGTCTGCGGTGGACAGCGGGTCGAGCCAGCCGCCCCCGGGGTGGGCGGTGAGGTACCCGTCGACCAGGCTGCGGGCGGTACGGCGGTCGCAGCCCGGCACGTCGGCGGGCGCGGACGGCGGTTCGGCCAGCCATCGGGCCCGGTCCCGGGCGTGGCCGAGGGCCCGGGCCGCGGCAACGGAGTCCGAGTAGGCGGGCAGCACGCCGCCGTCGGCGCAGGTGCGGTAGCGCACGGGCACCTGCTGGTCGAGCAGCACGGCGGCGATCGGGACGGACCGCAGGGCCGGCCCCTCCAGCAGGGCGCGCACCGGATCCCGGGCCGGGGTGGTGCCCAACGCGGTGGGCACCAGGCACACCAGGATCGCGTCGACGGCCTCCTCGCGCTCCAGCGCCCGGAGGAACAGGGCGAGTTCGGTCGGCCCGACCGCCGCCGTGGTGTCCACCGGGTTGCGGACGGAGGCGCCGCGCGGCAGCAGCTTCCCCAGCTCCGCCGGGAGTTCCGGCAGTTCCAGGCCGGCCTCGGCGCAGGCGTCCGCGGCGAGGACGCCGATGCCCCCGGCGTTCGAGACCACGGCGACCGCACCGCGCGGGGCGGGCAGCGGCTGGGCCCGCAGCAGGGCGGCCGCCTCGACGAGTTCGTCGACGCTGCGCGTGGCCGTGACGCCCGCCTGCCGGAACAGCGCCTCCCTGGTGACGGTGGGGGTGGCGGCGGCCGCGGTGTGCGAGGCGGCGCCCCGGCGGCCGGCCGTCGAGCGTCCGGCGTCGACGGTCAGCACCGGGATGCTCCTGGTCACCCGGCGGGCCGTGCGGGCGAAGGCACGCGGGTTGCCGAAGGACTCCAGGTGGAGCAGCGCGAGGTCGGTACGACCGTCGGCCTCCCACCACTGGAGCAGGTCGTTGCCGCTGACGTCGTACTTGTCGCCGAGCGAGACGAAGCTCGACACCCCGATGCCCAGCCAGGCCAACCTCGACAGCAACGCGATCCCCACACCGCCGCTCTGCACGGCCACCCCGGCGCTGCCGGGCCGCGGGAAGGCTCCGCCGAACTCGGCGTCCAACCGCACGGCGGGATCGGTCTGCGCCAAGCCGAGGCTGTTCGGTCCGACCAGCCGCATGCTGTGCCTTCGGCAGGCGCGCACCAGCCCTCGGGCCTCCTGCGCGCCGAGCCCGGAGGTGAGCACGACGAGGGCCCGCACCCCGGCGGCGCCGCACTCCTCGGCCGCTCCGGGGACGGCGCCGACGGGGACGGCCAGCACGGCGAGGTCCGGTACGGCGGGCAGCGCGCGGACGGACGGGTACGCGGGTTCGCCGTCGATCTCGCCGGCGTGCGGGTTGACCGCCCACACCGGCCCGGCGAAGCCGCCCCGCCGGATCTTCCCGAAGACGGTCCGGCCGACCGCGCCCTCCCGTCGGGACACGCCGACCACCGCGACCGAGGCGGGGCGCAGCAGCGCCGTGAGGCTGGCCACGTCGGCGCCGCGCCCGCGTTCGTCCACCGCCGAGCGGTAGCGCTCGTCCCCCTCCTCCAACGGCACCCGGACCCTGACCTCGCCCGGCGCGTAGCGGCGCTCGACGGGCAGGCCGAGGTCGGCGAAGACCCGGCGGACGGCGTGGTTGCCGTACAGGGTGTCGGCTTCGAAGCAGCGGATGCCGGCGGCCCGGGCGGCGTGCACCAGGTGCTCCAGCAGCAGGGTGGCGACGCCCCGGTGGCGCCAGCGGTCGGCCACCGCGAGGGCGAGCTCGGCCGTCTCCGCCGGCTCGTCGAGCAGCTCGCAGTCCGCCTCGCCGACCAGTTCCTCCCCCGCCCAGGCCCCGAGCGCCAGCAGGCCGGGTCGCGGCGGCCCGCACAGCCGGTCGGCGGCCTGCCGCGGCGCGTCTCGGCTGACGCCGAAGAACCGCATCCGGCGGCTCTCCTCGGACATCCCGGCGGCGTGCAGGTCCAGCACGGCGGGGTGGTCGTCCGGGCCGAGCGGCCGGAGTTCGACGGTCGTGCCGTCGGCCAGCAGGGCCTCGACGCTGCCGGGCGCGTGGACGGTGGACATGGCACACCTCCTGTCTCCGTCTCCAGGCTCCGCGCCCGCACCCGGGTGGGGGAAGGGCCGACCGGCCCCGGCCGCTCGGGCGGCGGCCAGGCGGCACCGTGCGCAGACTGGGAGGCAGGCCGGTCGGCACGGAGGTCAGGTCGTGGCAGCAGACCCACCCGCGGGGTATCCCGACATGCCGGACCCGTGGACCCTCCGCTACCAGGGCTTCGACCCCTCGGAGGAGGGCCTGCGGGAGGTGCTGTGCGCGGTCGGCAACGGCTATCTGGTCAGCCGGGGCGCCGCACCGGAGTCGGTCGCCGACGGGGTGCACTACCCGGGGACGTACCTGGCCGGCTGCTACGACCGCGCCCGCTCGACGGTCGCGGGGCGCGTGGTCGGCAACGAGGACCTGGTCAACTGCCCGAACTGGCTGCCGCTGTCCTTCCGCCCCGCCGGAGGCGAGTGGTTCGCCGGCCCGCCCGCGGAGCAGACGTTGGAGCTGGACCTGCGCCGGGGTCTGCTGACCCGCTCCGCCCTGGTGGTCGACGCCCTGGGGCGGCGCACCCGTCTGGTGCAGCGCCGCCTGGCCAGCCAGGCCCGGCCGCACCTGCTCGCACTGCAGAGCACCTTCGCCGCGGAGAACTGGTCCGGCTCGCTGGAGGTCCGCTCGGGGCTGGACGGCCGCGTCGCCAACACCGGGGTCGCCCGCTACCGGGGACTGGCCGAGCGCCACCTCGTGGCGGCCGGACACGGGGTGGACGAGAGCGGCCTGCTCCGGCTCGAAGCCGATACGGTCGACTCCGCCGTGCGGATCGCGCTCTGTGCCCGGACGGACGTCGACCGGGAGCACGCCGCGACGGCCGAGGTCCACGAGGGGTGGGCCGCCCACCTCCTGTCCGTGGGGATCGCGCCCGGCCGGCCCGTCACCGTGACGAAGACCGTCGCCGTGCACACCTCCCGCGACCGGGCCGTCGAGACCCCGCTGCTCGCCTCCCGGCTGCTCGTCTCCGAGGCCGGGGAGTTCGACCGGCTGCTCGCCGAACACGCCCTGCGCTGGGAGGAGTTGTGGCGCCGGTGCCGGATGGAGGCCGACTTCGACGGGGCCGGTCCGCTGCACCTGAACCTGTTCCACCTGCTCCAGAGCTACTCGGAGCACTCCATCGACCTGGACGTCGGCGTGCCCGCCCGGGGCCTGCACGGGGAGGCGTACCGGGGGCACGTCTTCTGGGACGAGCTGTTCGTCCTGCGGCTGCTCAACCTCCGCTTCCCCGAACTGGCCCGGGCCGTGCTCCGCTACCGCCACCGCCGCCTCGACGCCGCCCGCCGCCAGGCCCGGGCGCTCGGGCTGCGCGGCGCGGCCTACCCGTGGCAGAGCGCCCGGGACGGCCGCGAGGAGTCCCAGCAGATGCACCTCAACCCGCTGTCCGGCCGCTGGCTGCCCGACCACAGCCACCTCCAGCGGCACGTCGGCTCGGCCGTCGCGTACAACATCTGGCAGTACTACGAGTCCACCGGGGACCGGGACTTCCTCGCCACCGCCGGCGCCGAGACGCTGCTGGAGATCGCCCGGTTCTGGTCCTCCGCTGCCGTGCGCGACCCGGCCCGCGGCCACTGGTCCATCCGCGGCGTGCTCGGCCCCGACGAGTACCACGACGGCTACCCCTGGGAGGCCTCGCCCGGCCTGGACGACAACGCCTACACCAACGTGCTGGCGTCCTGGGTGCTGGCCCGGGCCCAGGACGCCCTGGACGTCCTGCCCGGCTACCGCCGCGACGAGCTGCGCGAGCGACTGGCGCTCGACGCGGCGGAACTGGACCGCTGGCAGGAGGTCGGCCGGCACCTGCACGTCCCGTTCCACGAAGGTGTCCTGAGCCAGTTCGACGGCTACGAGCGCCTCGCCGAACTCGACTGGCCCACCTACCGGCGCCGCTACCCGGACCTGCGCCGGCTCGACCGGATCCTGGAGGCCGAGGGCGACACCGTCAACCGCTACAAGGCCTCCAAGCAGGCCGACACGCTGATGCTCTGGTACCTGTTCTCCGCCCGCGAGGTCCGCGACCTGCTGCGCCGCCTCGGCCACCCGGCCGGCCACGAACTGCTGCGCCGCACCACCGACTACTACCTGCGGCGCACCGTCCACGGCTCGACGCTCAGCTCCGTGGTTCACGCCTGGGTGCTCACCCGCTGCGACCGCCGCGCCTCCTGGCACCACTTCCGCGACGCCCTGGTGGCCGACCTGCGCGACAGCCAGCACGGCACCACCGCGGAGGGCGTCCACCTGGGCGCCATGGCGGGCGCCGTCGACCTGCTGCAACGCTGCTACACCGGCCTGGAGGTCCGCGAGGACGCCCTCTGGCTGGACCCGCGCCTGCCCTCCGCCCTCGGCCGGCTGGAACTGGACCTGCGCTACCGGGGCCACTGGGGCCTCACCGTCGCCGTCGACCGCCGCACCGTCACGGTGAGCCTGCGGCAGGACCGGCAGGAGGCGGTCCGCATCCGCCTGCGCGGCACCACGACGACGATCCGGCCCGGCGAGTCCAGGCTCTTCCACCTCTGAACACCGGAGGCCCTCGACGTCGGCTCCTCCTCACCGCCGCCCGGACCAGCCCGGTTCGACCCGCTCCCAGGCGGGCTCCCAGCCCCGCTCGGCCCGGCGGTCCAGCTGGTGGCGGCGCAGCACGAACGCGCCCTCGGTGGCGAACCCGAGCACGAGGACCGTGCCCAGGCCGACCAGGGCCGCGTCCGTGCCGATCAGTTCGTCCGACCTGGGCGGGGCGCTCGGCTGTCCGGCGTCGTCCAGCCCGACCGGGACGGCGGTCCCCGTGACCGTTCCCTCCGGCACGGGGACGTAGCCCGCCCCGGGCCCCACCCGGTACTCCCAGCGGGCCGGAGCCAGCTCCCGCACGCTGCCCGACCGGGGATCGCCGGACTGCGCCGGGCCCGTGGTGACGGCGGTGACCACGTGCCGGTGAAGGGCGACCCGCCGCGCGTCGGCCGTCTCCGCGCGGTACACGAGCAGGACGGCCACGGCCGTCAGGACGAAGGTGGCGAGCACCATCAGCGCCACCGCGGTCACCAGCCGGCTGTAGGCACGGTCGACCGGACGGCAGAGCGGGTTGTGGTCCCGGCCGACGGCCCGGCACACGTGCCCGCGCAGGGTCGTGCGCGAGACGGAGTGCCTGTGCGTGGCGGCTGCGGCGGCCATGACGCGCCTCCTCGGTGCCGGGCGGCGGGTGCTGTCACGTTCAGTCTTCCGGGGCCGCGGCCTTCCCGAGAGGGCCTGACGGCCCCGTTTCCCGGTCCCGAGGACCTCCCCCGCGCGGCCCGCGCGCGCCACCGCCGACGGGCCCCGTGTCCGCCGGGCACCGGCCGGGCTCCGCGGGGACCAGGCTCAGCACGTAGGCGGTGCCTCCGCCGGGTGCCTCCTCCACGGCCAGTTCGCCGTTCATCGCCTCCACGAAGCCCCGGACCACCGCGGAGCCGGCCTCCTCCCGAGTTCCCGGCCGGTCCCCGTGGACGGTGACGCGGATGTCGACCCGCCCGGCCACCGGACCGGAGTCGACCTCCACCGGGCCGGCGGCGCCCTGGGCCAGGAGGTCCGCGATCGCCCGTTCCAACAGCCCCGGGTCGACCAGCACGGGCGGCAAGGCCGCCGTCGGGCCGATCCGTACGCCGGGAACTCCCTCGGCGGCGGCCCGGAGCACGTCACCCACCGTGACCGGCCGCAGCACCACGGGCGTCACTCCGGCCCGCAACCGGCTCAGGTCCAGCAGATCGGCGGTCAGCCGTTCCATCCGGTCCACCTCGGCGCCGATCCGCCGCCCGCCCGGCACGGGCAACCGCTCGGCCTCCCGGCGCACCGCCGCCAGGGGTGCCCGCAGATCGCGCCCGAGGGTCTCCAGCAGAGCGGCGTGCATCGCGTCGGTGCGCGCCAGTTCCCCGGCCGTCGCGGCCCGCGCGGCCAGTCGTGCCCGCTCCCGGGCCAGCTTCAGCTGGGTGACGTACGGCCCGAGCAGCCGGGTGTCCTCCTCGGTGAGCGGCGCACCGCGCAGGACCAGGACCGCGCCGTCCCCCAGATCGACGGACGGGGACGCCTCGTCGGGGAACAGCGGCACCGCCGCACCGGCCGAGGCCTCCGGATGCCAGAGCTGTCCGGTACGGACGAGCACCGCGGCCGCGTCCAGGCCGAAGAGCTGCCGCAGCTCCGCCACCAGGTCCGCCGTCGTCCGGGCCCCGGATCCGACCGTCTCCCCCGCCAGCCTCGCCAGCACGGCCGCCTCCGCCCGCGCCCGGTCCGCCTGCCGCGAACGCCGCGTCAGCCCGTCGATCAGATGCGAGATCACCCCGGCCACCGCGAGGAACAACGACAGCGCCGCGACGTCCGCGCCCCGCCGTACCGTCAGGCTGTCGTGCGGCACGGTGAACAGGAAGTCCGCCGCGAGCGCCCCCGCGGCCGTGGCACCGGCGGCGGGCGGCAGCCCGCCGAGCCGGGCCGTTCCCGCCACCACCAGCAACAGGCACAGCAGTGCCCCGGACAGACCGAGCGCGTCGCGCAGCGGCGACAGTGCCCAGGTCAGCGCCACCGTCCCGGCCGGGCCCAGGAGCCACGCCGTCAGGCGCCGACGAGGCGGGACCGGTGCCGGACGACGACGGCGGGGGGAGGGCGGCACGGTGAGCAGGCCGGGCTCCGGCGGCGGCAGCACGTGCACGTCGATCGGGCCCGCCGACCGGATCACCCGGTTGATCACCGAACCGGAGACCAGCTCGCGCGGCCGGCTGCGGCTGGTAGGCCCGAGGAGGATCTGGGTGGCGCTCTCCGAGCGGGAGAAGTCCACCAGGGCCCGGGCCACGTCGCCGCCGCTCACCTCGACGTAGCCGCCGCGCAGTTCCCGCAGCAGGTCGCGCTGCGCCGCCAGGCCCGGCGGCTCCCGCTCGGCCGTGCCGTCGTCCAGCCGGACGTGCACGCCGATGAGGTCACCGTGCACCCGGGTGGCGATCCGGGCCCCGCGGCGGATCAGGTGCTCGCCCTGGGCGGAGCCGTCGAGGGCGACCACGATCCGTTCCTTGGTCTCCCAGGGCGCCCGGATGCCGTGCCGCGCGCGGTAGTCGGCCAGCTCCTCCTCCACCCGGTCGGCGAGCCAGAGCAGGGCCAGCTCCCGCAGGGCGCCGAGGTTGCCGGCCCGGAACCAGTGCTCCAGCGCCACGTCGATCCGGTCCGGAGGGTAGACCTCGCCATGCGCCATCCGCGCCCGCAGCGCCTGGGGGCTCAGGTCGACCAGCTCGATCCGGTCGGCGGAACGCACCACCTCGTCGGGGATCGTCTCGCGCTGGGCGACGCCGGTGATCTGCTCGACCACGTCGTTGAGGCTCTCCAGGTGCTGGATGTTGAGCGTGGTCGCCACGTCGATCCCCGCGTCCAGCAGCTCCCGCACGTCCTGCCAGCGCTTCCCGTTCCGCCCGCCGGGCGCGTCGGTGTGCGCGAACTCGTCCACCAGCGCGAGCGCCGGGCGGCGCGCCAGCAGCGCGTCCACGTCCAGTTCCGTCAGCTCCACGCCCTGGTAGCGGACCCGCTTGCGGGGCAGCACGGGCAGGTTCCCCAGCTGTTCCTCCGTCCCGCGGCGACCGTACGTCTCGGCCAGGCCGACCACCACGTCCACCCCCTCACCGGACAGCCGCCGGCCCTCCCGCAGCATGGCGTACGTCTTCCCCACCCCCGGCGCCGCCCCCAGGAACACCCGCAGCTTCCCGCTCACCGCCGCCCTGCCACCTCCTCCACCTCCATGCTGCGCCCTCCCCGAAGCCGGCCCCAGCCGGCTAGGACGGGCGGGCACCGGGGCGAACGGTGCCCCCGGCAGGGGTCGCCCGGCCCCTGCCGGGAGTCCGGGATCGGTGGTGCCATGGAACTACGGACGGCCGGGCCACCACCCGGCCCCGCACCGAGCCAGGGAGTCTCAATGACCGAGTCAAGCCGTCTGCGCGACGTGATCGGGGGTGAAGACCCGGTTGTCGCGCAGGAGCGCCCACAGGACGCTTACCCGTC
>NZ_JBVITE010000098.1:0-17952 GCF_055575155.1 Kitasatospora sp. NPDC034533
TCCAGCACCGCCCATTGGGCGTCCGTCAGATCTCCCCGAGCCATGGAACGTGATCATCTCACGACCTTGATCCACTTCTGAAACAGGCCCTAGGTGAATGCGCACCAGCAGGACGGCCGCCGTCGGGGCCCTGCTCACCCTCCTCACCGCGATGCCGGCCCGAGCGGCCACACCGCCGCCCGGGCTCGACGCGCACCGCGAGGTAGCCCCCGACGAGGTGCTCCGCCGCCAAGCGGACCTCGACCGGCTCGCCGACGCCATCACCGGGGTGCCGGAGCACGAGCGCGCGACGGTCCCGGGCTACGCCGGACACACCATCGACCCGCAGCAGGGCCGGCTGACTCTGTACTGGCACCGCCCGGTCCCCGAGCGCTCCGCGACCTTCGGCGTGTCCGAGCTGATGATCCGACCCCGGTGGCGGAAGCAGGGTCTGTCCCAGCAGCTCCACCAGGAGCTCCTGGCCGGCCGGACGGAAGCGATGGCTGTCCTGTCCGTCGACACCGCCCGCCCCAAGATCCAGGCGCTGTACGAGTCCTGGGGCTACCGCAAGGTCGGCGAGCACCGGCCCTTCATCGACTCCCCGCTCTACGCGATCATGGTGTACGAGCTGCCAGCCACAGGCTGACCACAGCACAACGGCGGCGTCCGTACGACTCGCTCGCGCTGCGGGAACGCATACGATCTGATAACTCCGTGTAGGAGTTCTGGTCACTCTATGGTGTCCCCATGCGCGGATCGAAACTCCTGTACGCGGCAGCGGTCCTGGTCCTGGGCGCCGCATCCGTCGCCGTCACACGGTCCCAGGGCGCCGCCGACGAGGCCCGCATGGCTCCGGCGATCCTGCTGAGCCGCGAGCACCACGAGCAGCGCCTGGTGCCCATCGCCGACGAGATCCATCAGCTGGTCGACACCGGGCAGGTCGGCGGCGGATTCGCCTCGGTCGTGTTCCACGGCGACGAGCACTACCTCGACCTGTTCTGGAAGGGGGCCGTTCCCGCCCGGATCATCGGCGCCGTGAACAACTGGCGCACACGCACCCGCGACGCCGTTGTTCACGACCCCACCGGCCCGGTGAGCCCCGACTACGACGTCCACTACCGGACGGCCGCCTACTCGCTCTCCGAGATGGACCAGGCCGTCAACAGGTTCATCGCCGCCGTCGGCAACGACACGGCGGAGTGGTCGTCGATCTCCCCGGCCAACGACGGCAGCGGCCTCGTGCTCACCTACCGGCCGAAGGCCACCAAGCGCCTCGCGCTGGCCGACGCACCGGTGCACGACTACGAGGCCCGGGCCGCACAGATCGCGGGCATCCCCGTCCACCCGCAGATCGGCTCACCCGAGACCCCCACACAGGGCGGCCGCACGAGCGATGCCCCGCCCTGGTACGCAGGGGCCGACCTCACCCTGGGCGACAAAGACCGGTGCTCCACCGGCGTCCCCGGCTGGGTCGACAAGCGGCGCGTCCTGCTCACCGCCGCCCACTGCCAGACCAGCGGGAACGTCTACGCCGGGCAGCGCGTCGTGGGCGAGGTCACCGCCTACGACAACGGCCTCGACGTCGCCGTCATCACCACCGACAAGAGCACCGCGGCCCGCTTCTACAGCGGCCCCTGGAACAGCGGCGACTCGCGCCCGCTGTACGGTCCGGCGCGCCTGGACCCGGGCCAGTCCGCCTGTTTCAGCGGGGCGACGTCCGGGTTCCACTGCGAGCTGGAGGTCACGCGCGTCGGCGTCCACTCGCCGTCCGGCCGCACCAACGCCACCGAGGTGAGGTCCCGCAGCGGAGGTATCGCCGTCGCCCAGGGCGACAGCGGGGGACCGGCCGTGGCGCTTCCGCAAGGCGACTCCATGGCGCCGGTCGGCGTCATCATCGCCGGGGCGACCGACACGAAGATCCCGTGCAGCGGCACCTCGACTCCGACAAACTGTTTCTCGACCGGGTACTACACGCCACTCAATCCTGTGGTGTCCAGGTTCGGATTCTCTGCCCTGTGAACCGTGTGAGGTTCAACTTCTCCATCGCCCGGCTCTGAAAGGGGGGCGCGTCCGTGGACGTTGCGCTCACCAGCCGGCTCCTGCTCGTCGTTGGCCTGGCCGTCGCCTGCGGCGCGGCCGCCGCCCAACCCGACGAGCTGCGGGGGCAGGCGCTGGCCGACTTCCAGCAGCAGGTCTACCAGGCCGGTGTCGGCCCGGCGACCTGGCACGTGAGCATGGTCGGGGCCAGCCCCGGCGAGACGGTCCAGACCGTCGAGGTGATCGGCGACCTTGCCGCCGCCCGCCGCGCCCTCGACCAGCGCTGGCCGGGCCAGACCCGAGTGGTGCGAGGGGCGATCATCTCCGACCTGGTCTACCGGCGCGGCCACGACTACCAGCTCGAAGGCGAGCTCCAGGCGCTCGACCGCCCCGGCTTCCAGGTCTACAGCACGGACCTCGCACCGGACGGCCGCCGCACCACCGTCGGCGTCGTCGGCGACCTCACCGCGGCCCGCACGTACCTGGAGGCCCACTATCCCGGCCGGGTGATCATCCACGGCAACTCGCGCTAACCACCAGGTCGCTACGTTGGGTCGCATGACCACGAACTCACACCGCTCCACCGGCGACTGCTCTGCCCGGAGTGCCCGGATGTACGGGAGACAGAGACCACCGTCCCACTCGTGGTGCTGACCAGCGACGGCATCCACCAGCCACTCTGGCCCAGCCGCCGCATCCGAGGGCGGTCCATACCCGCGCCCGGTGATCCGCGCGCACCCGGTCCACGACGCCCTGGTGCGCTACGCTGCCGACCTCGACGCCTCGATCACCGTGCCGACGTGTGGAATCAGTACCAGCCCGTGCAGGCGGAGAAGTTCGAACCGGAGTTCTTCGCGTAGCACGCGTGGGACTGGATATTGACGTCGTTCACCATGGAGGTGTGGACGTCGCTCCCGTAGGCGACGTTCACACTGTCGGACTGGCCCGCGGTGTTCGAGACGTACGCTTCGGCGCCGACGGGGGCGTTGCTGATGCGGGCCCATGCGGCACGACAGGTCGCGCTGTAGCGGAGCTCCACCAGGGTGCCGTCCGCGGCCCGCGCGCTCTTGGCGGTGATCGCGTCGTTTCCGCAGCCGGTGCTCGACGGGTCCTTGTGGTAACAGGAACTGCCGTAGCACGAAGCGTTCGTGGTGGCCTGGGCGGTGGGGGACAGCGCGAGGAAGGCAGTTGCGGTCAGGGCGGCGGTGCTCAGGACAGCGGCGATCTTCTTCATCTGCGGCTCCTCGTGTGACGAGCGGGGCGAAGGTCGGACGTGCTCCGTGATCGGCTCCTGTGCCGGCGAACCGGGTTTTCGTGCGCGATGACTCCCCGTGACAGCCAGCAGGAGCAGGGAGAAACAGTAAAGGGGTCGGCCGAGGCGATGAACAGAGGGACGGGCGATCTGGCGGGATCCCGCGGGGGTGGGACTCATTCCGGGCGCCTCCCGGCCGCCGGCCTTCCCTCTGGCGTCAATCCTGGTCTGGCTGATCACCCCGCCGACCCTGGCCGTTGCCGCCGCCCGAGGCCGGGCCGTCGAACGCCACCAGGAGAACGTCCTGCGCACAGCGCAGGGCCTGCCGCCGCTGCGGCGCCGCCTGGCGAGACCACGGAGACCTTCCCCCTCCTGGGCGTTGACGTCCAGGACGCGGCCGCCGCGGACATGTGGGGCCTGGTGCCGACGCAGTGGCCCGACGGCTGGTCACTTGGTTCGCCAGGAGGCCGGCTCCTACTGGTTCGACCTGGTCGACGAATCGGGGACACCGATGATCGAGGGCCCGGTCAACTGCAAGGCCTACACCGCAACCCCCGGCACCGTCCACGTCCTGCCCGACGACCCGGCCCGGCAGCTCGCCTTCTTGCCAGGACGTGCGCCACCTGCCCGGCATCGGCCCCGCGCTGGAGAAGAAGCTGCGCCGGTACGGCATCGGCACCGTCGGTGAACTCGCCGCCCTCCCGCCGGCCACCGTGCAGCGCACCGCCGGCGCGGCCACCAGCCGGCTGCTTCTCGAACGTGCCCACGGCACCGACCGGCGCACCGTCACCCCCTCCGGACCGCCCGCGACCATCTCCTCCATCACCCGCTTCGACCATGACGTCCTCGATCCCGACGAGATCCGCCGAGCTCTGCTTCAGCTCGCCACCGACCTCGGCGCCCGGCTCCGAACCGCCGGCCAGGCCGCCCGTGCCGTCGAGCTCCAGGTGACCTTCGCCGACCGCTCCCACGCCGCCCGCTCCCGCACCCTGCCCGAGGCGACCGGCCACAGCCCGGCGCTGCGCGACGCCCTCTACGGCCTGCACGCCCGGCTCGGCCTGCAACGGGCCCGGGTTCGCGCCGTCACCGCCCGCGCCGGTGACCTCCGCGAGCAGAAGTCCGCAACAGTCCAGCTGACCTTCGATCGGCCCACCGAGAGCGCCAGGACGCTGGAGCCCGTCATCGACCGTGCCAACGCGCGCTTCGGCACCGGCACCCTGGCCCCTGCGACACTGGCCGCCAGGACCCGTTCGCCCGGCTTCAGCGCAGGTGACCGCGCCGGCAGCCACGGAGAGTTTCACAGACCACTACGGACGGCGGGCGTAGAGTGCCAGTCCACCAAGATCCCCTAGATCCTCCCCTGGAACCCCGGCGGCGACGACACCCGGGAGGTGAGGAAGGAGTTCGCGCGCATTCGGAAGAACCTGGCCTGCTGAACGACAGTCCGGCCGCACCGCCCTCCTTCCGGCACAGCCCGTTGCCTGTTCCCGGTCCTCAAGGTGCGCGTTGTCAGCCGGCATCAGCGGTCTCCTCGTGTTCGTCCCGGCCGTCTTCCAGCTCGCTGATCATGCGGTCGAGGTTGTCGGTGACCTGCTGGTTCATCGGCCCGGACGGTGTCAGGTAGTAGCTCTTGAGGTAGTGGATCGGGTCGACTCGGTCGGCGGGCAGAAAGCCGAGCACCCGGATCTCGCGGGTGTCCTGCATCGGCAGCGACTCCAGGTCCTCCCGGGGTGGGAACGCGGTGGGCAAGCGACCCGGCCCAGCGTACGGACGGGCTCCGGCAGCCGGCCGGTCAGCGCCCGCGAACCGCGGTCCCGGACTTCTGGCTGGGAGTGGTGAGCGCGGCTTCCAAGTCGGCGCCCTCGGAACGCATCCGTTGGCGCAGCGTGGCCAGGAGCGCGAGGCATCGGTCGTCGTCGGCCCATTGGGGCAGGGTCTTGCTCTCGCCCCAGGCGGTGTAGGTCGGCCGACGGCCGGCTTCTCCCGGGTTGGCCGTGAGGCGGTGGTATTGGCGAACCCGGCCGTGTACTTGAGCACGTAGGCTTTGCCGGACAGTCGCCGCAGCTCGTTCTCCGCGAGGATCTTGGCCTTGATCTCGGTTCCGCGGGGCGTGCGGGGCAGAGCGTGCATGCACCGCTCCAGACCCTGGGTCAGGTGCCTGCGCCAGGAGTCGTAGAGGGTGTCGTCGGGCGCGCGGTCGACGTCGCCGACCAGCCGTCGCCACGCCGCGTCGTCGGGATTGACGGTGAGGTTCGCCGCGAGGTGGTCCGGCAGCCCCGCGGTGCGCACACCGTGGCGCATGGCCCGCACGGTCATCTCGGGCATGCCGGCCGCCCACGCGAGCAGGTCCCGCCGCCGCGCGTCCCGCTGCCAGAGCCGGGCTCGGCCGATCGCCACGGACGCCGCCGGGACGCCGACGACCGTGGTCCGGTGATCGTTGCCGTCGGCGATGCCGGAGACGGCCAGGCGCAGCACCGTGTCCCCGGACGTCGCCGCGCTCGCACGCGGCGCGCAGGTGCTGCACGACGGCGGGGCCGCGTTCGGAGGACATGAGCAGGGCACCGGTCCAGGGCGGGATCGTGCCGTACTGGCCGGTGACGCGTGCGGGGGCGGTGATGCCACGGCCCGGCGTCGTGCGCCAGGCCGTGAGCGGGTCCAGGGCCTGCTGCGTGGCCCACCGCTGGGCGGCCTTGCCCTCCAGCCGGGTGCCGTCGTGCCAGGCCACGGCCGTGACGTCGCCGTTGTCGTCGGCGCGCAGCCGCATGCTGCGCGCGGGCGGCACCGTGACCGTTCCGGTGAGCACCGCCTCGGCCGACCAGGCGTGGACCAGGGGCTCGGTGGACCTGTCGGTGTACATCGCCGACGCCGAGCTCAACCGCACCAAGATCGAAGCCCGGGTCGTCGCCGGCTGACGGTCGTCCGGGACCGCCCTGGTGTGCGGCCCGCCGCACACCAGGGCACGGCGGGCGTCACAGCGGGCGGGCGTCGATGGCCGGATCGGGTGAATGCGCCCCGGTTTCCGGGCGCCGACGGGCCCGGGCCGTCGAGGATGCGGTCCAGGCACGACGCCGGGCACGACGCCGGCCGATGGAGACCACGCACCCGACACCGAGCCGGAAGGACCGCCCGCCGTGAGGAACGACGACCGTCCGCCCCGGACCGCTCCGGCCACCGCTTCCGCCGCTTCCGCCGCTTCCGCCGCTTCCGCCGCTTCCGCAGCGGTCCGGCTCGAAGGCCTGGCGAAGACCTTCGACGGCCGGGTCCGCGCCGTCGACGGCGTGGACCTGGAGATCGGCGAGGGCGAGTTCTTCGCGGTGCTCGGCCCGTCGGGGTCGGGGAAGACCACCGTGCTGCGCCTGATCGCCGGCTTCGAGCCGCCCACCGCCGGCCGGATCCTGCTGGGCGGGACCGACGTCACCGGCCTCCCGCCCTTCGACCGGGACGTCAACACGGTGTTCCAGGACTACGCGCTCTTCCCGCACATGACGGTCGGACAGAACGTCGGCTACGGCCTGATGGTCCGCCGGGTGCCCAGGGCCGAGCGGGCGCAGCGGGTGCGCGCGGCGCTCGCGATGGTCCGGCTCGACGGCTTCGAGCCGCGCCGGCCGGACCGGCTCTCCGGCGGACAGCGCCAACGGGTGGCGCTCGCCAGGGCACTGGTGAACCGGCCGAAGGTGCTGCTGCTCGACGAGCCGCTGGGCGCGCTCGACCTGAAGCTGCGGCACGAGATGCAGACGGAGCTCAAGCGGATCCAGCGCGAGGTCGGGATCACCTTCGTGTTCGTCACCCACGACCAGGACGAGGCGCTCACGATGAGCGACCGGGTCGCGGTGTTCAACGCCGGGCGCGTCGAGCAGGTCGGCCCGCCCGGCGAGGTGTACGAGCGCCCGGCCACGGCCTTCGTGGCGGGCTTCGTCGGCACCTCCAACCTGCTGGACGGTCCGGCGGCCGAGCAGGTCGTGGGCGAGGCCGGGCTGTTCAGCGTCCGGCCGGAGAAGATCCGGATGGCGCGGCCGGGCGATCCGGCCGGGCCCGGCGAGCTGTCGGCACCCGGCCGGGTGGCCGAGGTGGTCTACGCGGGCGGCCACACCCGGTTCCTGGTCGACCTGGCGGCCGGCGGCCGGCTGACGGTCGTGCGGCAGAACGTCGAGGAGGGCTCGGCCGAGGTGCTGCGCCACCGCGGCGCCGAGGTCGTCCTGTCCTGGCGGCGCGAGCACACCGTCCGCGTCGCCGGGTAGCCCGCCGCACCGCCGCCGCACCGCCGCACCACCACCGCACCGCTCTGCGACGCCCCTGTCCCCCTTCCCCGAACCCCCAGATCGGACCAAGGCCATGTCCCTCCGCTCCCGCACCCGCACCTCCTCGATCGCCCGGGCCGTGGCCGCCGCGGCGACCGCCCTCCTGCTCGCCGCCGGCTGCGGCGGCAACGGCGCGACGACCGGCGCCCAGGGACTGAACCCCCCGGACCTGCCGACACCGCAGTCCCTGGGCGCCGGCGAGGGCCGGCTCAACCTGGTCGCCTGGGCCGGCTACGCGGAGGACGGTTCGAACGACCCGAACGTCGACTGGGTCCATCCTTTCGAGCAGCAGACCGGCTGCAAGGTCAACACCAAGATCGCCGGCACCTCGGACGAGATGGTCTCGCTGATGAAGACCGGCCAGTACGACACCGTCTCGGCCTCCGGCGACGCGACGCTGCGGCTGATCGCGGCCGGTGACGTCGCCCCCGTCAACACCGCGCTGGTGCCGAACTACGCGGACGTCTTCGAGAACCTGAAGAACCAGCCGTGGAACTCGGTGAACGGCCGGATGTACGGCATCCCGCACGGCCGCGGCGCCAAC
The DNA here is from genome assembly GCF_055575155.1 of Kitasatospora sp. NPDC034533. NCBI lineage: Bacteria > Bacillati > Actinomycetota > Actinomycetes > Kitasatosporales > Streptomycetaceae > Kitasatospora > Kitasatospora sp. NPDC034533. The sequence goes on from NZ_JBVITE010000098.1 coordinate 8,111, forward strand.
CTGCTGATGTACCGCACCGACAAGGTCTCACCGGCGCCCGACTCCTGGCGCGCGGTCTTCGAGGACGCCCCGGCCCACGCCGGCCACGTCACCGCCTACGACTCCCCGATCTACATCGCCGACGCCGCGCTGTACCTGATGGCGACCAGGCCGGAGCTGGGCATCAAGAACCCCTACGCCCTGGACGAGGCCCAGCTCACGGCGGCCGTCGAGCTGTTGAAGCTCCAGCACAGGGCGGTCGGCGAGTACTGGAGCGACTACCAGAAGGCCGAGAACTCCTTCAGGAGCGGGGACACCGTGGTCGGCACCACCTGGCAGGTGATCGCCAACCTGGCGCAGGCCGACCGGGTGCCGGTCCAGGCGCTGCTGCCGAAGGAGGGCGCGACCGGCTGGTCGGACACCTGGATGGTGTCGGCGAAGGCCGCCCACCCCAACTGCGCGTACCAGTGGATGAACTGGATCGTCTCGCCGAAGGCCAACGCGCAGGTCGCCGAGTGGTTCGGCGAGGCCCCGGCCAACGCCAAGGCCTGCGACCAGACCACCGACAAGAACTTCTGCACCGTCTTCCACGCCACCGACGACGCCTACTGGAAGAACGTCCACTCCTGGACCACGCCCGTCCGCGACTGCCTGGACGGGCGCGGGCCGTCCTGCACCGACTACGCCGCCTGGACGGCCGCCTGGACCGGGATCAGGGGCTGACCGGTGACGACCGACGCGGCCGCCGCGCCCCTGCGGCGGGGCGGCCTCCGGCGGACGGCCACCGTCCTGCACCGGCACGCCCGGCTGCGCCTGGCCCTGCTGCTGGCGGCGCCGATGGCCTGGCTGGTGCTCGCCTACCTGGGCTCGCTCGCCGTCCTGTTCCTCTCCGCCTTCTGGGCGGTCGACAGCTTCACCTACGACGTCGTGCGGGTCTGGAACACCGCCAACTTCACCACCGTCCTCACCGAGCCGGTCTACCGGGCGATCGCACTGCGCACCCTCGGCATCGCCGCCGCGGTCACCGTCGTCGACGCCGTGGTGGCGTTCCCGATGGCCTTCTGCATGGCCCGGATCGTCCGGCCGCGCACCCGCCGGCTGCTGGTGGTCGCGGTGCTGACCCCCCTGTGGGCCGGCTACCTGGTCAAGGCGTACGCCTGGCGGGTGGTCCTCGGCCAGGGCGGCTTCCTCGACTGGCTGGCCGCCCCGTTCGGACTGACCGGCCCCGGCTACGGCACGACGGCGGTCGTCCTCGTGCTGGCCTACCTGTGGCTGCCGTACATGATCCTGCCGGTCTTCGCGGGGCTGGAGAACCTGCCGTCCAGCCTCCTCGACGCCTCCGCCGACCTGGGCGCCTCCGCCTGGCGGACCTTCCGCTCGGTGGTCCTCCCGCAGGTCGGGCCCGCCGTGCTGGCCGGGTCCGTGCTCACCTTCTCGCTGAGCCTGGGCGACTACCTCGCGGTGCGGATCGTCGGCGGCAAGACCCAGGTGCTGGGCACCGCGATCGCCGACAACGTGACGCTGAACCTGCCGCTGGCCGCCGCGCTCTCCTGCGTCCCGGTGCTGCTGATCGTCGGCTACCTCCTCGCCGTGCGCCGCTCGGGCGCCCTGGACTCGCTGTAGGGGGCCGGACCACCCGTGAACCTCTCCCGCCGCACCCGGGCCGCCCTGCGCGCGGCCCTGGCCGCCGGACTCGCCGTGATCTACCTCCCGCTGCTGCTGGTGCTGCTCAACTCGCTCAACCGGGACCGCTCCTTCGCCTGGCCGCCGAGCGGGCTCACCACCGAGTGGTGGGTGCGCGCCTGGCGGTCCGAGGGTGCCCGTGACGCGCTCCTCACCTCGCTGAAGGCCGGCGCCGGCGCCACCGGGGTGGCGCTGGTGCTGGGCACCATGACCGCCTTCGCGGTCCAGCGCCACCGGTTCTTCGGACGGCGGGTGGTGTCCTTCCTGGTGATCCTGCCGATCGCGCTGCCCGGCATCGTCACCGGCATCGCGCTCAACGCCGCGTTCCGCACGGTGCTCGGCCCGGCCGGAGTCGGCTTCGGCCTGCTCACCGTCGTGATCGGACACGCCACCTTCTGCATCGTCGTGGTCTTCAACAACGTCGTCGCCCGGCTGCGCCGGATGTCGCCCTCGGCCGAGGAGGCCTCGGCCGACCTCGGCGCGCACACCTTCCAGACCTTCCGGCACATCACCTTCCCGGCCCTGCGGCCGGCGCTGCTGGCCGGCGGGCTGCTGGCCTTCGCGCTCTCCTTCGACGAGATCGTGGTGACCACCTTCACCGCCGGCCCGGGGGTCCAGACCCTGCCCCTGTGGATCTACGCCAACCTGGCCCGGCCCAACCAGGCCCCCGTCGTCGACGTCGTGGCGGCGGTGCTGGTCCTGCTCTCCGTCGTCCCGGTGTACCTCGCCCAGCGGCTGTCCGCCGGCTCCCCAGGACGCGCCTGACCGGGCGGCCCGCGCCACCGGGCCGCGCGGTGCCGGTCAGGCCCAGAAGTCCAGGGCCAGGGCGGCGAAGTCCTCCGCGCGTTCGATCTGCGGCAGGTGGCCGGCGGCGCGCAGCAGACGGGTACGGGCCTTCGGGAGGGCCACTCGGGCCGCCGCCAGGTGCTCGGCGGGCAGGACACGGTCGTGCTCGCCCCAGACCACGCAGACCGGCAGCCCCAGGGCGGCGACCCCAGCGAGCAGCGAGCGGCGCCAGGCCCCGCGGGCGCCGCGCAAGGAGCCCAGCTCGGTCAGGATCTCCAGCATCGCGTCCGCCGCGCCGGGGCGCCGCGCCAGGCGCAGCGCGCGCTCGATCCGGGCGGTGGTGGCGAAGGACGGGTCGTGGGCCAGGGTTGGTACGAGACGGTGCGCGTCACGTGCCGCAGCGAGGAGTCCGAGGCCAGGCGCAAGGCGGAGAACGACGCCTACTACGCCGAGCGGCGCGCCCGAGCGGCGGCCGCGAAGACCGAGCCGGCCACCGCAGCCCAGGTGAAGTACCTGATGAGCCTGGCCGAACAGGTCGGCAAGGAGGAGTTCAACGCCCAGTACGTCAAGGCGGTCAAGGGCACCGACCTCAAGCCGCGCGGCCCCCGGGAGAAGGCCCAGACGGCGATCAAACGGCTGACCCGGGCGGCGGCGCGCAAGCTGATCTCCGCGCTGGTCGACGAGAAGGACCGGGGCTGACTCCTCGGACTCTACTTTTGGGCCCTCAAATGAGGGTCCAAAAAGTAGAAGCGCTGCGGTGGTCTCCCCGACAGGCCTGTGCGCGTTGTCCATGGCGGGTACGGTCCCATCGGGGGCCGCGGAGCAGGACAGGACAGGGGTGTGGGTGTGGGCGAGGGCGGACAGCGGGCCGAGCGGATCGGCGCGCTGATCGCCGCCCGCCGCCGGGAGCTGGGACTGTCGCAGGAGGACGTCGCCCGGCGCCTGGCGGCGGCGGGCGGCAGTTGCCCGACCCGTACCGACGTGTGGCGCTGGGAGACCGAGTACAAGGGCCGCACCCCCGGTGCCTACTACCTGCCGCACCTGGCCGCCGTCCTCGACTTGGACGAGTCACGGCTGCGCCGGGCCCGGGCCGCGTCGAAGACGGCCCGGGCGGCTGTGCTGCCCGCACCCCGCCCGGCGGCCGAGGTGATCGCCGACGCCCTCCCGCCGCACGGCGAGTTCTCGCCGTGCGGCACGAGCGCCGGCCGCACCCTCGGCGCCGCCGACGCCGAAGCGCTGCTGCGCCGCGTCCACGGGCTGCGCCTGGCCGACGACCTGCTCGCCGGACGCGACCTCGTCGCCCAGGTCGTCGGCGAACTCGACCGGGCCGTCGCCCTGCACAACCAGACCTGCCACACCGAAGCCGTCGGGCGCCGGCTGCTGGTCGCGGTCGGCGAGCTGGCGCAGCTCGCGGGGTGGGCCGCCACCGACTCCGGCGGCGCGGTGGACCCAGTGCCGCTGTTCCGTTGGGGCCTGGCCGCCGCCCGCCAGGCCCACGACGGCGCGCTCGCCTCCCACCTCCTCGGCTCCTGGGCCTACTGGGAGGCCGGCCGCGGCCACCTGCCCCGCGCGGCCGAGCTGCTGCGCGCCGCCGAGCAGCAGGCCGCCACGGACCACTCCCTGCGCGCCCGCTCCCTCACCTCCTCCCGCACCGCCTGGGTCGCCGCCCTCGCCGGCGACCAGCACACCGCCCTCGACGCCGTCGCCACCACCCTCGACCAGGTCGACCAAGCCGACGCCGAACTCCCCGCCGACACCGACCCCCGACGCTGGCTGTACTGGGTCACCCGCGCCGAACACGACGTCATGGCCGCCCGCGTCTACACCCAACTCCACCGTCCCCTGCGCGCCGTCCCCCTGCTGCGCACCGTCCTCGCTGAATACGACCCCACCCACGCCCGCGAATACGCCCTCTACTCGTCATGGCTGACGGTGGCCCTGCTCGACGCGGGCGAACCCGAAGAAGCCGCCGCCGTCGCCGACCGGATGCTCGCCGCCGCGGCCGCCATCCCCTCCTCCCGCGCCGCCGACCGCACCCGCACCGCCCACGCCGCACTGCGCCACCACCAGGACGTCCCCGAGGTCGCCGACGTCCTCGCCCGCTGGCCGGCCTGACCGGCCGTCCGGGCAGACGTGCGGGTACTGTCCCCCATCTGCGGTGCTGCGTAGCGTCGTGCCCGGCTCCGCTCCCCGGTTTCTCGGTGCCGGGGAGTGGACGGCCACCGACGGCGGTGGTCCCCGTGGCAAACCCCCGGACACGGCGGACCGCCGCTCACGCCCGACCCTTGCCGGAGCACCCCATGACGACACCGCCGCCCCGCCGACCGCACCCCTGGACCGCCCACCAGCGGTGCGCCCCGCCCCGTCCCGTCCGCCGCCGCCTCGAACCGGAGCGCGGCGTGAGGCCCCGGCCCGTCGCGGCCGGGATGCCGGAACCCGCCGTCCTCGGCCGCGCTGCTCGCCGCGGGCTGGTCCTGGGTCGGCTCGCCGAGGGCCGGCGGCGTCGGGATGGCGCCCGGTGACCGCCAGAGCTGGGGACGGGAACGAGGCCACCTCGGCGGATTTCGTCCCCGCGCGGCGAACGGCGCCCCGGGCTGCGCATCGGCACGTACCGCGTTGGTGCCGACGGCACCCGCTATGACAGGACGCCGCCGGTCGACGTGGCCTCGGAGCCCCCCAGCGACCCCGACGCCTACCACCCGTCCAAGGGCTGGCCGGCGTGCACGTGCGCACGCTGCCGCGCCGACCGGACCTGACCTCCGCATCGGACACCAAGGGCCGGGACACCGAGGGCACTTGCGCCACACCCCGCCGGACACCCCACTGGTCTCGTGGCACGGGCGCACTGTCCACGGACACTGGCCCGTCCGGGTGGGCGGACAGTTCATCTCCCGTAGCGGTATGACTGACCGTCACCCGTCTGGGCTGGAGGTGGCACCACGTGGCCCCACCGGCGTTGCCTGGTGCGACCTGCGCTAGGTTGGCGCAGGTGATCGACTACAACTCTGAGGCGGAGTCATACGACGCCTCCCGGGGTGGCGAGGCGCGGGCCGCTGCAGCAGCGGAAGCGATTGAGCGGCTGTTGCCGGAAACCGCGCGGACCGTGGTGGATGTGGCCTGTGGCACCGGCATCGTGACCAGGCGGCTGTTGCGCCCGGCCCGCACGGTTATCGGGCTCGACCGCTCGTCCGGGATGATGAGTATGGCGGCGGGGCGGCTTCCCGGGTCGCTCGTGCTTGGGGATGCCGCACGTCTGCCCATCGGAACCGCTCGGGTTGACGCAGTGGTTCTGATCTGGTTGCTCCATCTTCTCAACGACGCGGGGCCGGTTGTGGCAGAGGCCGCTCGGGTGACCCGTCGCGGAGGCGTAGTGGTCACCACGGTGGACAAGGACGAGGCGGCCTTCCACGTAGACAGTGATGTGGCTGCCGTGACCGCGCCGGTGCGCAGGAAATATGTTCAGGGGGCGGCGGACCAGTTCGACCGGGTGGCTCACCTGGCGGCGGGACAAGGAATCCGACCCGTCGCCGAGGAGAGGTTCGTCGGGGCCGGCCAGGGGCGCAGTCCGCGTCAGTGGAGCGAGCGCATCGCGGCTGGCAGCTTTCCCTGGAGCCGAGAAGCCACCGGGGACGAGATTGCCGGGATCCTGCGCGGCCTGGCCGCACTGCCCGACCAGGACCGGCCTAGGCCGGACCCGGTGTACCGGCTGATCGCACTCGCCTGACCCCCCCAGCCCGGGTGCTGGGATCGGCCGGACCCCAGTCCCCAGCTCACGTGAGCGGGACGACGCCTTGGCCGTTAGTGGCGGCTCGAGGCCGTGAGACCAGCACCCTCTTCATCTTCACCCCCACCCCGGGCACCACCTGGAACCTCACCCTCGACACCTTCACCCAGGCGCTGCGCCGCAGGGAGGGTGAGGAGGCGTTCGTGCACACCAAGGCCGACGGCGGCGCCTACGGTCCGAGTGACGAGAACGACTGGTGGTTCGACTTCCCCATCGGCGGGGCGGCTTTCGAGGGCATCGGATCCGGTGTCTCGGGTGACGAGGGTCTGTCCCTGCGCAACGCGACCGCTGGCGTTGCCGCGGAGTTCGCCGCCTGGCTGATCCGGGAGCTCGTGCCCGCGAACGGCCGGGTCGACTTCAACACCAGGGCCGGCATGGAGGCCGGGCTGTCCGACGAGGTCCTGACCGAACGTACCGTCACCGGGCTCGAAGCCGTCTTCCGTGAGCACCTGAGCGATCTGTGACCCCAGCCGCCAGCTCGTGGGGACCCGGCTCCCGGATCGCCCGCGCACGGCCACCGGCGTACGGCGCCGGCGGCCGTGCCCACTACGAACCCGCCCCGCCGACCCGTCCCGCTGGGACTGGGCCGGCGACACCCCCTGACCGGGGCGCGGCACCGAGCGGGCCGCGCACCCAGGCGGAGCACGGCCCACCGACGTTCCGGGAGTTGGACCTCGCCGGCCCGCCCCAGCCGAAGGAAGGCGCCGATGGGTGCGGCCGGACCGCGGTGCGGACCACCACCTGGCCCTCAACGCAGGCACCGGCGACGGCGCGGACACGAGTCGGCAACAGCCAGGTGGCATGCCGTGCCAGTACCTGATCACCGCCGCCCCCCTCTGCCCGGCCGGGCGTAGCACGCCGTCCAGAGCCGGCTGAGCGGGTGCGGGGAGCGTCACGGGCGGCCCCTCCCGGAGGCGGCGCCGTTCCTCACGGCGCTCGTCGCGGCGTTCCTGGCGGCGTTCCTTGCGGTCGCGCCCGTCCTTCCACCAGTCCAGCTTGTGCTTGGAATCCTGAGGGATGACGATCTGGAGCCCGACCAGGACCGCGACCACAACGAGGGCCAACATCACGACGAACCACGGGGCGCCGCTCAGCAACGCCACCATGCCGCCCATCACGCCGATGCCGCCGCCCAACCCGGCCTTGCCCATCACGCCTCACTCCGCGCACGGGCCGAACCGGTACGGGCCGCGGGCAGGAATCGGGCCGGAACATCGACCACACCGGCGGTGACCATCCGCTTCGCGGCCACCCGAAGCCGCCGCATCTGCCCTTCCACCGCACGGCTCGTCAGCCCGCCGAGCCCACCCTGATCCCGGCGTTTGCCCCGATGGTCGCCACCGCTCCCGGTGACGGGAACCCCCGGGCCGCCACGGGGTCAGGTCGCGTGCCAGCGCTGAAGCACCTCCATAGCAGCCAAGGTGCGGGGGTGGTTGGGGCCGAGGACGCGCTTGGCATCGGCGGCCACCTGTTCCTCGATGGCGATGGCTTCTTCGGTGCGCCCGGCCTCGTAGTAGGAGACGGCGAGGTTGGCGTGGGCGGTGAGGGTGTCGGGGTGGTTGGGGCCGAGGATGCGTTCGCGGTCGGCGGTCACCCGTTCCAGCAGGGTGGTGGCTTCTTCGGTGCGCCCGGTTTGCTGGTAGAAGGCGGCGAGGTTGGCCCTTGAAGTAGACCAGGTCCTGGCGGAGTAAGGGCTCTGGTGATCGGTCGCCCGCGCGACCTCTGTAGGCCCCGCCCGGAGAGCGGGCCGGGGACCAGACCTTGAGGAAACGAGGCTGGGGGTGAGTCCCGCTGAGGCCACGGACGGGACTCACTCCGGCTCGGCCGCGTTGCCGGGGGCGTGTGGCGGACGCGGTCGCGGCGGTGCGCGACGAGCTGCTGAAGGCGGCGGCCGAGGCCGGGGACTGCAGGTGGTGTTCGCGGTGGGGCCGGTGGAGATGGAGTTCGACGTCGAGCTGCGCGCGGACGCGAAGGCGAAGGCCGGGTTCAAACTGTGGGCGGTGGGGGCGGAGACCGAGGCCGGGCTTTCCCGGGGGCGTACCCACCGGGTCTCTTTCACCCTCACTCCCAAGCGTTCCGACGGCGGCGACCTCCTTGTCAGTTCCGCGCAGGAGCGTCCGGTCGGGCCCGGCGACACCAGCGGGCGCATCAGCGACTGAGGACCGGACCGTGGCCGGCGTGCGGGGCGGGTTGTAGGAGGCGTGGGTGGAGCGGGTACGTGAAGCTTCCCCTTGAGGTTGGACACCTGGAGACTGGGCGATGCAAGCCCGGAGGAAGCAGCACCAGGTGGGAATCAAGAGCAACATGGCCAAGCGGTACACGGCGGAGTTCAAGCGGGACGCGGTCGCGCTCGTCCGGTCCTCGCCGCATCGGAACGTCACCGAGATCGCCCGGGAACTGGGGGTCAGCCCGGAGGGGCTGCGGGGCTGGGTCAAGCAGGACAAGACCGACCGGGGCGAGGGCCGGCCGGGCGAGCTGACCAGCGCCGAACGCGAGGAGCTCACCCGGCTGCGGCGCCAGACCGTCGAGCAGCAGAAGACGATCGAGATCCTGCGCAAGGCGGCCGCCTATTTCGCGACCGAGACGACACGGTGATCCGCTTCCGTTTCGTTGATGACCACCACGGCGCCTGGGGCGTCAAGCGGATCTGTGCCGTCCTGGGGATCTCCCGGTCCTCGTTCTACGCCTGGCGGGCCGGCGAGGCCGCCCGCCGGGCCCGCCTGCGCGAGGAGGAACTGCTCGCGGCCGAGATCACCGTGATCCACCTCGCCTCCCGGGGCGCCTACGGCGTCCCGCGCGTGCACGCGGAACTGCGCCGCCAGGGCCGCGCCGTCAACCGGAAGAAGGTCGAGCGGATCATGCGCGAGCGCGGCATCACGGGCGTCACCCGCCGTCGGCGCCGTGGCCTGACCCGCCAGGCCCGCAAGCCGGTGTTCGTCCCGGACCTGATCGGGCGCGACTTCACCGCACCCCGCCCCGGAGTGCGGCTGGTCGGCGACATGACCTGTCTGCCGACCGAGGAGGGTTGGCTCTACCTGGCCACCTGCATCGATCTGGCCACCCGCGAGGTCGTCGGGTACGCGATGGCCGACCACCACCGCGCCGAGCTGCCGGTGGCCGCGATTCGGATGGCGGCCGGCCGCGGCGGCCTGGAGCGCGGCTGCATTTTCCACTCGGACCGCGGAAGCGAATATACGTCGGCTGAATTCCGAACCGAGATAAGCAAGTTGGACATGAGGCAGTCGATGGGACGAGTCGGCTCCTGTTACGATAACGCTGCCGCTGAGAGCTTCTTCGCCGTGTTGAAGGAGGAGATCGGCACCCGGATCTGGTCGGACCGCGCCGCCGCCCGCGCGGAGGTCTTCGCGTTCATCGAAACCTTCTACAACCGCAGGCGCCTGCGCAAACACCCCGAGTGGGGCTACCTCACTCCACTCGAGATCCGACAGCGACACCAGCAAGGTCACGCCTTGGCGGCGTAAACGGACAGTGTCCAACCGCAGGGTGGAACTTCATGTTGTACCAGCCGTCGATGTAGGCGAACAGGGCGAGGTCGGCGTCGGCGCGGGTCGCGAAGGTGGCGCGGCGCACGCACTCGGTCTTCAGCACG
>NZ_JBVITE010000099.1:0-16870 GCF_055575155.1 Kitasatospora sp. NPDC034533
CGCCGACCAGGCGACGGCCGAACCAGTGGCTGTCGAACCGCCCACACCCGTCCTGACCAGGTAATCAGCACCTCCCGCGCAGCGGGGGAAGCTCAGGCCGGCAGTCCAGCACCGGGCCCGTCCCGTCGCCCGCCCGTGCGAAGTAGTCCGGTGCGTGTGAGCGGCCACGACCCGACGCCTCATCACGCCAGAACAACCAGAACGGCTGCGAAGCGAACCCCACGACCTGCGGATCGAAGTCCAAGAGGATCGCGTGATCGCGCTCCAGCCACGACTCGAACCCGACATGCCGCCCGGTCGTTGCCGGCCAGTACAGCCCGGGGAAGTGCCGCTGCCCCCGGTACGACGGAAAGTCCCGAAAACCGGAATCGCCTTCTCGAAGGCCGCCTCGACCACATGGTCCAAAGGCTTCCGTACCTCGACTCCGCACTCCAGCCAGGCCAGAGATCGAAACCCGACACCTGGCCCTTCAATGCTCGTAGCCCACCCATGAGCACGACCATCACGGATTCCGTGAGACAAGCCATCCAGAACGGGACGAAACTCACCCCGAAGAGTGACAGCACCCTCGATAGCAGCCACCAAACCCGAGAACCCAGGCCAACCCGCCCAGATCAGTGAGACTCATCCAAACTCAGCGAGACGGGACGGATGAGCCCGAGTCCTCCGACAGCGCCGCTGCGCATGCACGACTTGGGCGCAGAATCAGCGGGAAAGCGCAAAGTGAAATGGGAACCTACACGGTCAGAGCACTAGGGTCGTGTGGCGCCCGCGAAGTCGGAGGCGGGCATGTCCGCAACGGGGGCCTTCTTGACGACGTCGCCGGTCTTCGGCGCGGAGATCGCCAGTCCGTCGCCGATGTAGATCGCCACGTGGTAGACATGGCCGCTGCCGGCGTGGCGCCAGAAGAGCAGGTCGCCGGTTCGCAGGTCGGCCTGGGCGACGGGACGGTCGGCCGTGGCCGAGTACTGCTCGGCGGCGGTGCGGGGAAGCCGGCGGGCAGGCCAGTAGGCGTACTGGACGAGAGCCGAACAGTCCCAGCCGACCGTCGCCTCGGCCAGGCACCGCCCGTCCCGGTACCCGCCGTCCCCGTCGCAGTGGCCCCGGCTCGGACCGGCCGGGCTGCCCCCGCCGTAGCTGTAGGGCACACCCAGCTGGGTGGCGGCCCGGCGTGCGGCGTCCGGGCCGACGCCGTACCCCGTGATCTCCGGAAACCGGCCGGTGCCGCGGAAGCGGCCCAAGTTGCCCATGATGTCTGCCACATAGCGTCGGGTCTCGTCGTACGGCGGCACACCGCGGCTCGCCTCCACCGCGGCCCACCCCGCGTTGTAGCCGGCCAGTGCCAGGTGGCGGGGGTCGTCGGCGATGCCGGACGTCGCCGCCTGAGCGAGCAGACTGCACATCAGCCGCCCCTGCGCCATCACGGCGTCTCCGATGTCGAAGGGCGACGCCTTGCCGCTGTGATCGTCGTCCCTCCCCCAGGTCGCCCAGGTGCCCGGCATGAACTGCGCCGGCCCTTCCGCGCCGACCGGGCTGCGCGCCGCGGCGCGGAATCCGCTCTCCTCGAACAGTTGGGCCGCGAGCAACTCGGGGGCCAGCGCCGGGTTGTGGCAGTCACCGGCGGCCCGGAGCACCCAGGACCGGTACTCCTCGGGCACCCCGCCGACCGACTCCTTGCTCGTCCCGGTGGCCGCTCCCGCCGTCACCACCAGAGCGAACGCCGCGACGACCGCGACGAGCAGCAACACGAGGGGCACCGCACACCCGATCAGGACCTTCTTCACGGAGACCCCCTTGTGAGGTGCGCCGATAGCGCCGAATGGGCGGATGGCCGTGCCTTCCACGCCACCGAGGGCGTTACGCCACGTGGCCGAATCACGACGACCTGGCTCGTGTCACGACGACCTGGCTCGTGGTCGAAAGGCCGCTCTGACAACGCGAGTTACCGGGGGAGGTTGCGACATGGCACCCGATCCGGTGGTGCCTGCACAGCAGGCACGCACCGTCCCGAGGTACGGGCTCATGCCGGTCCACGGCTACGACATCGCCTCCGCCGTGGTGCTTCGGATGCTCGACGGCGACGACGGGCGGGGTCTGCGGGCCTGCGGACTCGGACCGGGGGAACCCGTGCCGTACGGCGTCCAGCCGGTGATCGTCGCCCCCAGCACCGTCTACGGCACCGTGCAGGTGGAAGCGATCGTCCGGAGGTGGCCCGGCACTCTGGCGAAGCCCTGGCTCGTCGTGGTCGCCGACGTCCCCGCCCGCCCTGCGGCGGCTGCCCGCTACCGCCTCCGCGCCTTGGGCGGACGCCTCGCCGGAACGGCGTACCTGCCCTACCTGTCGGCGCTCCGCTCGGTCGAACGCGCCGAAGACGCCTTGGCCGACGCCGCCGTGGCGCGCGCGGCCTCCCGACTCCGTGCCCAGCTCGAAGGGAAGTGACTGGTGTTCATCGCTGAAGACCCCAAGAACTCGGGGCTGATCCCCGCCGCCAAGCCGACCAAGATCCCGGGGATGGACGGTACCGTCAGCACGTTGTTCGGCTATGGCCTGTGGATTCTCCTACTGGCGGGCGTTGTTGCCGCCGGCGTCGGGGTGTGGAAGCTCGCCATGTCCGACAAGTCCCGGCACGGCGGCGGCTCCGAACCGTTCAAGTGGATGGGCAGCGGCGTCGCGGCCGTCCTGCTCGCCGGTTCGCTGATTTCCATCCTCAACGGCATCGCGGGCTGACATGAGGAAACCAAGAAGAAGCAGTCGCCTCTCCCAGGCCGTGCTGTGGGGATCAGTCGCAACACTGGCTGCGGTGCTCAGGCTGACCGGGTACGAGGTACTGATTGGCAACGGTAGTGATGCGACGCCACAGCAGGGGACCTCAATGTCACCGTCTCCGGCCCCCTCTACGACAACAGCCGGTCCTCAGCCGGCGCCCACGTACAGCGTTCCGTCGACCTGGACCGAACCGCAGCGCTGGCTCGCCGTGCCACAGGGCGCCCGGAGGGCGGCGAACGGGAGAGAGACCGGGTTTCCCAACACCACCGACGGCGCCATCGGGATGATGGTGGCCGCTTCCACGATCGGCGTCGAAGGAACTGACACCCTCGCGAACCAACAACTCGCCGTCTACAGCACCTATGTTCTGCCTTCCGAGCAGTCCCCGACGGCGGAGGCGAAGGTGCGCCAGGGTGCGGAGCGGACTGACGCCGCGACACGCAAAGCCCTCGGTCTGCCGGAGAGCGGACCTCTACCGAGCGGCGCATTCATGCGAACCGCCATGGTCGGGGTCAAGACCATCCAAGTTGCCCCAACACAGGTGACCGCGTACGTGCTGACGGTCGTCAGCGACAAGGGTGGGGAGACGATCCCGGAGAAGACGGTCTACAGCGTGGGAATCCTCGGTGCCGTCTGGCAGGACGGCGACTGGAAGCTGTCGGGACAGGCCATCAAGGACATGGCGGATCGAGCCGACCAGAAGCCGGCCATCGCGGTTCCGGGCGACGCCGCCTTCAACACGGCCGGCTGGACCGCGATCAGGCAGGCATCGTGAGGTACCGGCTCGCTGCCCTCCTCCTGGCGGTGACCGTCGTCTTCGGCGCAGGCGCGGCCTTCCCACCACAGGCTGCCGCAGATGACGGTGTCGTCGGCTCGATCGTCGAGTTCGGTTGCGGCCAGACCGCCGTCGGTCTGATCGGGCGAATGTTTGACACTGACTGGTGCGAGACGGCCGGCAAAGCGACCGACAGGGTGGTCGATGAGGAGTGGGACAAGGTCTGGCAGTCCGCCGTCGGTGATTGGCTCAAGGCGGCCATCGAACTGTGCAAGCAGTTGATGACGGTGACGCTGACGGTCGCCTTGAGAGGACCATCACTGAGGCTGGAGAACACCGGCCTGTGGAACGGGGACGCTCTACTGGCCGGGATAATGACATGGCTCGGCCTGGTGATCTCCGTGTTCGGATTCATGTGGCAGGCCGGTCGCATGGCTGTCAGCGGCCAGGCGAGGCACCTGCTGCGCGCTGCCTCCGGATGGGCGCAGAACGCGCTGCTGAGCGTCTTCGGGGTGTCGCTGGTGGCGCTGCTGCTGGCGGCCGGCGATGCGCTGACCGAGGGGCTCGTCCAAAGCGTCTTCCACGACGATAAGACCGCTTTCGACAAGATCATCACCACCATGGTTCCCAACGGGATCGTGAACCCGGTGATCGTGGCAGGCGGCTCCGTGGTCCTCATCCTGGTGGGCTTCATCCAGCTCGTACTGGTCTTCCTACGCAACAGCGCGATCCCGATCCAGTGTCTCCTGCTGCCGATCGCGGGGGCCGGACGGGTCGGTGGCGACGCCTCCCAGAAGTGGGTGCCGAAGCTGATCTCCTCGATCCTCGTCGGCATCGCCTACAAACCCGTTCTCGCGGTCATCGTCTGTGTGGGATTCACCGAGTTCGGAAAGTCGGACGGCTTCAGCGCGTGGTTGCGCGGGCTGGCCACGCTGGTGCTCGGCATCCTCGCTCCCGGACCACTCACGCGAATCTTCGCTTCCCTGAGTGAGGAGCTCGGGTCGGGCATGGCTGGCTCCGGCGCTGTCGGGGCCGTGGGCGCGATCGGCGCGATGGCCAGACGCGGAAGCGATGTTCCTACCGAAAACCTGGCTGCGGACGGTGGAGGAGACCATCCGGCCACAGCCGTCGAACACGCGAAACACGTGGAACAGACCATGCCCAAGAGCAAGGCCCACGACGAAGAGGTGGACGGCAGCGGCGACGCCCTCGCTCAGGCCGCCCGCACCGCCGCCGGGCGAATCCCCTACCCGACCCCGGCGGGAGACAGTACGGGCTCCGCAGCCGGTGCCGGTGACGCGGCTCAGGCCACTGGTGCGGGAATCGTCGCCGGCGTCGCTGGGACGGCAGCCGGAGCGGGCCCCGTGATCCAGGTCCTGGACGGACTCGACCAGACCGTCCAGCGGAGTGCGGGGGAGATCGGAAACGGAGGGCACCTGTGACCACTGCGACCACGCACGAAGTTCCGGACGGGTTGAGGGTGCAGGGATTCCGCACGCGGCGCAGCTTCGGCCTCGGTGGAATGTCGCGGCACGCCACCATCATGGCGGCGGCCGTGCTGATCACGGACGGCATCGTCGGCGCCCGGTACCCAGGTACCCTGCTCGTCACCGTGCCGCTCACCCTCACCGTCGCAGGGCTGGCCGCCGCGCGCCGACACGGCATGTCGGCTCTGGCCTACTACTGGGCCGTCCTCGCGTGGCGGCGCGCCGACCGGTCGGGTAGCACGTCCTACCGCCAGGTCCTTCTGCCGCAGCCCTACGCCCTGGACCTGCCCGGCGTCGGTGCGAGTTCCGTACTGATCGCCGCGCACGACCCCACCACGGGCTGTCCGGTCGGGGTGGTCCGCAACCGGTCCAGTGGGGCAATGGCCGTCACCACCCTGCTCGCCCCCGGCGGGACACTCATGGCCACCACCAGCTCGGTACGCGCCGGCCTTCGCAGCTGGAGCTCGGTCCTGGACGCGATAAGCACCGACGAACAGATCCTGGGTGCCTCGGTCACCATCCAGATCACCCCCGGTGCGGGTGAAGCACTCGCTGACGACGTCAAGGCCCGCCGTCGACCGGACGCCCCCCGCTTGGCGCTCGACACGATCGATGAACTCGTACGTACCACGCCACGTGCGACCGCCTCGGTGGCACCGTGGATGACCGTCATCGTCGACCCGACCGCGGGGACGAACCCCGCGACCGACCTGGCCGAACAGGTGGCCGAGGCCCTCCGGGTGGTCGACACACTCGATCTGAGCGGCACCGGCACGGACATCGTCCGACGGAGCACGCCCACCGACCTGCGCCGCATGGTCCGCTCCGCCTACGACCCCGCAGTGTTCGACGCCCGGGACGAGGAGTTCGCCGAGCTGTCCTGGGGCGAGTGCGGCCCGGTGGCCGCGGACGACCTACTTGAGGCCTACGCGCACGACGGCGCCGTCTCCGTAAGCTGGGTGCTCCGGGAAATGCCGCGCCGCCCGATCCCCTACAGCGTGTTGCTGCCGCTGCTCAGCCCCGGACGGTTCCAGCGCCGTGTCACCATCTCCTACCGCGTGCTCGACCCGATCGAGGGCGAGGCGGTCCTCGAACGTGAGATCTCCAACGCCGAGCAGCGTGCGCAGGCGACCGCCCAGGTGCGGGGACGCGCGAAGTGGAGCCAGAAAGCCGACTACCAGCGTGCCGAACAGGCGGCCAACCAGGCGGCGAGCGGTGCCCAGGTCGTCGACTGGACGTTGCGGGTCACCGCCACCGCTCGCTCCGCCGCCGAACTGCCCGATGCTCGACAGGAGTTGGAGCGCGCTGTGAAGGCGACGAAGGGCATCCGGATGCGGCCGGCCTACGGCGCGCAGGCTTCCACCTTCGCGGCCGGACTTCCGATCGGCTACCACCCCCTGGTCAAGTGAGGAGCTGGCATGAAACAGCCGAAGGTCCTGACACCCCGTTGGGTTCCTGAGCCGGACGGCGGGCGCCGCAAGCACGGATGGACGCATCTCGCAGCAGGCTCCCGCCGGGCCTACGCTCCGCGGCTTGGTTGGGGCGGCCTGTACGGCGGCCGGGCGGCCGTGGAGGACACCGGGAATGTCTACACCGGTCCCTCGACCCAGGCCGGCGCAATCTACCCCTTCCTGCTCGGCTCACGGCTGCCGCCGCGTGGGGTGCCGGTCGGCCGCGACGTGCTCACCGGGGAGCTGGTGTGCATCGATCCGTCGGGCTGGACCGGAAGGCTCACCACGAACCCGGGTGTATGGGTCATGGCGCAGCCTGGCGTCGGCAAGTCGGCCCTGATCAAGAGGATCTGCCTCGTCTACGTGTCCTTCGGCCACATGATGTGTGTCCCGGCCGACGTCAAGGGCGAGTACTCCATGATGGTCCGCGAACTCGGTGGCAGCGTGCTGCGTATCGGCGCCGGAACCGAGCGGATCAATCCCCTGGACTCCGGCCCACTGAAGCATCGTCTGCCCGCCTTGCCGACCGTCGACCGCGAAATCCTGTTGGATGTCCTCAACGGCCGGCGTCTGGAGGCCCTCGGCGCCCTCCTGGCCACTCGGGTCGGACTCGGACGCCAGCCTGACGAGGTCGAACGTTCTGCGCTGACCACCGCCGTGCAGCTTGCCGCCGACGCCGTCCCGGGTGCCGATCCCGTGGTTCCCGATGTGATCGCCGTCCTCCGGCAGGCCCCTGCGGCGCTGCGGGCCAAACTCGCCGCCGAGGGCGACACCTACCTCGGTCTGACCCGTTCGATCGTTGCCGGCCTGGACAACCTGGTCGGCGGCCCCCTCAAGGGGATGTTCGACGGCCCGACCACAACGCCGGTCGATCTGACCGCACCGGCCGTGTCCGTCGACATCAGCGCGCTGAGGGCCCGTGGCAACGACGTCGTCTCCGCGGGGATGATCGCCAGCTGGGCCTACACCTACTCCTCCATCGACAGCGCCCGCAGCCTCGGACTGATGCGCCGCAAACTCGTACTGCCCATGGACGAGATGTGGCGAGCCCTTCGGGCGGGCCCGGGTCTCGTCGACGCCATGGACGGAATCAGCCGCCTTAACCGGACCACGGACGATGTCAGCATCTACGCCACGCATTCGACCCTGGACTCCGAATCCCTGCCCACCGAGGAGGATCGGGCCAAGGCGAGGGGGCTGATGGACCGGTGCGACACCTGGGTGATCGGCGGCTCGACCGACGAGGAACTGAGCCGTGTCTCCGGCAAGCGAGCCCTCACCGAGCAGGAGCGGATGATGATCACATCCTGGGCGTCGGCGACCAGCACTGGTCTCGACACCTCCGACCAGATTCATCCCGGGCGTGGCAAGTACCTGATCAAACTCGGCAGTCGGCCGGGCATCGCCGCAGCGATGACGCTCACCGCGACCGAGCACCGGCTCTACCACACCGACGCGACCGAGAACGAGACTGAGGGGCCTCGCCGATGATGACCGAGAACGACCGGGCGTGGCTCGCCGGCGGCGTCCTCGTCGGCGGCTCCGTGGCCTTGTCCGCTTCCACCTGGGCCGGGGCCGCCGCGGGCGCCGTCCTCGCCGGAGCCGACGTCCCGCCGCCCAGCCCGTACACCGTCTTCGAGATGGCGCGCGACTGGAACTCCGTCTGGCCGCACTCCCCCGCCGCCAGCGGCATCGGTGCCGCGTTCCTCGACCTGGCCGTCGTCGCCGGACTGGTCTGGGGCCTGTGGGCCGGCCTGCGCTGGTTCCACAACGCCTCCCACCTCGCCACCCTCCACCAGGTGCGCGACCTCACCCCCGCGCGAGCCGCCCGTACCGCCACCCGGCTGCGGGCCTCCCTGCGAGATGTCAGACCACGCGACGTGGCCCCGCGCGATCGGGGCGTACCGCTCGGGGACCACCTGCCCACCGGTGTGGAACTGCGCGGGTCCGACGAGGACACCTACCTGGCCGTGATGGCGCCCCGGGCCGGCAAGTCCTCCGCGATCGCGATCCCGGTCGCAGAGGAGGCCCCGGCGGCCCTGCTGCTGACCAGTAACAAGCCGGACGTCTACGCCGCCACCCTGGCCTCCCGCGGGAGGGCGGGCAACGTCTGGGGCTTCGACACCCAGGGCGTCGCGCGGATCGAACGAGCGTGGTGGTGGGACATCGTCGCCGAGGCCGAGACGCTCGACCGCGCCGAGCGCTTGGCCTCGCACTTCGTCAACCAGGTCAAGTCGGAGGCCTCCGACCCGTTCTGGGCCCAGGGCGCCAGCGACCTGCTGGTCGGCATGTGGCGCGCCGCCTGGTGGGACGGCGCCACCGTGCGACACGTGCTCAGGTGGCTGGCCGACCCCAAGGAGCGGGCGCCGCTGCGCATCCTGTACCAGCACGAGGAGGTCCTCGCCGAACAGGTCGACAGCTCCATCAACATCGCCGAGGAGACCCAGTCCGGCATCTATCAGAACGCTCGCACCGCCGTCAGCGCGCTGCGCGACGAGAAGGTGCTCGCCTGGATGCTCCCCGACAAGCACCGGCCCCGGTTCCGGCCCGAGGAGTTCGCGCTCAGCCGGGACACCCTCTACCTGCTCAGCAAGAAGGGCGGCGCCGCCTCCGCCGTCGTCGCGGCCCTCGCCGACTCCGTGTTCACCGCGGCGTCCGAGGCCGGCGAGCGCCACGGCGGGCGCCTGCCCGAGCCGATGCGCGCGGTCCTGGACGAGGCGGCCAACATCTGCCGGATCGAGGACCTGCCCGACCTCTACAGCCACCTCGGCTCACGGGGCATCACCCCGTACACGATCCTCCAGTCCTACCGGCAGGGCGTGAGGGCCTGGGGGGAGGTCGGCATGGACGCCCTGTGGGGCGCGGCCACGAAGAAGGTGATCGGTGTCGGCCTGGACGACCCGCGCTTCGTCAGCGACGTCGCCACCCTGGTCGGGAACCACGACATCATCCGCGAGTCCCACTCCAGGAGCCTCGAGGGTGGCTCGATGTCCTTCAGCGAGCACCGCGAGCAGATCCTCGAACCCGCGCAGGTCCGGGCCATGAAGCGCGGCACCGCCCTGCTGCTGTCCACCGGCATGCCCGTCGCCCAGATCGCCCTGCGGCCCTGGTACGCGGAAGCGGCCATGGCTCACATCGGCCCGGCGATGACGGCCGAGGAGGCCGCCATCGCCAAGCGCGCCGCCGTCGCCTGGGAACAGCGGAAGACGGCACGCCATGGCTGACGAAGCCGCGAGCCGGGCGCTCACCGAGGACGTGGAGGACCTCAAGGCCGTGCTCCGGGCCGTTCAGGCCGAACTGCGGGACCTGCGGGACGCCGTCTCGGGCGCGCACGGGCCGGCGGGCGACGGGATCGGAACACCCGACGGGATCGGAACACCCGACGGGGGCGAGACGTCCGACGGCACCGGCGAACAGCAGGAGCATGACGCCGAGTGGCACTACCCGCCCTTCCTGTTCCTCCTCGAAGGTGAGCAGCGGGACGCCGAGCTGCGGCTGCTCGCGGAGTGGGTCGAAGGCGTCCTCGTTCCCGGCTGCCTCGCCGAGGTGTCCGCCGACGCCCGGTGGTGCCACCGGTGGATCGAGCACTGGGACGCCGTCGGGGTGCTGCACGCGATGTGGCTGGCCTGGCAGGAGCTCACCGATCCCGCCACCTGCGGGTACACCGGGCCCAGCGTCTGGTACCGGGACCACTACCGCCCCCATGTCGCCGCCCTGCGCGGCCCGGGCGGCCCGTTCGGCGGCTGCACCAAGGGCGAACACCGGATCGAGCACCGGTTGCCCGGCCAGGTGCCCAGCGCCTGGTGCGCCACCGAGGACGAGGACTGATCGGCCGGCGCTACCGGGTCCTCCTGCGCCGCTGGAGCGCGCTGATCTCCCGGGACAGCTCGGACGCGCGGTGCGCGGGCAGGCGCGCCGGTTCCGGCGGCCGTACCGCCGTCGTGCTGCGGGCACGGGCGGCGGCGGCTTGCACGCGCCGGGTGTCGCTGGCGGGGTCGCCGGTGAAGCCGAGCGTGTTCCGGCGATCGGCCTCCAGCACGGCCCGGGCGAGCGGATGGCCGGCCGCCTCCGCCGCGCGGGCGACCGCGATCTGTGCCGCCGCGGACGCCTGACGGGCTCGGTTGTAGGCGCTCGTGACGTGGCTGATCTGCTCTGCCGACGCCGGATACCACCTGGTCCAGCCGTCCTTGATCTGGTCGGAGGGCGCGCTGCCGCGCGGGTTGTGGGCGGGGTCGGAACTGAGGAGTGCCCCGCGCCGGACCAGGGCGAGGGCGATGCGGGGGACGTGTTCGGCGAGGACCTGCCCGGTGGCGGGGACCGCATGGGCGGCGGCGAGCAGCTGCGGGCCGTCGCCGGGCGCCGTGATGATCTCGTGCGCGGCCCTGGGTGCGCGTTGCCCGCCATCGCGTCGGGTCCAGCCGGACGAGAAGAGGGTGCGGCCGAGTCGGACCACGGCGAACTCGGCCTCGCGCACGAGGCGGGGGTTCAAGGTGGCGGGGGCGCTGCCGAGGTCCCGCTTCCAGACGACTGCGGCCTCACGCCAGGCCCGGGCCGCTGCGCGCAGGGCCCCGCCGGCCGCACCGAGGACGCCCTGGGCGACAGGGTCGGAGGTGAGCAGTTCCCGGGTGTGCTCGATCAGGCTGGCGGCGAGCACGTGGGCCACCCCGGAGTGGTTGGCGACAGCTGACAGCTCGTCGACTGTGGCCTCCGGCAGGCGCTGGGCCGCCTGCTGCGCCACGTGGGCGGCGAGCCAATCCAGACCCGCGCCGACCGCCCGGAGTGCTTCCCCCTGCGGCTCCCCCGGCCTGACCGGGAGGGGCATCACCGTGGCCGCCGTCGGGAGATAGATGAGGCCGGGGGCGGGCACGGACCGGCGGGGCGAGTGGAGCTGGCGGTGGATGCCGATCGCCGCCTGTTCGATCAGCACCGCGCGCTCCCTGATGCGGTAGGCCACCTCGTGCCTGCGGACCACCCTGCGGTCGGGCGGGCACAGCTGTCCGATCCGTACGGCCACGCGCCCTGCGGTGCTGGCGAGTTCCGCCGTCTCGGCGACCATGTGACGTGCGACTCCGGCGCTGTCCAGGTACGCGGCGTAGGGGCTGCGAGGTTCACCGTCCGGCCCGTGGTGGCTGGCGAGCACGTCCCCCGCGAGGCGCAGGTAGCGTACGGCCTGGGCCAGGTGCGAGGCCGCAGGGTCGGGCTCCGGCCAGGCGTAGAAGGCCTCGTCGCGCAGGAACCGCCCGAGGATCTCGACGTTGCTGTGCAGTCGGGCCACGTCGCCCTCGCCGATGCCGAGCGGGTCGGGGGCGAGCGGTCCGAACCGGCCGGACGAACGGTGGAGCAGCTGGAAGACGTCCGCCAACGCCTCGCTACGGGCCGCGTGTTGACCGGGTGAGCTCGGCCCCTCGATGTCGGCGAGGGTGAGGGCCGCCATGGCGTACCCCAACCGGGTTCTCGTCATGGCGAGGAAATCACCCCAGGTGACGTCCCTCATCCGGTCGCTCCTTGCCCGACGGGCAGAGCATTGCGCAGCGCGATGGCGGCATCCCGGATGTGGAGAGCAGCCATGTGGCGGTTCCTCACGTGCAGGATGTCGACCGAGCGTTCACCGAGTTCGTCGAGTGCGTCGGCGAGGTCGTTCAAGCGGTCGACCAGGGTGAGGTCGGCCCCCTTGTCGCCCTCCTCCGGGACGGCTTCGGGCAGCGGGAGGTACATGCTCGCCTCAGTGGCATAGGAGGCAGCGGCGAGCGCGGCCAGCTCGTCGTAGCGCTCGTCCCGGTCTGCCAGCTCCGCGAGCGCGTATGCAGCGACGATGGTCGTCTCCAAGATGCTGGCGGCAACCTGTTCGAGGTCCTGGTGGTCGGGGCTCAGGTTCATGGTTCGATCCTCCGGTCGGGGCTGTGGGGGGGTGCGACGACAGGCAAGCACGGTTCGCGGCGGTTCAGGGTGATAAATCGGGTCCCTGTGGACGGACGCGGGCGCGCCGACAGGGCGATTCACCGGTACGAGTGAAACCGCCGAACTCGCTCCAGGCTTCGTCTCACCTCTGGTGGGGCTTGCGCCCGGGCTGGACAGACGATCCACCATGCCGCAGGCGCGCGGGCTGCTCACCCTCGGCGACCGCGGGCCGATTCGCAAACCGGCGGGCAGACCTGGCCCTGGCCGCCCCCGCGGAGACGCCCCCGGAACGCACGGACGCCGGGCCCGGCCGCTGCAGCGCCTCGCCCATCCGCCGCAGCCCGGGAACATCGACAGTGACGGACGACGGCCCTCCCCCGGGAGCGGCACCACCATCCTGGCGCCGAGCGACCAGGCTGTAGGCGCCCGCCGCATCGCCGAGGGCGAGGAGCGTCTCCGCACTCGGCAGCGCGGTTTGGCCACGGCGCAGCTGGTCGGAGGCGAGTTGGGCGAGCCGGGCGATCGTCTCGCACGCGTGAATCGACACGTTGCGCAGGAACTCCGAGACACGGTGGTCGGCGAAGAGGCGGCCGGCGAACTCACCCGCCCTCACCGTGAGCGTTCGCCACAGGCGGCCGACCGTCTCTCGGACGGCCCGAAGTTGCCGCCATTCCCCAAGGTCGAGGAGGGCCGGGTCGCATCCGTCTGCGTCGCGAAGAGCGGCGTTGACCGCCTCCGCGCCCTGCCGGGCAGCGGGGTGAGCCGTCGTCCGCCCGGTGACCGGCCTCGCAGGGCCACCTGGCGTCGCGGCGACCTGCCGCCAACGAACCTGCAGCGCCTCGACATCGGCTTCCAGGACCGCTCGCAGATCGTCGGCCGTGCTGCGCCCCTCGGGCACGATCTCCTTCCAGGCTTCCAGCACGTCTCGAAGCTGCTCCTTGAGATCGGGCAGTCCGGCTCCGTCCGTCACCGGCCGAGCGCCGACTGGCTCAACCGGTCCCTGTTCTGCCCACAGGGGCATCTGTTCCATCCGTGCCGCGGCCCGGAGGCTCGCCTGGGACGCTACGTGCGGCCGGGATTCCACCTGCACGCGTACCGCCCGATCGTCCGTTCCGGCATCTGCGGTCCAGCCCCCTGCGAGTCCGGCCGAGATCGCGTCCTCCTCGGCCAGCCGCTCCCAGGTCCTCTGATCGTTCGCTGGAGGAACACCGAGAACGAGGTCCTCCTGCTCCGCCGACTGCAGTGGTCGCACCGCCACCTCCAACACGACAGGCCACATATCCGAACATCGGCACCGAGGAGTGAAGCGTCCCAGGTGAGCGCCGCTCCGCACGCGGTACGGGTGTCCTCGGTGTAGCACATGCCTCCGCCGGCGTTCCCCGTTCAACGCGCCCGTGTCCTGGCTCGTCGGCCAATCCGCAGCTCAATCGTGGGGAACGTCAAGCCGACGCCGGACAGTTCACGCCGCGGACGGCAGGAGTAGCGCCCCTGCGCGAAGTCGGCAGGCGCGCCGGGAGGCGCGAGTGAGCGATCTTCATCGCGGCGCGAGTGCCGGCTGGTACACGACGCCGCGGTCAGCGAGTCACCCTGTCCGTTCGCCGCGGCGACGGGCGCCTCCGCCGTCGTCGGCCCCGTGCGAGGGAGCTGTTCGTACCACCGCTCCAGCGCCCCCGCACGACCGTACTGCGAGGGCCTGCGGCGTGGTCACGCCGGAACGCGTCGTCGATCAGGTCCAGATGCCGGGCCTGCATCTCCCGGCCGTCACTGAGGGGCGCGGCGAGCGCACCCGGTGAGTGGCGCAGCGCCGGCGACGCCCGCTCGACGATGGCCCGGCGGCGCTCCGTGGGCAGGAGCCGGTGCTGCTCGACCAGGCCGTCGACCGCCGTCACTCCTCGCCCCGCGCGGCGGCCGGGGCGATCAGCGCGGCCGGCTCGTCGCCGGTGGTGTCCGCCGCGATTTCGATCAGGCCGCCGTCGTGCCCGGTGGTCCCGGTGCGCGCCGGCTGGTCCGGTCGGAGGAGGCGCGCCCGGCGCTCCGTGATCCGCAACGCCCGTTCGGTTGCCTGGAGTTCACCGTCGCGCACCGCCCGCCGGTACGCGACGACGTACAGCCGGTCGGGGCCGGCCGCAGCCCCGGGAAGCAGCGGCGCTTGGTCGGGACTGCGAGCGGCCCGGGGTTCGAGGCCTCGGGCGACGGGTTCGGCGACGCGGGTGGTCCGCGGGGCCGTGCCGTAGCGGACCCGGAGGTCGTGCTCGGGAGCGCTGTCGGCGAGGTCGGCGAGGTCGGTGGACTGGGGGACGGGTCGGCGGAGGGCGGCCACCGCCAGTCGCCCACCGGCGGCGATGCGTGCGGGCCGCACCGCATCCCCAGCCGTTAACAACCGTGGCGTCTAGGTGAGATGATGCACCGCCACGTCTTCTTGCGTGCTTCGTCCAGGACGATGGAGGGGTTGGTGCTGGTGTCAGCATCGAACCACGGTGGTCAGGGATTTCCCGATGGCTCGGCGGGTGGCTGGAGCAGGCCGACCTCCGAGGAAACAGACAACTCGATCAAGGACAGCACGGTCCACGGTGCGGTCTTCCAGGCCGCGGAGATGACCGTCTTCCACTCTGCTCCGCTCCACGCTCCGGGCGGACCGGCTCCGGTCCCGCCCGAGCCTTCCGCGCCGTGGACGAGCAACCGGGCGAAGGTAACGGGCTTCGGCGTCTTGGCGGGCGTCGGCGCGTTCGCCCTCACCTGGCTGGCCATGTTCGCCGCCACGCAACCGAACGGCGCGACGAGCTCGGGTGAGCCGTCCGCCGCCCGCACGCTGCGCTCCCCGAGCGCCCGGGTGGACGGCGAGTTCGCCGTCGCCGATCCCGGGCCGGGAGCGGCCGGAAAGCCGTCCTACCCGGGCCCTTCCCAGAGCACGGAAGCGCCGGCGGAGAGCCCGAAGCCGTCCGCCCCGAGCACGGCGGTACCCTCCGGCATCACCGCGGGCCTCATCAGGGACATGGGCCTGGAGTGGAGAGGGGGCAGCTGCAACCAGCAGCTCGACGCCGGCGGGCTCCCCACCACCGGCCGCATGGCGGCCAGGTTCCGTACACCGGACAAGCCGGACGCGCGCGATCAGTTGACCTTCGGACTCAGCCCGGGAATCGCCCCGCCGGACGGGGTCTTCGACGTGGTCGAGGTCCGGCCTCCGTCCCAGGTGAAGGCGGGGCTTCATCCCGCCGCTCAGCTCAGTCGCGTACTGACCGCTTCTCCCCCCGAGGACAGCCGCCTCCCCACGGACGACGAGATCGACTACCCAGCGGGCTTCCCCGGGGCGGCACCACTCACCGAGAAGGGCGACTGGACGGTGATCTACTACCTGGTCCGCGATCACAGCCTTCACCCCGTCGGCTGCTACGGATTCACCGTCCAGTGACGGATCTCCGCTCCCCCCCCCTGCCAGACGGAAAGGACGGCACCCGACTGTGCGGAACCGGCTTCGCTTCCTCCCGATCATCGGGTATCCGCGCCGCGTTTATGCCACCTATGCCGTGATCGTCGTCCTGGTGGCCGGCGCAACGGCGGTGACCCACCCCGGACTGAGCCTCGACGGCCGTGCCGCCGGTACCGCTCCGGAGAGCTCCGTGCTGACCGGCCGGACTCCGGCCACCGGCCCGGCGGCTGCCGACCAGCTCACTCAGAAGGTCGGCATCATCGACCCCGGCTGCGCCGGGAACGACGTCTGGCGGTTTCCCGGCACCCAGGCCGATGTGAAGTCCTTCGATCCCCCGTCTTCGGTGAGCAACTTCAACGCGGAACGCTGGGCCCGTGGTCACGGCGGCGCGATCGCCGGACACAGCCTCACTCAGGCCGTGGTGCAGGCATCCGGCGATCGCGAGACGCCGCTGAAGAGTCTCAAGGTCCAGGTGCACAGCCGCAGCAGCAAGGTGATGGGACCCGCCGTCAGCACCATGGTGGATCCTGCCTGTGGCGGTCCACCCCGTGAGGTGATCACCGTCCACATCGACTTCGACACCACCCCGGGAACGATCTCCGCCGTCGACCAGACCGGCGCCAGGATCAAGACCGACGATCTGCTGCTGTCGGTGACTCCGGCCCAGTCCGTCACCTTCGAGTTCGACGCGGTCAGCAGAACCTGCGACTGCACATGGACCGCGGAACTGCACTACCTCGACCGTGCGGGTGAGGAACGCATCCTGACCTTCGACGACAACGGCAAGCCCTTCCGGCTCACCCAGGCCGAGACCACGGCGGTGAACTGCTACTCGAAGATCAGGGGAAACACCTGGACAACCTGCGGGCCCCAGAAGTAGCCGGTCGTCCGGCCGATCCCGCCGGCTTGCGAGCCTCGCTGGGCCGACGTCAGCCAATAGCTGAAAGCAGCAGTAGCTGAAGAGAGCGAGTTAGTACTGCAACGGTGCTTACCGTGACGTTCGTTGGGTTCGCTCGTTGGGCTGTTCATGGGTGGGGACATATCCGAGGTCGATGCTCGTTTCTGG
>NZ_JBVITE010000100.1:0-16246 GCF_055575155.1 Kitasatospora sp. NPDC034533
GCCGACCAGGCGACGGCCGAACCAGTGGCTGTCGAACCGCCCACACCCGTCCTGACCAGGTAATCAGCACCTCCCGCGCAGCGGGGGAAGCTCAATTGAACCGATCAAACCGGCCCGATTTCAGCCGTTGCCGACACCATGTTCCTCTCCGCGTTCGCGGCCCTCCACGACCCCGACTCCCGGGCCTACTACGACCGGCAACGCGACCGCGGCAAGACCCACACCCAGGCCCTCCTCCGCCTCGCCCGCCAACGCATCAGCGTCCTTTCGCCATGCTCCGAGACGGCACCCTCTACGAAACCCGCACCCCCGAAACCGTGCCAGCATGACCCGCGCAGCCTTGACGAAGGACATAGAGGCACCCCCCTGGGGGCGCCGGGGACACCCTGCCGCGACACGGCCCGTACCCCGCCGTTGTCCGCGCAGCCGTCATGGCCCGGGGGAGGGAAGGGGGAGCGGGCGGCGCCCGCCGCGTCGAAGGACCGCCGCTCCTCTTTTCAGGGCGAGGGGCGGCCGGAAGAGTCCAGCCGCCCGCGCCTCACCTGTACGGCCGGCCGGGATGGAACAGGGCGCCGCAGAAGCCGGTGGCGGGCAGGGGGCGAGGTCCCCGGGCCGGGCCGCCCTCGCCGAACCGGCGGCGGGGCCGGGCCTTCCTCGGGCTCCCGGTGGTACCCCTCCCCGCGGGCGGCGCGAGGCGCAACGGGCCCGGAGCACGGTGGCGGGGTCCTGCCGGGCGCCGCCGGCCCGGATCGGTCGCGGTCCCGCTCTCCTCCCGCGGCACGGCGACGGGCCGGCCCCGCGCGTCGAGGACCCGGAACCCGGCCGACGGCACCCCGGCCCTCGACGCGAAGCCCTCGTCCGGGGGAGTCCGCCCCGCCCGGGCGGCGCCGGGCCCCGGCGCTCAGGCGTAGTGGTCGAACAGGCCCTGGAGGTAGTCCTCCAGACGCCCCGTCAGCACGGCGGGCGTCAGGTCGGTGCGGCCCAGCTCCCGCCACGGCTCGGCGACCTTCCGGGCGTCGGGCGCGAACGCCAGGGCGTCCAGCAGCCGCCAGTACAAGTGGGCCCGCCCCGGCGCGAGTTCGCGTCCGCCCGCCGCCGTGTAGTGCCCGGCGAAGGCCAGGCCCGCCTCGGGACCGTGCAGCAGCGCCAGCGCGGTGGAGCAGTGGGCGACGTCCAGGTCCGCCGGGCCCCAGGACGTCTCCACCCAGTCGACCACCCCCGACACCACCGACCGCCCGCCCTCGCCGGTGAACAGCACGTTGCCCGGATGGAAGTCGCGGTGCAGGAAACACGACTCGTGCGCGGGCACCTCACCGCCGATCACGTCGACCGCCCGCTCCCACAGCCCGCCGCGCCCGGTCCCCCCGGGCACGGCCACCCGCCCGGGCGCCGTCCACGCCTGCCACGCACGCGGCCTGTGGGCCCCGCCGGCGTCCACGGCGTGCACGGCGGCCAGCTGCGCGGCCAGCAGGCGCGAGCGCAGCGGAGCGTGGCCGTCCTCGGCCACCCGCACCCCGCCGGGCAGCAGTGTCATCAGCAGCGACGGATGCTCGCACACCGCCCCCGCCGCATCCACCCCCACCAGGCGCGCCGCCGCGATGCCCCCGGGCTCCAGCAGGCGCAGCACCGCCGCCTCCCGCGCCAGCAGTCCCGGCGCGTGGCGGCGGTAGAACGGCTGGACGAACGAGCGCAGCACCAGCGCGTACCCGCCCGCCCCGCCGCCGGCGCCCTCGATGTCCAGGCGGCGCATCCGCGAGGTCCAGCCGCCCTTCAGCACGCTCACCCGCGCGATGCGCTCACCGGGCGCGAGGTGCCCCTGAACCCAGCGGCGCGTACGCTCCCAGCCCGGCCCCCACGGCCCACCGTCGATCATGGCCGCCCAGCCTACGCCCCACCCCCGGGCCCGCCCCGCACAGCCCCGCCCGCCCCCCCTGGGCAAGCCCGGGAAACAGTTAACTGACAGACCATCAACTCACCTTGGGATAAGGGGAAAGCCCCCTTGCTTTGCGGCCGGGACCGAGGCTGGCGGGCGCGTCCTGGGGGCGGCCGAGGGCGCCGGGCCGCCGTGCCGCGCATCCCGGGGAGAGTGTGCCGCCATGCCCGGGGCCGTCGTCTCCGAGACCCCAGGGGGACCGGAGGTCCTGACCGCCACCGAACGCCCCCTTGCCCCAGCCCGGGCCCGGCGAACCGCGCCAGAGCGTGGCCGCGACCCGGCCTCGACCGCGCCGAGGCCCTCCGACACACCGGCACCCGACCGCAGGAGCCGGACCCCCACCCTCGGTCCACGAGGCCCCGGGCACCGTCGAAGCCGCCGGCGAAGGCGTCACCGGCATCGCCGCCGACCGCCTCGTCGACACCGCGCCCGCCTTCTCCCGGAACGGCGACCGCGTCCACGCCGCCCCACGCCCTGGTGCCCGCTGCGCGCCCCACCCCGCCGGTCTCACGCCCGCCCAGGGCGCGGCCGGGGGGATGCCCTGTCCCCACCCCCTACGGCGCCTTCGCCGAGGGCGGCCGCCCGCGCCCCGGCGGCCACGTCCTGATCACCGCCGCCGCGGCGTGGACCGGGCCGCGATCCGCACCGCCCCCTGCCCGGTCGCCCACCCCGCCACCACCGCACCCGCACCCGCACCCGCGCCGAAGCCGGCGCCGGCCGGGCGAAGCCGGCGACCGCGACGTCACCACCACCGGCGAGGACGAGCCGCCCTCCCCGGCGTCCTCGCCCTCGCCCCCGGGCGGGTGCCCGCTCGTCCACGGACGCCCGGACCCGCGCGAGACCCCGCCGCCCGGCCAGGACACCCCCGCACCCGTCACCAGCCGCTCCGCCGGCCCGCGCGAGGCCGCCCGCGACGGCGAACACCCGCGCCACGCGCACGCGTTCGTCACCACGGGCCCGCCCGGCGGATCCCCCGCCCCCGTCGCCGACCGCGCCGTCGAGGGCCCCGACACCACCGCCGAGGCCCACCACTACCCGCGCGCCGGCACCCGGACCGGCGAGAGCGCCCCGACCGCCGGCGGCTCAGCGGGCCTCCCTCACACCCCCCGGGCCTGCCCGGCCTCCGCGTCCGCGGCGGCCACCACCGCCGCCAGCAGACCCGGGAAACGCCGCTCCAGCTCCTCGCTGCGCAGCGCGTTCATCTTGGTGGTGCCCACGTAGTACTGGCGCAGCACCCCCGCCTCGCGCAGCACGCTGAAGTGGTGGCTGGAGGTCGAACGCCCCACCGGCAGCTCGAAGGAACCGCAGCTGAGATCCGCCCCGGAGTGCGCGAGCGTGCGCACCACCGTCCGGCGGGCCGGATCAGCGAGCGCCTCCAGCACCTTCTGGACGCTCACGTCCTCCACACCAGGGTGCACGATCACCCGCGCCGCCACGCGTGCCCGTCCCACACCCACCACCCCTTCCCAACACTCGGCCCCCGTCCGTCAGATGGTCAAAAACCGCGCGTCACGCGCGACTTCACGTGCACGACGCTACTACGACCGGCCTGCCCGCAACGCCCACCGCAACACCCGCGCAACACCGCTCCACGCCGCAGGCCGGGACCCGGGACAGGGCGGGGGCCGGGTACGGCGAGGGCAAGGGGCCTGCGCGCGGCGGCTGCTGCTGCGGCCGGGCGGCAGGGGTGAGACAGGCGGGCGGGAACCGCCGCGCGCCGGGCGCGGACGGGAGCCCGTGGCCCGGGGCGCCGGCGGGGGAGGCTGGGGGCGTGCGGACGGGCCTGTGTGCGGTGGCGAGGGAGGGGGCCGTCGTACGGCCGGGGGCGGCGGGGGTGAGGCAGGCGGGGCGGGAGCCCGCCGTACGCCGCACGCTGCACGCCGCACGGGGCCGGGGACAGGGCGCCGCAGCGCCCCGGAGAGCGGACGGGGAGGCCGGTGGCGCGCGTGGGCTGGAGCCTGCGCGCGGCGGCTGCTGCGCGTGGCGGCGCTGCTGCGGCCTGCGGTGGGGTGAGGCAGGCGGGGCGGGAACCGCCGCACTCCGCACAGGGCCGGGGACCGCAGGCCGGGGCCCGGAGCGCGGCCGGGGAAGGCCGATGACGCGCGTGGGCGGCGACCCGGGGCACGGTGGGGAAGCCGGTGACGCGCGGGTGGGGGAGGGGCGCTGCCGCGCGGCCGGGGGCGGCGGGGGTGAGGCAGGTGGGGCGGGAGCCCGCCGCCCGCCGCACGGTGCACGGGGCGGGCGCCGCGGCCCGGGGAGTCCGGGGCAGGCCGCAGGAAAGCCGCGGCGCGCGGACGGGGCCGGGCACCACCGGCAAGCGGCCCCCCGGGACAGGCCGGAGGAGACGGAACAGACGGACGGGCCGGCGCGCGGCGGGGCGGACGCCGCCCGCGGCACGGACCCCTCGACCGCGCACGGGAAACCGCCGCCCGCCGCCCGCCGCACCCCCGCCCCCCGCCACCGGCGGGGACAAGGCCCCCCGGCCCCCCGGGCCCGTCAGGCCGCGCGCACCGGCGCCGGCACCGCACGCGCCAGCCGCGCCGGCGCCAACGGCTCGAAGATGCCCATCAGCACCGGATCCACCGCCCGCACCGCCGACGGCGCCGGCACCGACGGCGCCCGCGTACGCAGCAGCGCCAGATACAACTCCTGCGTCTCGGCCGCCGGATCGATCCCCAGCTCCCGCGCCAGCACCTGCCGCAACTGCTGGTAACAGCGCAGCGCCTCCGCCCGGTTCCCCGACGCCGCCAGCGCCTCCATCCGGCACCGGTAGGCACTCTCCCGAAACGGCGCCCGCCGCACCGCCTCGTCCGCCCACCGCAGCGCGTGGTGCTCCTCCCCGAGCGCGGAAGCCGCCAGACTCGCCGTCTCCAGCGCGCTGATGCGCAACTCCTCCACGTGCTCGCGCACCCCCTGCGCCCACTCGCCCTCGTGATCGGGCAAGAACGCCCCGCGCAGGTTCGCCAGCGCCCCCGCGGCCAGCTGCTGCGCCACCGCGTGACCGCCCCCCGCCAGCGCCTCCCCGGCCTCGCCGACCGCCGAGGCCGCCGCCTCCAGGTCCACCGCCGCGTCCGCGGGAAGACGCAGCACGTACCGCCCGCCCTGGGCGATCAGCGGCGTCGCCCCCGGACCCTGCCCCGGAGCGGTGACGAACGCCCGCACCCGCGACACCACGCTGCGCAGCGCCGACGCCCACGTGTCGGGCAGCCCGTCGGGCCAGATGGTGTCGGCCAGCTGGTCGCGGCTGGTGCCGCCGGAGCGCTCCAGCACCAGGCGGGCGAACGCCACCTGGGCCTGGGCGCTGGACAGGTGCCGCGGGGCGCCGTCCTCGTGCTCGACCGCCACCAGGCCGGTGAGGCGGATCAGCATGCGCGCGCCCCCGATCTCTCCGACGGGCCGTCTTCCCTGAACCCCTGCAACACGAGCTCCAACCCCCTCGAACCAAAGCGGAAATCGACGGCCCGTACCGGAGGGCCGGCGTGGGAAACCGTGGATCGGAACACACATCAACCGCCGGCCAGCCATCCGGTTTTCGGCGGATTTCGACCATACATTCGCCGTATCGCGCGGTGTCAACACCGGTAGCGGAAACATTCCCACCGGCCCGCCGATGCGTCGTGGGCGCAAGGTTTCCGCACGTCAGAGCGTTACCGCAGGCCAGGAAACCGGCTATTGCGGACGCCTTGCGCATCCTGGCGTAGAAATGTAGCCATCCTTGAGCACCCCGCGTGAAGGCTTCGAGAAAACCGGGCCCCGCGAAAGGACACCCCGTCCTTCGAGCCCCCGCGGAACACCCAGCGAAACACCCGCCACACCCCCCGCGCGAAACACCCGCCACACCCCCCGGCCACACCCCGGCGAAAGCCCGCGACCCCGCCGAAAACCGAGAAAGCCCGCGACCGCTCCGCCGGAAACCACCGAAAACCGCGAAAGCCCGCCGAAAACCGCGAAAGCCCGCGAAAGCCCGCGGAAAACCGTGAAAGCCGTGACGCCGTGAAGGAGAAACGCCCGTGAACGCCACCGGAGCATGGCAGCGCCTGGACCCCAAACTGGCCGCGACGAACGCCCGCGTGGCCCACCTGGAGTCCGACCCCTCCCGGCGCAACAGCTTCGTCGCCTACACCATGGAACGCGACAGCGCCTACTGCGACCTCGACGGCGAACGCCTGCTCATGATGTCCGGCTACAGCTACCTCGGCCTCGCCGGCGACGAACGCGTCGTCGCCGCCGCCAAAGCCGCCCTCGACGTCTACGGCACCGGCAACCACGGCGTGCGCGCCCTGGCCGGCACCATCCCCCTGCACGAGGAACTCGAAGCCGAGGTCGCCCGCTTCGCCCACCGCGAACGCGCCCTCGTCTTCGGCTCCGGCTACGCCGCCAACGTCGGCACCGTCGGCGCCCTCGTCGGCCAGGGCGACACCGTCCTGATCGACAAGTACGACCACGCCTCCATCGTCGACGGCTGCCGCCTGTCGGGCGCCACCGTCACCCGCTTCCGCCACAACGACGTCGACCACCTCGAACGCCGCCTCAAAGCCTGCGCCCCCACCGGCGTACGCCTGGTCATCGTCGACAGCGTCTACTCCATGGACGGCGACATCGCCCCCCTGCCCGACCTGCGCGAGGTCTGCGACCGCTACGACGCCCTCCTCATGGTCGACGAAGCCCACGCCCTCGGCGTCATCGGCCCCACCGGCGGCGGCATCGAGGAACACTTCGGCCACCGGGTACGCGTCGACGTCAAACTCGGCACCCTCTCCAAGGCCATCCCCTCCATGGGCGGCTGGGTCGCCGGCAGCCACGACCTCATCGGCCACCTGCGCTACGCCGCCCGCCCCTTCCTCTTCTCCGCCGCCCTCGGCCCCGCCCAGACCGGCGCCGCCCTGGAATCCCTGCGCATCCTGCGCCGCGAACCCGAACGCGTCACCCACACCCAGACCCAGGCCCACCGCCTGCGCAGCCGCCTCAACGACGCCGGCATCTCCACCATGGACTCCGCCACCGCCGTCCTGCCCGTCATCGCCGGCAGCGACGACGCCGCCTACGACTACGCCACCGCCTGCCGCAAAGCCGGCGTCATCGGCCTGCCCGTCGTCACCCCCGCCGTCCCCAACGACCTCGCCCGGCTGCGCATCGCCGTCACCGCCCGCCACACCGCCGCCGACATCGACTTCGCCGCCGAGGCGTTCCTGACCGCCGCCACCCAGACCGGCCTGATCTGACCCACCCCCACACGACCGGGCCGCCCGCACGCCACACGCACAGGAGACGAAGCCATGGCCCCCCAGCACCGGCCGCCGATCGCCGTCACCGGCCTCGGCGTCATCAGCCCCGCCGGCCACACCGCCGAGGACCTGTGGCACACCGTCGCCGCCGCCCGCCCCACCGCCACCACCCTCGACGACCCCGCCCTCACCCGCCACCGGGTACGCCTGGGCTGCCGCGTCACCAACCCGCCCCACAACCCCCTCCTGCCCGCCAAGGACGCCCGCCGCCTGGACCCCTTCGCCCGCTACGCCACCCTCGCCGCCCTCGCCGCCCACACCGACGCCGGCCACCCCCACCCCGAGCCCGGACGCAGCGCCATCGTCGTGGGCACCGCCGTGGGCGGACGCACCACCAGCGACCGCGAATCCGCGCTGTACACCGAACACGGACCCCTCAGGGTCTCCCCCCTGATGCCGCTGCTCACCATGCCCAACGCGGCCGCCGCCCAGATCGCCATGCGCCTGGGCTGGAGCGGCCCGGCGCTGACCATCGCCACCACCTGCGCCTCGGGCGCCGACGCGATCGGCCACGGCGCCCTGCTCCTGGCGAGCGGACGCGCCGACGTGGTGATCGCCGGCGGCTGCGAGGCCACCCTCACCCCCGTCACCCTCGCCGCCTTCGGCAACCTCGGCGCCCACTCCCTGCGCAACGACGAACCCCACCGCGCCTCCCGGCCCTTCGACACCGACCGCGACGGCTTCGTGATGGGGGAGGGGGCCGGCTTCCTCGTCCTGGAACGCCTCGCCGACGCCACCGCCCGCGCCCGCACCCCCTACGCGCTGCTCGCCGGGTACGGCGCGAGCGCGGACGCCTACCACCTGTCCAACCCGCGCCCCGACGGGGCCGGCGCCGTCGCCGCGATGCGCGCCGCCCTCGCCGACGCCGGCCTCACCCCCGCCGACATCGCCCACGTCAACGCCCACGGCACCTCCACCGTGCACAACGACCGCGCCGAGGCCGCCGCCCTGCGCACCGTCTTCGGCCCCCACGGCGTGCCGGTCACCTCCACCAAGGGCGCCATCGGCCACCTGATCGGCGCCGCCGGGGCCGTCGAACTGATCGCCGCCATCACGGCCATGAACGCCCGTCTCGTCCCTCCCACCGCCAACCACGAGAACACCGAAGAGGGCCTGGACCTCGACGTCGTCCACACCGGCGCGCGCCCGATCCGCCCGGGCGCGGCGCTGTCCAACTCGTTCGGCTTCGGCGGCCACAACACGACCCTGGTGGTGACCCCGCTATGACCACACCCCTCACACCCCTCGCACCCGCACCCCTCGCGCGCACCCGCCTGCACCTGACCGCCGCCGACCTCACGGCCTACCGCACCGCCGCCCGCGCCCACCTGCCCGCCCCCACCCGCCCCGGCGCCAGCCCCGCCCACCCCTTCGCCGCCGCCCACGCCCTCGCCCAGCACACCGTCACCGCCCTCACCGCCCACGACCCCGGCTTCACCGGCGTCATCCACCTCGCCCAGGAGATCCACACCCACACCCCCCTGGCCCCCGGCGACCTCGACGCCGCCGTCGAGATCACCGCCGCCCGCCGCGAGAGCCGCGGCACCCGCCTGGCCCTCACCACCCGCCTCACCCACCCCGCCACCGCCACCCCCGTCGCCGACCTCACCACCACCGCCCTCCTCCTCGGCGCCACCACCACCCACCCCCACGGCACCCCGCCCACCGCCACCCACCCCGGCACCACCCCCGACAGCCAGGCCCGCACCACCACCCACACCCTCACCACCGCCGACACCCACGCCTACGCCCACGCCGCCGGCGACCACAACCCCATCCACCTCGACCCCCACGCCGCCCGCGCGGCCGGCTTCCCCGCCCCCATCGCCCACGGCATGCACCTGCTCGCCCTGGCCGCCGAACACATCACCGACCACCACGCCGACGCCGACCCCACCCGCCTGACCGCCCTCGGCGCCCGCTTTTGCGCCCCCACCACCCCCGGCACCCGGCTGCGCCTGACCGTCCAGCCCCACGACCGCGGCACGGTGGTGCGCTTCACCATCGCCACCGACGCGGGCACCGCCGTCAAGGCCGGCTGGGCGCGCATCGCCCCGGCGGGACGGTGAACGCGATGACCACCACCCCCGCCCCCGGCCCGCTCCACCCCACCCGCCCGGCACCGCTGACGCTGCCCGACGCGTTCACCGCCCACGCCCGCACCCGCCCCACCGCCCCCGCCCTGCTCTGGCACGACCAGGCCGTCAGCTACGGCGACCTCGCCCGCGCCGCCGACGCCGAACGCCAGCGCCTCACCACCCTGGACCTGGCACCGGGGGAACCGGTGGGCCTGTTCGCCGCCAAGTCACCGGCGGCCATCGCCCTGGTCCTGGCCTGCCTGATGGAACGCCGCCCCTTCCTGCTGCCCTCCCCGCACCTGCCCCCCGCCCTGCTGGCCGCCCTCTACGCCCAGGCCGGCGCCCGCCACCTGCTCGCCCCCGCCGGCCAGGACCTGCCCGCCCTGCCCGCCCCGCCCCACCCCCAGCCCGTGCCCACCCTCGCGGCCGGCACCTCGTTCATGCTCACCACCTCCGGCTCCACCGACCTGCCCAAGATCGTCCCCCTCGCCCAGAGCGCGGTGGACCGCTTCACCGCCTGGGCCCACGACACCTTCGACCTCGGCCCCGCGCGCACCGTCGCCGGCTACGCCCCCCTCAACTTCGACCTCGCCCTCCTGGACGTGTGGGCCACCCTCGCCGCCGGCGGCACCTGCCTGCTCATCGACCCCGCCCACGCGCTCAACGCCCGCCACCTGCTCACCCAGCTCACCCGCCACCGCCCCCACGTCCTGCAGGCCGTCCCCCTCGCCTACGCCCTGCTCCTCCAGGCCGCCGGCCCCGCCGGCGCCGTGCTGGACAGCGTCGAGCACGCCGCGTTCACCGGCGACGCCATCGACGCCCGCACCCTGGCGGCCCTGCCCGCGCTGCTGCCCGGCGCCCGGCTGTACAACATCTACGGCTGCACCGAGACCAACGACAGCTTCCTGCACCGCCTGGACCGCCTGGACGCGGCCGCCGCCCTGCCCGTGCCCATCGGCGAGCCCCTGCCCGGCGTCCGCGTCCTCATCACCGCCCCCGACGGCACCCCCCTCACCGGCCCGGGCCACGGCGAACTGCACGTGTCCACCCCCTTCCAGGCGGCCGGCTACCTCGACCGCTCCCGCGACGCCGGGCGCTTCACCACCCGGCCCCCCGGCGCGGGCGAGGGCCGGCGCTGGTTCCGCACCGGAGACCTCGTCACCCGCGACGAAGCCGGCCGCGTCCACCTCACCGGCCGCGCCGACTTCCAGGTCAAGGTCCGCGGGGTGGCCGTCAACACCGCGGAGGTCGAACGCGTCCTGCTCGCCCACCCCGACGTGCGCGAAGCCGCCGTCGCGGCCACCGCCGACCCGCTGACCGGCAAGCGCCTGCACGCCGCCGTCCACCGCGCCCCCGGCTCCGCCCTCAACACCCTCACCCTGCGCGAGCACCTCGCCCGCAACCTGCCGCGCGCCGCCGTCCCGGAGAAGCTCGCCATCCAGGACACCCCGCTGCCCAGGACCGCCACCGGCAAGGTCGACCGCAGGGCCGCCCTGCCCGCCCCCTGACCCGCACCACCGGCCACCGGCCACCCGGCCGGCCAGCCACCGGCCACCACCCGGCCGCCCGGCCACCCGGCCGCCCGGCCAGTCAACCACCGACCCGCACAAGGGAGTTGCCGCCATGAGCAACATCGACCGGATCAAGCGCTTCCTCATCGAGGAGTTCCTGCCCGACGTCACCCCCGCCCAGCTCGCCGACGACCACGACCTGCTCTCCGACGGCGTCATCGACAGCCTCGGCGTCCTCAAGCTCATCGCCTGGGTCGAGGACCACTTCGCCCTGCCCGTCGACGACACCGACCTCGACCCCAACAACTTCCGCTCCGTCACCGCCATCGACGCCTTCATCACCCAGCGCCGCACCGCGGCCGCCACCACCACGGTGGGCGGCTGACCACCATGCACCCGGCCCCGACCGCACTGCTCGCCGGACGCCCCGTCGACCTGGACGCCTGGCGCTCGTGGTGGGACCAGCTCGAACACCGCACCCTGCGCCCGGCCGACAGCGACCGGGCCCAGGCGGCGGCCCTGCTGGCCTGCCTCACCACCCGCCTGCCCGACCCCGCCACCCTCACCGCCCTGGCCCGCTCCCTCACCGAACGCGCCCCCCACCCCGGCCCCGCCCACCCGGCCAGCGTCAACATCGTCGGCACCGGCGGCGGCCCCGCCACCTTCAACCTCTCCACCGCCGCCGCCCTGACCGCCGCCGCCCTCGGCATCCCCGTCGTCAAGAGCGGCTCACGCGCCTACACCAGCGCCGCCGGCTCCGTCGACCTGCTGGAACGCCTGGGCATCACCCTCACCTCCAGCCACGCCGCCACCGCCGACCACCTCGCCCGCCACCACATCGCCTTCGCCGGCCCCCACGTCTACCCGCCCGCCCTCACCCGCCTGGCCCGCACCCTCTACCCCCTCACCCTCAAACCCTTCGGCGCCTTCCTCAACACCCTCGGCCCGCTGCTGGCCACCGTCCCCGTCACCGCCCAGCTCACCGGCACCACCCCCGCCGCCCTCACCGCCCTGCGCCACCTCGCCCCCCACACCCCGGGACGCGCCGTGTGGCTGGCCCACAACAGCGCCGGCGCCGACGAACTCCTGCCCTTCGCCGACAACACCCTCCACACCCCCCACGGCACGATCCACCTGCCCGCCGGCTCCGTCGCCCCCGCCACCGGCACCCTCGCCGACCTCGCCCCCCACCCCGACGACCTCACCGGCCACTTCCTGGCCGCCCTCGCCGGCCAGGCCTCA
Source organism: Kitasatospora sp. NPDC034533 (assembly GCF_055575155.1). Classification (NCBI taxonomy): domain Bacteria; kingdom Bacillati; phylum Actinomycetota; class Actinomycetes; order Kitasatosporales; family Streptomycetaceae; genus Kitasatospora; species Kitasatospora sp. NPDC034533. The sequence continues at coordinate 12,050 of NZ_JBVITE010000100.1, forward strand.
CCCACCGCCACCCACACCATCGCCCTCAACACCGCCGCCCTCGCCCTCGCCTCGGGCCGCCACACCCACTGGCACACCGCCTACACCCTGGCCCTGGACGCCCTCGCCGACGGCGCCCCCCGCCGCCTGGCCGAACGCCTGCGCACCCGCTCCCGGCAGGTGGCCGGTGTCTGAACGCCTCTTCCCCCCACACACCCTGGGCCTGGCCGTCTTCCTCAACGCCGGCGACCCCGCCGCCCCCCTGACCGACCTCGCCCACATGCTCGACGACCAGGGCGTCGACGTCCTCGAACTGGCCGTCCCCTTCCCCAACTCGCCCACCGACGGCCCCGTCATCCAACGCTCCGCCGCCCGCGCCCTCGCCGCCGGCACCACCCTGGACACCGTCCTCGCCCACCTCGCCGACCTCACCCCCCGCCTGAAACACCTCAAGATCGCGCTGCTGGCCGACTGGAGCCACAGCCTGCGCCACCACGACCCCCACCACGCCGCCCGCGCCGTCGCCGACGCCGGAGCCCGCGCCCTGCTCGTCCACGCCCTGCCCCCACGCCTGCGCGAGCCCTGGCGCCAGGCCCTGCACGACGAAGGCCTCCCACAGGTCACCACCTGCTACCCCGCCTCCACCCCCGCCACCCTCGCCGACGCCGCCCGCCACGCCGCCGGCGCCTACGTCTACCTCGTCGCCCACTACGGCCGCTCCGGCACCGCACCCGCCACCGGCCACCACACCCTGGCCGGCACCGTCGCCACGCTGCGCGCCGCCGCCCCCGCCACCCCCGTGGCCGTCGGCTTCGGCGTCAGGAGCGCCGCCGACCTGGAGGCCGTCGCCGCCACCGGAGCCGACGCCGCGATCATCGGCTCCGCGGCCGTGGCCCGCCTCGAACAGGCCGCCGCCCACCGCCTGGACCCCGTCGCGCAGCTGCGCGCCCACCTCACCGACCTCCGCCCCGCCCGCCCCGCACCCCCGGGCACCGGCGGCGGACGCACCACCCCCCTCAGCACCCCCCGCACCCCCACCGATCCCGCCACCCGAGAGGACCAACCCGCATGCTGATCCGCGACATCGCCGACGTGAAGACCGTCGAGTGGGGCAACGGCCTGTCCCGCCGCTTCCTGGTCGCCAGCGACGGCCTCGGCTACAGCCTCACCGACACCACCGTCAACGCCGGCACCAAGTCCCGCCTGGAGTACCGCAACCACCTGGAGGCCTGCTACTGCATCGCCGGCTCCGGCGAGGTCATCGACATGGACGGCACCTCCCACCCCATCACCCCCGGACGCCTCTACGCCCTCGACCGCCACGACGCCCACTACCTGGTCGCCGGCCCCCACGAGGACCTGCGCCTGGTCTGCGTCTTCTCCCCGGCCCTGCGCGGCGACGAGGTCCACCAGCTCGACGCCCACTCCTCCTCCGCCTACTAGCCCCCCGGGGCCGCCCCCCGGCGCGAGACCCCCCGCGAACCGAACGAACGAGCGCCGGCGCGCACCCGCGCGCCGGCCGGCCACCCCGGGCCCCTCCCACCGGCGGGCCCGGGAGGAAGGCGGCACACCCCATGATCCGCTGGAACGCCGACCAGAAGGCCCTGCGCGAGGCCCTGGCCCGCTTCGGCGACGACCTCAGCGCCGGCCACATCGAAAGCGACGAACAGGGCGCCTTCTCCCACGACAAATGGCGCCTCGTCCAGAAGACCGGCATCCTCTCCCTGCCCTTCGACGAACGCCACGGCGGCCTGGGCCAGTCCCTGCTCACCACCATGTACGTCCTCGAAGGCCTCGGCCACACCTGCCGCGACGGCGGCCTCAACTTCTCCGTCACCACCTCCCTCGCCTCCACCGGCGTCCCCCTCCAGGCCTTCGGCTCACCCGCCCTCAAAGACGCCTACCTGCCCCGCATCGCCTCCGGCGAGGCCATCGGCGCCCACGCCATCACCGAGACCGAGTCCGGCTCCGACGCCATGCGCATGCGCACCCGCGCCGTGCGCGACGGCGGCCACTTCGTCCTCAACGGCGCCAAGACCTTCGTCTCCAACGGCCCCGTCGCCGACGTCATCGTCGTCTACGCCCGCACCCACCCCCAGGGCGGCGCCCTCGGCGTCACCGCCTTCCTCCTCGACGCCGACACCCCCGGCCTGACCCGCGGCAACCCCATCAAGAAGATGGGCCTGCGCACCTCCCCCCTGTGCGAACTCCACCTCGACGACGTGCGCGTGGGCGCCGACCGCGTCCTGGGCCGCGTCGGCGGCGGCTTCCTCGTCCTCGACCACGTCATGAAACGCGAGATCCTCTACTCCTTCATCGTCAACACCGGCGAGATGCAGCACCGCCTCGAACGCTGCCTCGACTACGCCAAGACCCGCATGTCCTTCGGCAAGCCCATCGGCTCCTACCAGTCGGTCGCCAACAAGATCGTCGACACCAAGATCCGCCTGGAAACCGCCCGCAAGTGGCTCTACGACACCGCCCAGCGCCTGGAAGAGGGCGACAACGTCACCGTCGACATGGCCATCGCCAAACTCCTCACCAGCGAATCCAACCTCGCCACCTCGCTCGCCGCCGTCCAGGTCTTCGGCGGCAACGGCTACATGTCCGAATACGGACTGGAGAAGGACGTGCGCAACGCCGTCGCCGGCACCATCTACTCCGGCAGCAACGAGATCCAGTACAACCGCATCGCCTCCATGCTCGGACTGGGCACATGAGCGCCCCCGCCCTCGCGGCCCCCGCCGGGACCGGCCACCTCAAGGTCTGCGGCGCCCGCACCCGCGCCGACCTCACCCTCCTCGCCGACACCGGCCCCACCCTGGTGGGCCTGTGGCACGGCATCCCCGGCGGCCCCGCCGAACTCGAAGCCGGCCCCCTCGCCGACCTCGCCGCCACCGCCATCCGCCTGGGCCTGGAACCCGTCCTCGTCACCTTCCTCGACGACGCCGCCACCATCGCCGCCCTCGCCCGCGCCACCGGCATCCGCTGGATCCAGCTCCACGCCTACCAGAGCCCCGCCCTCGTCGCCGACCTGCGCGAGCGCCTGCCCTACGCCGTCCTCGTCAAAGTCCTCCACCTCTCCCGCGGCCGCTGCCTGGAACGCGCCTTCACCACCGCCTTCGAACGCGCCGGCTGCGACCTGTTCCTCCTGGACACCGTCACCGACGACGGCCGCGTCGGCTCCACCGGCCAGAGCCTCCACCCCGCCCATGTCCACGCCCTGCTGCCCCGCCTCACCATCCCCTTCCTCCTCGCCGGCGGCCTCACCCCCGCCAACCGCGACACCTACCGCACCGTCACCGACCACCCCCTGTACGCCGGCGCCGACATCGACACCGCCGCCCGCGACCGCACCGGACGCCTCACCCGCGAAGCCGTCACCGCCCTCACCCGCGCCTGGCACCCCCGCCTCCAGGAGACCCCCACATGAGCACCCGCTTCCTCGACGCCCTGCTCACCGCCCGGCGCCCCCTGGTCATGGAAGTCAAACTCCGCGACCCCCACGGCGCCGACCTCCTGGGAGACCGCACCGTCACCGACCTCGTCACCCGCTACGAACAGGCCGGCGCCCCCTGCCTGTCCGTCGTCACCGGACGCTGGTTCGGCGGCACCCCCCGCCTGCTGCGCGACGTCACCGCCGCCACCCGCCTGCCCGTCCTCCACAAGGACTTCCTCACCCGCCCCGCCCAACTCGAAGCCTCCCGCGCCCTCGGGGCCTGCGCCGTCCTGCTCACCGCCGGCCTGCTGCCCGCCACCTCCCTGCGCCGCCTGGTCACCTGCGCCCTCGACCTCGGCCTGACCCCCTTCGTCGAGATCACCCACGAACGCGAACTCGACACCCTGCCCCGCATCACCGAATGCGTCGTCGCCGTCAACAACAAGGACATCCGCACCCGCGAACGCGACCGCGGCGACCTCACCCGCAGCCTGCGCCTGCTGCCCGCCCTGCGCCGGGCCGGCTGCCCGGCCCCCGTCTCCGCCTCCGCCATCACCCACCCCCGCGACGGCGCCCGCCTCCTGGACGCCGGCTACGCCGCCCTGCTCGTCGGCACCACCCTGCTGCGCAGCCCCGACCTCGACGCCTGGCTCACCGCCCTCGACGCCGCCCGCACCAAGGCGGCCGCGTGAGTTTCCTGAGTCAACCTCTATGCCGCCGGAGCCGTCTCGGGAGTCGTTTTGATCTTGTTGTTGGTCTGGTGGGTGACGGGGTCGTAG
>NZ_JBVITE010000101.1:0-7123 GCF_055575155.1 Kitasatospora sp. NPDC034533
TAGGCCCGCGGAAGTGGGATCTATTCGGGGCGCGTTGGGGGGGCGGGGCGGGGGGGGTGGGGTGGGGGTGGGGGGGGGGGGGGGGGGGGGAAAGGGGGGGGGGGGTTCGCCCCCCCCCCCCCCCCCCCCCCCGGCCGTACGTCTGCGCCCGGCCGTACGTTCGCGCCCGGTCCGGCGCGCGCCCACGTGCCTACGGGCGGTTGCGGCGGGCGCGGCGGGTGCGGTGGCCGGTGTGGCGGCGGCCACATGCGCGGCTCGCCCGGCAGGGGCCGGCGGCCTGCCAAGCTTGACCGCATGACCAACCGCAAGAACCCGCTCGTCGTCGTGGCCGTGCTGCTCCTGGCGCTCCTGGCCGGGGCCGGCTACCTGCTCACGAACAAGGGGAGCGGCCACCCCACCGCCGCGGCGAGCGCCTCGGCGACCGGGACCGCGGCTGCTCCGGCGTCCGGGTCCACGGCCCCCAAGCCCGCGGCCCCCAAGCCGTCCCCGCCCGCCGGGGGCGCCACCGCCCCCGCCCCGGCCGGCACCTGGGTCCCCAGCGACCCCTCGATGGCCGACGTCTGCCGCACCAAGCTGCCCAGCCAGGCGGTGGACACCCTCACCCTGATCGCCAAGGGCGGGCCCTACCCCTACAGCCGCGACGGCATCGTCTTCGAGAACCGCGAGAGCCGCCTCCCCAAGAAGGCCGACGGCTACTACCACGAGTTCACCGTGGTGACCCCGGGCTCCAACGACCGCGGCACCCGCCGGGTCGTCACCGGCGGATCCGGCGAGCAGTACTGGTCCGCCGACCACTACGCCACCTTCCTGGAGATCGACTCCCGCTGCTGAACCGGCTCCCCGGCCCCCGACGCGCGGTCCGCGGCCCCCGCCCCTCCCCAGGGGCGGGGGCCGCGGCCTTTTCGCGACCTCGACCGGTGGAAAGTACTTTCCATAGTGGAAACAAGATGCCATAGTGGAATCGCCATCGTCTTCGAGGGGGATCCCATGAGTGACTCCACCCACACCGACCTGCCCGCCGCCGAGGCACTGCGCCTGGCCGAAGGCGCCCGGGCGGCCGCGCGGCGTCCCGGGCGGATGCCCGGCTGGTACGGCGTGCTCTTCGCGTTCGCCTTCTCCGCCTACGGGTTGGGCGTCGGCCAGGCGATCGAGGCCGAGCGGGTCTGGCTGATCGCGGTGCTCGGGAGCGCCTTCGGCATCCTGTCCGGGACGGCCGCCCGGGCCGCGATGCGCAGCGGCGGCATCGTCCGGCGTGGCGTGCCCTCCGGTATCGGCGGCGCCGTCGCGCTGGCGGTCCTCGGGGTCTGCGGCGCGGGCGCGGCCGGCATGGCGCTCGCCTGGCTGGCCGGCGGCGGCCCGCGCTGGATCGGCGCCACCGCCGGGGTCGCGGCGGGGCTCGCGTTCTGGGGGGCGACCGGCCGGCTGAACCGCCGGGTCCGGCGCGGCGGGGAGGCCGGCTGATGCCGTCAGCCCTCGATCCGCTGCTCCAGCACCCCACCCGCCTGACCGTGCTGGCCTTCCTCAGCGCTTGCCAGGAGGCCGAGTTCGGTGCCGTCCGGGACCACTGCGAGGTCTCCGACTCCGTCCTCAGCAAGGCCGCGACCGCCCTCGAAGAGGCCGGGTACCTCGCGGTGAAGAAGGGGTACGTCGGCAAGCGGCCCCGGACGTGGCTCGCCGCCACCGGTGCGGGGCGGGCGGCCCTCGCCGCCCACCTCGCCGAGCTGCGCCGGCTGGTGGCCGCTGCCGAGGAGGCCGGAGCCCGGCACGGCTCGGCGACGTAGCGCCCGTCCCGCCGCCGGGCGCGCACCCCGGGAGGTCACCGCGCCCGGCGCCAGGTGATGCGCGGGTGGGGGGCGTGGGGCCCGGTGGTGACCAGCGCGGTCAGTTCGTGGAGCACCGGGGACGGGTCCCGGCGGAGCTGGGTCGGGGTGGTGCGGACCACCGGGAGGCCGGCCGCGGTGAGGCGGTTGGCGCGGGCCAGGCCGCGTTCGTGCTCGGCCGGGCGCAGGTGCCAGGCGCGGGAGTCGATCTCCAGGGCCACGCAGGCGTGCGGCCAGTAGGCGTCCGGGACGGCGAGGAAGCGGCCGTCCAGGAAGAGCACCGGGTTCCACAGCGGCTCCGGCAGGCCGGCGTGCGCCAGCAGTTCGCGGGCCTCGCCCTCCACCACCGACCGCACCCCGGCCGTCAGGTCCTCCACCACCCGGGCCACCTGGGGCAGTCCGAGCGCGCCCGGCCGGGACAGCAACTGGTCGAGCAGCTCCCCGAGTTCGCAGTGCCTCCGCTGGACGGCCTCCGCGCACAGCGCCCGGAACCTGCGCTGCCCGGTCTCCCTCGGCGCGAGGTCGGCCAGTGCCCGGGCGACGGTGGTGCTCCACAGCCCGTCGTCCCGCTCGAAGCCCCCGGGCATCGCCCCGGAGGCTCGGTGGACCCGGACGAACTCCCTGTCGCCGACGCGTCGTTGACTCGGGATCAGCACATCGACGGCGTTCAGGTCGGCCGGGTGACCGGCACTCGGCAGCCCGGCCTCGGCCAGCACCGCGAAGCCGGTCAGCAGCACCTCGCCGGAGCGTGGCTCGCGCCCCTTCGGCGTCGCGTACGCCAGTGCGGCCCGCAGCTTCTGATGGAACGTCAGCCGCCTGTTTTGGAGGCAGATCACCCGGGGCAGCACCTGCTGCCAGGGGCCGCCCGGCCTCAGCCGGTGGGCGATGGTGCCGGAGGGCACGCCGAGCCGGCGCAGCTGCGCCCGGGTGGCGATGTGCTGCTGGTCGGCGCCGAGCAGGGCGACCGGGTCGAGGGGGTTCGCGCGGGTCATGCCCGGGTGCCTGCCCGCCGGGTTCGGCGGTATGCGAAACATCCCCCGTCGGTGGGGCCGAAGGCCGCGGTGGTTGACGGGTCGCCGGCCGAAGCGCTCTGCTGGAGGCCATATGACCATTCCATTCGGCCACGCGGGCCCCGCGCTGGACTCGCTCCTCGGCCTCTGCGTCGGCGACGCCCTCGGCGCCCAGTTCTTCGTCCCGGAGACCGCCCGGGCCCATCTCGCGGCCCGCACCGAACCGCCCGGCCCCTGGCCGTGGACCGACGACACCGAGATGGCCTGCTCGGTGTACGCCGCCCGGGCCGAGCGCGGCGCGATCGACGTCTTCGACCTCACCTACGCCTTCGCCCTGCGCCACGACTTCGACCGCGGCTACGGCCCGGCCGCCAACCGGCTGCTCCGGCTGGTCCGCGAGGGCGGCGACGCCGAGCGGCTGGCCTCCGAACTCTTCGACGGCCAGGGTTCGTACGGCAACGGCGCCGCGATGCGGGTCGCCCCGCTCGGCGCCGCCCACGCGGAGGACCCGCGGGCCGTGGTGCGCCCCGCCGCCGGCACCGCCCTGATCACCCACACCCACCCGCAGGCCGTGGACGGCGCGATCGCCGTCGCGGTGGCCGCCGCGTACGCCGCGCGGTCGCGCACCCGGCCGATGACGCCGGAGCGCTTCCTGGAGGCGGTGGCCGACCTCACCCCGAACGGGGTCCTCAGGGACGGCCTGCGGGAGGCCCGCGCGCTGCTCGGCCGGCCGGACCCGCGGGTCGCCGCGCGGCTGCTCGGCAACGGCAGCCGGACGTCGGCGGCCGACACCGTCCCGTACGCGCTGTGGTGCGCCGCCCGGAACCTGTCCGACTACCGCGCCGCCGTGTGGGAGGCGATCGCGGCCGGCGGCGACATGGACACCGTCGCCGCCATCACGGGGGGAGTGGTCGCCGCGCACACCGGCGCCCAGGGCATCCCGCGCGCCTGGCTGGACGCCTGTGAGCCGTTGCCCGCCTGGGCGTTCCCCGAGCCGGGCGGCGTCCGCGCGGCCGGCGGACCGCACCTGGAGCCGATCAGCCTGCCCCGCCCGCACCCGGTGCCGGACCTGAGCTGGTCGGACGGCGACTGGGAGCGGATCCGGCGCGGCACGCGCGCCCGGGACGCGGACGAGCGCTGGGTCGCCGTCACCTCCGAGGGCGTCCTGCACCTGCACCGCGGCGTGGACGGCGCGGAGATCTACCGCGTTCGGGTGTCCCGGGTGCGGGGCGGCTGGCGGCCGGCCGAGGTCCTGGTCGAGGCGGATCCGAGCCGCCACCGGGCCTGGGACGACCACACGGTCCTGCCGGCCGTCCTGGCCCGGGCCGGCGCCTCGTGAACCGCGCCCGGGCGCGCGTCCTGAGACACGGCCTGGTGCCCGGGGGCTCCCGGGGGCCCGGCCTCAGGCCGTGATCATCAGCTGCCCGGCGCTGCCGCCCTGTCTAAGGCACTCCTGGTTGATCGCCGGATCCGGGGCGCTCGGCGAGGTGGCGGCGGCGATCCGCAGCTCGATGATGTCCCGGACGGCCGGCCACTCGTCGTCGAGGATCGAGTAGAACGCGGTGGAGCGCACCACCCCGTCCAGCCCGCGCGAGTGCGCCCGGCGGACGCCCTCGGAGGTCGCGCCGAGCCGCTCGATCGCGGCGCGCGAGCGCAGGTTGCGGGCGTCCGCGCGCATCGAGATCCGCCGCACGCCCCAGGTCTCGAAGGCGTGGCGGAGCATCAGCAGCTTGGCCTCGGTGTTGATGCCGGTGCCCTGGGCGCGCGGCGAGAGCCAGGTGTTGCCGATCTCGGCCGCGTCGGGGACGGCCGTGGCCGGATCGCCGAACGGGACCCCGGGCGCGGGCGGCCACACCAGCGGGCCCTGCCAGTAGTCGAGTTCCAGGAACCGGGTGGAGCCGACGACCCGGCCGTCGGCGAGGTTCACGGTGGCGAACGGCAGCGACCGGCCCGCGGCCTGGTCGGCGAGCGCCCGTGCGACGTAGTCGCGGGCCGCTTCCAGGCCGTGCGGGACGGGCGTGAAGGCGTAGGTCGTACGGTCCTCGGCGCCGGCCTCGGCGATGGCCTCGGCATGGTGCGCGGCAAGGGGCTCCAGCCGCACGGTGCGGCCGGTGAGGATGACAGGTACGGGCACGGAACCTTGGTCCTTCATCGGTCGGAGGGTGCCTCCCGCGCCGGGGTGCGGAACGGGGTGCGCTGGGCTGGGTACGCCTGGGCCCGGGCCCGCCGGCCGGGCACCCGCGCACGCCGGAGGTCCGGTCGGACGGGGTGGGGGCGGCGGCCCGGAACGGGCGGCGCGGGGTGCCGGAACGGACACGGGTCCTCGGACCGGTCCGGCGGGAAGTGCGGGGGGACAGTGTGCGTCCGCGAAATGGCCGAGGAGGAAACGAGAGCGCGAAGGGAAGCAGGCGGCCAGGTGAAGGCAAGATGCGTCGTGGGTGGCTGGCCGAGCACCGGACCGGGACGTGGCCGACGGCGTTACGGACGACGTGACGACGACGCGACGATGCGAGGCAGCGAGAGGACGATACCCGCCAGAAGGCGGTGCGTCACTTCGCGGCACGCGAATGGCCGCCCGGGCCGTTCCAGGGCCCTCCGGACGGACCCCTCCGGGGGGCGTGACCACGGCCGTGACCAGGGGCTCTGCCACCGGGTGCGATCATGGTCCGGAGCGGTCGGCCGGGGCCGCCGGGCGCGTCCCGCGGCGGGCCGCCGGACCGGTCCCCGCACGGCCCCGGGCGGGTCGTCCCCGGTCCGTCCGCCGGTCCGCCGGCCGGTTCCTCCGCCGAGCCCGGGCACGGCCGCGGCGCCGCGGGACCAGGACGGCGGGCAGAGCGGGAATTCCGGCGGCGCCCGGCACGCTGGACAGGACGAGAAGCCGGTCGACCGGGACGAGCAGAGAACGGGGTTGGGTGCGCGGTGCGTGACTTCCAGGCGCTGTACGAGCTGGATCAGCAGGGCGTGGCCGCCGTGGCCGCGGCCAACGCGCGGTTGCGCGACACCGGTGCCGGCCTGGTGCTGCTCCAGCACTACGAGGGCTTCATGGACGCCGGCGAGGCCGGCGGCCAGGTGGTGGCTCACCTGCTGGAGACGGGATCGCCGCAGGTGGTCGCGCGCTTCGACCACGACCGTCTGGTGGACTACCGGGCCCGCCGCCCGCCGATGGTCTTCGACCACGACCGCTGGGCCTCCTACGACCCGCCGGAGATCCTGCTCCAGCTCGTCCACGACGCCGCCGGCGCGCCGTTCCTGCTGCTCACCGGCCCCGAGCCGGACGTCGAGTGGGAGCGCTTCGCGCGCGCCGTCCGCGAGCTGGTGGAGCGCTTCGAGGTCCGGCTCTCGATCGACTTCCACGGCATCCCGATGGGCGTGCCGCACACCCGCCCCGTCGGTCTGACGCCGCACGGCAACCGGCTGGACCTCGCCCCGGGCTACCCGCAGTGGTTCGAGCAGGCGCAGGTCCCGGGCAGCGCCCAGGCGCTGGTGGAGTACCGCCTGGCCGAGGCCGGGCACGACGTCCTCGGCTTCGCCGTGCACGTCCCGCATTACGTGGCCCGCTCCGCCTACCCGGCCGCGGCCGTGCTGGTCCTGGAGGCGACGCAGTCCGCCACCGGGCTGGTGCTGCCCGGCACCGGGCTGCGCGAGCGGGTGCCCGAGGTGTACGCCGACATCGAGGCGCAGCTGGCCCAGGGGGACGGCGAGTTGCGTTCGGCGATCCGCGGCATGGAGGGCCAGTACGACGCGGTGGCGGGCGCGGAGGGCCGGGAGAGCCTGCTGGCCGAGCCGGTGGACCTGCCCTCGGCCGAGGAACTGGGGCGGCGCTTCGAGCAGTTCCTGGCCGAGCACGAGCGCGACGCCGAGTAGCGGGGGAGCGAAGGAGCGGGCGAGCGGCGCGGCCCCCGGCCGGTCCGGAGGCGCCGTCGCCGGGTCGGGAGCCGGGTCGGGAGTCGGCCGGGAGTCGGTGCGGAATCGCTCGGGATTCGCTCGGGAGTCATCGGGCCCCGGACGTTCGTTGGTCCCTGAGGTGCCCGGGGGACGGGCCGCCGTCAGGAGCCGACCATGACTCGCATCCCCGGGGGAAGACCATGCCGACGACCGCACGCCCGACGCTCGCCGTGACCGCCGCACTGGCCGCGCTGCTGCTGGCCGGTTGCAGCGGCGGCGGAGGCGGATCGGCCGCCGGGGGGAGCGGCTTCGGGGGGGGGGGGGGGGGGGGGGGGGGAGCACCCCCCCCACCCCCCCCCCCCCCCCCCCCCCCCCCCCCCCCCCCCCCCCCTCCCCCCCCCCCCCACT
>NZ_JBVITE010000101.1:7130-16186 GCF_055575155.1 Kitasatospora sp. NPDC034533
CCCTTCCCGTTTAGTGGTTGTGTGGTTAAGGGGGGGGGGGGGGGGGGTGGCTTGGGGGGGAGGTTGTTTTGGGGGGCGTTTCCCCCGCCAGCGCCCAGAACCCCCCCCCCGCCACGCCGACCCCGGCCCCGCCGCCCACCGGCCCGTACGTCGCGCTCGGCGACTCGTACACCGCCGGGATGAACATCCCGCCGCAGATCGGCGCGCCGGGCGCCTGCTACCGCTCCGGGGCCAACTACCCCTCGCTGGTGGCGAAGGCGCTCTCGCTGGCCCCCGGGCAGTTCACCGACGTCAGTTGCAGCAGCGCCCGCACCGGGGACCTGACCGCTCCGCAGAAGGTCGCCGACGGCGCCAACCCGGCCCAGCTGGACGCGCTGACGGCGGACACCCGGCTGGTCACCCTGGGGATCGGCGGCAACGACGCCGGCTTCATGGAGGTCGTGACGGAGTGCGCCAAGGAGAACCTGGTGAACCTCGTCAAGGGCGTGATCACCGACCGCGGCAACCGGTCCGGTACCTCGCCCTGCCGCGACCACTACGCCGCCGGCGACGGCACCGACGAGGTCAAGCGCAAGGTGGACGCGGCCGGGGACCGGCTCGGCCGGGTGCTCCAGGACGTCCGGAAGCGCTCCCCGGAGGCCAAGGTCTACGTGGTCGGGTACCCGGGGCTGCTCCCGGCCGACCCGGCGAGCTGCCTTCCGGTGCTCGGCAACGCCGTGGCCCCCTCCGACCTGGCCTTCCTGGTGGAGAAGGAGCAGCAGCTCAACGGCATGCTCAAGCAGCGCGCGGAGGCGGCCGGCGCGGTGTTCGTGGACCTCGCCGGGCCCTCGGCCGGGCACGACATGTGCGCGGGGGAGGACAGGCGCTGGGTCGAGCCGCCGCTCCCGCGCCGGGGGATGGCGCCGATCCACCCCAACGCCCAGGGGCAGGAGGCGGCCGCCGAGGTGGTCCTGAAGGCGATCAGGGGCTGAGTCCGGGCCGGGGCCGCCCGTCCCGGCCGACCCGCCGGGGCGGGCGCCCGCGCGCCACGCGCCGTTCACGCCCCGGCCCCCGCGCCGTCGCGCGCCGCACATCCCGCGTGTCGGGGGCGCGGCGTACGGTGAGGTGCATATGGATGACACCACGCACCGCCTCGCCGCCCCGATCCCGTACGACCACGCCGCCGAGGCCCGCTGGGTCCCCGAACCCGACAAGCGCCCCGGCCGCACCGCCTTCCAGCGCGACCGCGCCCGGGTGCTGCACTCGGCCGCACTGCGCCGACTGGCCGGCACCACCCAGGTGGTCGCCCCGATGCGCAGCGACTTCCCGCGCACCCGGCTCACCCACTCCCTGGAATGCGCCCAGGTCGGGCGGGAGTTGGGGGCAGCCCTGGGCTGCGACCCGGACCTGGTGGAGACGGCCTGCCTGGCCCACGACATCGGCCACCCGCCGTTCGGCCACACCGGCGAGGAGGCCCTCGACCACGCCGCCGCGGAGTGCGGCGGCTTCGAGGGCAACGCCCAGTCGCTGCGCATCCTGACCCGGCTCGAACCCAAGCGCTTCGCGCCCCGCGAGGAGCGGCCGGCCGCCCGGCTCGCCCCCTGGCCGGGGCGCAGCGTCGGCCTCAACCTGAGCCGGGCGGCCCTCGACGCCGCCACCAAGTACCCGTGGACCAAGGGCGACCACCCCACCGACCCGGCCTCGCCCAAGTACGGCGTCTACGCCGACGACCTCCCGGTCTTCCGCTGGCTGCGGGCGGGTTCCCCCGCCGGGCGCAAGTGCTTCGAGGCCACCGTGATGGACTGGTCCGACGACGTGGCGTACTCCACCCACGACGTCGAGGACGGCCTCCAGGCCGGCCACATCGACCCGGCCGCCCTGCGCGCCCCGAGCGAGCGCGCCGAACTCTTCGAGGTCGCCGGGCGCTACGCCCGGGACGCCGAGCCGCAGGAGCTGTCCGAAGCCCTGGACCGGCTGCTCGCCCAGGAGTGGTGGCCGCGCTCCTACGACGGCACCGCCCGCGCCCGGGCCGGGCTCAAGGACCTCACCAGCCAGCTGATCGGCCGCTTCTGCCTGGCCGCCGAGCAGGCCACCCGCGCCCGCTACGGCCCCGGCCGGCTCACCCGTTACGCCGCCGAGCTGGTGGTGCCGAGGGAGGTCCGGCTGGAGTGCGCGGTGCTCAAGGCGGTCGCCGTCCGCTACGTGATGCAGCGCGACGAGCAGGCCCAGCTGCGGGCCCGCCAGCGGATCGTGATCGCCGAGCTGGCGTACGTGCTCACCCAGCGCGCCCCCGAGGGGCTGGACCCGGTGTTCGCCGCGATGTACCGGGAGGCCGAGGACGACCGCGCCGCCCTGCGCACGGTCGTCGACCAGATCGCCACCCTGACGGACGCCTCGGCCCTGGCCCTGCACGCCAGACTGGTCGGCGCCGCCTGGGCGTGAGCGCGGGGCCCGCCTCCGGGCGCCCGCGGCCCACCGGGCCCCGCCCCCGGCCCGGCCGGAAACCCCGGCCGCCCCAGTAGACTTCCGGGGTGGCCGGGCGGATCAGGGACGAAGACGTGCAGGCGGTGCGCAGCGCACTGCCGATCGACGCGGTGGTCGGCGACTACGTACAGCTGACCAACGGTGGCGGCGGCGAGTACAAGGGCGTCTGTCCCTTCCACGACGAGAAGTCCGCCTCCTTCTACGTGAACCCCGCCAAGGGCGTCTTCCACTGCTTCGGCTGCCAGGAGAACGGCGACACGATCGCCTTCCTGATGAAGATCGAGCACTTCACCTTCGCCGAGGCCGTCGAGCGGATGGCCGCCCAGGCCGGCATCACCCTGCGCTACGAGGAGGGCGGCTACAGCCCCCGTCACCAGCAGGGCGAGCGCACCCGGCTGGTCGAGGCGCACAAGGTGGCGGCCGCCTACTACCAGGAGCAGCTGGCCTCGCCGGAGGCGGAGATCGGCCGCCGCTTCCTGGCCGAGCGCGGCTTCGACGAGGAGGCCGCGAAGGCCTTCGGCGTCGGCTACGCCCCCGCGGGGTGGGAGCACCTGGTCCGCTACCTGCGCGGCAAGGGCTTCACCGACAAGGAGATCCTCCAGGGCGGCCTGGCCTCGCAGGGCCAGCGCGGCGGCCTGATCGACCGCTTCCGGGGCCGGCTGGTCTGGCCGATCCGGGACATCGCGGGCGAGGTGGTCGGCTTCGGCGCCCGCCGGCTGCGCGAGGACGACAACGGGCCGAAGTACCTGAACACCCCCGAGACGCCGATCTACAAGAAGTCCCACGTGCTGTACGGCATCGACCTGGCGAAGAAGGAGATCGCCAAGTCGGGGCGCGCCGTGGTGGTCGAGGGCTACACCGACGTGATGGCCTGCCACCTGGCCGGCGTCACCTCCGCGGTGGCCACCTGCGGCACCGCCTTCGCCGAGGACCACATCAAGATCATCCGCCGGCTGCTGATGGACACCTCCCAGTACCGGGGCGAGACCGTCTTCACCTTCGACGGCGACGCGGCCGGCCAGAAGGCCGCCCTGCGCGCCTTCGAGGACGACCAGAAGTTCGCCGCCAAGACCTCCATCGCGATCAGCCCGGGCGGCATGGACCCGTGCGAGCTGCGGCTGGCCCAGGGCGACGAGGCGGTCAGGCAGCTGATCGACAACCCGGTCCCGCTGTTCGAGTTCGCGCTGACCTCGGCGGTGGCCCGGCACCGGGTGGACACCCCGGAGGGGCGCTCGGCGGCGCTGGAGGAGGCGGCCCCGATCGTCGCCAAGATCAAGGACCGCTCGATCCAGCACGAGTACGCCGTCCGGCTGGCCGGGATGCTCGGCATCCTGGACGAGCAGTTCGTCGTCCGCCGGATCTCCCAGCTGGCCCGGTGGGACCGCGAACGCCAGCAGAACCCGCGCGGCGCGGCCGCCCAGCGCCGCCCCGAGCCGCTTCAGCCGCAGCGCCCCGCGCAGCCCTCCTTCCGGCTCGACCCGCGCGACCCGGCCCAGTTCGTCGAGCGCGAGCTGCTCAAGCTGGCGCTCCAGCACCCGGAGCTGGTCAGCCCGGCCTTCGACCACTACGGCGAGGACGAGTTCCCGACCCCGCCGTACACCGCCGTCCGGCAGGCCATCGCCAAGGCCGGCGGCGCCGCGTACGGGGCGACCTTGCCCGACTTCACCGGCGCGGTGCGCGAGGCGGCCCCGGACGACCGGGTGCGTTCGCTGGTCACCGAGCTGACCGTCGAGCCGGTGCGCTCGCGCCGCAAGGCGGACGCCGTCTACGCGGGGGAGTTCCTGGTCAAGCTGCGGCTGCTGGCGGTGGACCGGCGGATCACCGAGGTCCGCGGCCACCTCCAGCGCCTCGGGCCCCGGGCCGACGCCGAGCAGCTGCACGCCGTGCAGACCGAGCTGTGGCAGCTCCAGCAGTACGGGCAGCAGCTGCGCAGCCGGGGCGCGGCGGCGCTGTAGCGCGCGCCGCGGCACCCGCCGCGCTCCCTTCTCCGGCAGAAAGTCGGCGCACGAGTCTCGGCCACGGAGCGTGGCGTACCGCACACTGGAGGGCGCCCACCTCCGTCCAGCGCGGGTCCGCCAGAGTCGCGCCCGCCCCGAGGGGATGCCCGTGGAGCAAGGCCTCGTCGCAGCGACCACCACCAGCACCCGAGCGGATCCCGCCGGACCGGGCGGCCGGCGGAGGGCCGAGGAGCAGGACACCCATCACGGCCGGGCCGGGGCGCCGCCCCCGGACGGTGCCAGGGTCCCCGCCCAGGGCCTGCCGGAGGGCCACCCCGACAGCCCGGAGCCCGAGCCCGACGGCGACGTCGAGCCCGACGGCGCGAAGCCCGAGCCCGACGGCGACGCCGGGGCCGAGGGCGACGTCGAGCCCGACGGCGGCGCCGGGGCCGAGGAGCCGGACGGGCGGCGCCGGGCACCCGCCGAGGACACCGGCCCCGCCGGTGACCTGCTGCGCCAGTACCTGCGCGAGATCGGCCGGATCAGCCTGCTCACCGCCGAGGAGGAGGTCGAGCTGGCCCGCCGGGTGGAGGCCGGCGTCTTCGCCGAGGAGCGGCTCAACCTCGACCCGCCGCCGCCCGACCCGCTGGCCGGCGAGCTGGACACCCTGGTGGTGCGGGGCCGGATCGCCAAGCGCCGGCTGATCGAGGCGAACCTGCGCCTGGTGGTCTCCGTGGCCAAGCGCTACGTGGGCCGCGGGCTGACCCTGCTGGACCTGATCCAGGAGGGCAACCTGGGCCTGATCCGGGCGGTGGAGAAGTTCGACTACGCCCGGGGTTTCAAGTTCTCCACGTACGCGACCTGGTGGATCCGGCAGGCGATGAGCCGGGCGCTGGCCGACCAGGCCCGGACGATCCGGGTGCCGGTGCACGTGGTCGAGCTGATCAACCGGGTGGTCCGGGCGCAGCGCGGGCTGCTCCAGGAGCGCGGCCTGGAGCCCACGGCGGCCGAGATCGCCGCGGTGCTGGAGCTGACCGAGGAGCGGGTGCGCGAGCTGCTCCGGCTGGCCCAGGAGCCGGTCTCGCTGCACACCCCGGTCGGTGAGGAGGAGGACGTCGCGCTCGGGGACCTGATCGAGGACGCCGACGCCGCCTCGCCCGCCGAGTCCGCGGCCTTCCTGCTGCTGCGCCGGCACCTGGACGCCGTCCTGGCCACCCTGGGGGAGCGGGAGCGCCAGGTCGTCCAGCTCCGCTACGGGCTGGACGACGGCCGTCCGCGCACCCTGGAGGAGATCGGCGCGCTGTTCGGGGTGACGCGGGAGCGGATCCGTCAGATCGAGTCGAAGACCCTGCTCAAGCTCCGCGACCACGCCTACGCCGAGCAACTGCGCGGCTACCTGGACTGAGGGGCGGGATCAGGAGGGGCTCTCGGAGCCGCCCGGAGCCGGCGGGCCGGCGGGTCGGCGGGCGTGGGCGCGGCAGGCCGCGGCGGGCTCAGTGGTGGAAGCCCGACCGGGCCGGCACCCCGAGCTCCTTGAGCGGGACGGGCTGGCGCCGCAGCTCCGGCAGCAGCCGGCCGAGGTCGGCCAGCAGCAGGTCCGCGAGGTCCCGGGAGAAGCCGTTGCGGCAGACCACCCGGAGCACCGACAGGTCCTCCCGGTTCGCCGGGAAGGTGTACGCCGGCACCTGCCAGCCGCGCTCGCGCAGTCGCCGGGAGACGTCGAACACGTCGTAGGGCAGGCCCTCCTCGGTGGTGAAGGCGAACACCGGGAGCTGGTCGCCCCGGGTCAGCAGCCGGAAGTCCTCCAGCTTCCCGATCCGCTCGGCCAGGTAGCCGGCGACCTCGCGGCAGGCCCCCTGGACGGCCCGGAACCCCTCCCGGCCCAGCCGCAGGAAGACGAAGTACTGGGCCACCACCTCCGCGCCGGGCCGGGAGAAGTTGAGCGCGAAGGTCGGCATCTCGCCGCCCAGGTAGTTGACCCGGAAGACCAGCTCCTCCGGCAGCGCCTCCTTGTCGCGCCACAGCGCCCAGCCCACGCCGGGGTAGACCAGGCCGTACTTGTGCCCGGAGGTGTTGATCGAGGCCACCCGGGGCAGCCGGAAGTCCCAGACCAGCTCCGGGTCCAGGAAGGGCGCCACCATGCCGCCGGAGGCGCCGTCCACGTGCACCGGCACGTCGATGCCGGTGCGCTCCTGGAGGGCGTCCAGGGCCGCGCAGATCTCCTGGATCGGCTCGTACGAGCCGTCGAAGGTGGAGCCGAGCACCCCGACCACACCGATGGTGTTCTCGTCGCACAGCGCCACCGCCCGGTCGGCGTCCAGGTGGAAGCGGTCGCCCTCCATCGGCGCGGTGCGGGCCTCGACCTCCCAGAAGTTGCAGAACTTCTCCCAGCACACCTGCACGTTGACGCCCATCACCAGGTTGGGCCGGGCCCCGCCGGCGTAGCGCTCGGCGTTGGCCCGCGTCCAGCGGCGCTTGAGCGCCATGCCGGCCAGCATGCAGGCCTCGCTGGAGCCGGTGGTGGAGCAGCCGATCGCGGCGTCCGGGTCGGGGGCGTGCCAGAGGTCGGCGAGGATCGCCACGCAGCGCCGCTCCAGCTCGGCGGTCTGCGGGTACTCGTCCTTGTCGATCATGTTCTTGTCGAGGCACTCGGTCATCAGCCGGGTGGCCTGGGCCTCCATCGAGGTGGTGACGAAGGTCGCCAGGTTGAGCCGCGCGTTGCCGTCCAGCATCAGCTCGTCGTGGATCAGCTGGTACGCGGTGTCGGCCGCGACCGGGGCCTCGCCGAGCCGGTGCAGCGGCGGGGCGAGCTCCATCGCGCCCAGCGGGTCGGCGGTGGTCGGGTACGGGCCGAGGCTCAGCCGGCGGTCGTCGCCGGCCCCCTTGTGCAGCGCCATGGCGTCCTGCCGTCCTTCGCGTCGGTGGCCGTGTCCCGTCCCACGCTGCCACCAGGCGCCGGGTGACGCATCTTCACCGGCCGCCGTCGGACCGTCAGCCGGCCGTCTCCGGGTGGATCTGGTCACGGGCGGCCCGGTACTGCCGGCGGACCGCCGAGCCGATCGCGAGGTCCTCCTCCCCGTCGGGCTCGACGGTCTCGGCGTCCGGCAGCTCCCACTCCGGCGGCTCCGGGGTGCCCGCCAGCGCCCAGGCGGCCTGCCGGGCGGCCCCGCGCGCGGCGTGCGCGCCCGGCGGCGGCACCACGACCGGGACGCCGAACAGCATCGGGGCGACGTGCCGCACGGCCGGCAGCCGGCCGGCCGCGCCGAGGAGGAACACCCGCTTCACCTCGACGCCCTGGGCGCGCAGCACGTCGAGGGCGTCGGCGATGTTGCACAGCATGCCCTCGACGGCGGCCCGGGCCAGGTGCTGAGGGGTCATCGCCTCGGCCCGCAGGCCGGTCAGGGTGCCGGCCGCGTGCGGCAGCGCGGGGGTGCGCTCGCCGTCCAGGTACGGCAGCAGCACCAGGCCGTAGGCGCCGGGGGTGGAGTGGAGGGCGAGGTCGCTGAGGCCCTCCAGGTCCCGGCCGAGCAGAGCGGCGGTGGAGCGCAGCACCTGGGCGGCGTTGAGGGTGGCGACCATCGGCAGGTGGCGGCCGCTGGCGTCGGCGAAGGAGGAGACCAGGCCGGAGGCGTCCACCACGGCCTCCCCGTGCACGGCGAAGATCGTCCCGGCGCTGCCGAGCGAGACCACCGCGTCGCCCGGGCCGAGGCCCAGGCCCAGCGCGGCGGCCATGTTGTCCCCGGTGCCGGCCGAGATCAGCAGGCCCTCGGGGGTGTGCCCGGCGGGCTCGGCCGGGGGCAGCACGTCGGGCAGCCGGAGTTCGTGGCCGAGCGCCAGCTCCACCAGGTCCTGCCGGTACTCGCCGGTGATCGGCGACCAGTAGCCGGTGCCGGAGGCGTCGCCGCGGTCGGTGGTGCGGCGCCTGGGGTGGCCGAGCAGCTGCCAGACCAGCCAGTCGTGCGGTAGCAGCACCTCGGCGACCCGGCGGGCGTTGGCCGGCTCGAACTCGGCCAGCCAGCGCAGCTTGGCGATGGTGTACGTGGGGGCGGGCACCGAGCCGATCGCCGCCGTCCAGGAGGCCGGGCCGCCGAGGGCGTCGAGCAGCTTGGCGGCGGCGCCGCTGGAGCGCGGGTCGTTCCACAGGATCGCCGGGCGCACCAGCACCCCGCCCGCGTCCAGGCCGATCATCCCGTGCTGCTGGGCGCTGACCCCGATCGCCCGGACGCCCTCCAGCAGGCCGCCGGTGGCGGCGTCGCCGAGCGAGTGCAGCCAGACCTGGGGGTCGGTCTCGCCGGGGCGCAGGTCCTGGTCCTCGGGGACGGGGTGCGGCGCCTTGCCGGAGCGCAGGACGGCACCGGTGTCGGCGTCACACGCGACGATCCGGGTGCGGCTGGTCGAACTGTCTATCCCCGCGACGATGGCCATGTCGAGATCATGCCTCAGCCCGGGCCCGGACGCGTCCGGGCCCGGGGAGCCGTTGCGCCTTCGCGACTCGCGGTTGGGGCTCCCTTGGCCCCGGCGTCACCGCCCCGTCACGGACGGCGGGTAACCGCCCAGGGGTGGGGGGGGGGGGGGGGGGGGGGGGGGGGGGGGGGGAGGGGGGGGGGGGGGGGGGGGGGGGGGGGGGGGGGGGGGGGGGGGGGGGGGGGGGGGGGG
>NZ_JBVITE010000102.1:0-1198 GCF_055575155.1 Kitasatospora sp. NPDC034533
GGCTCCCAGTAGACGACTGGGTTGATAGGCCGGATATGGAAGCCCTGTGAGGGGTGGAGTTGACCGGTACTAATAGGCCGAGGGCTTGTCCTCAGACGCTCGCGTCCACTGTGTGGTTCCCGGGTAACGAACAGTTATCACCGGCGAACAAGGAAACACTTATCAACTGAAAAGTGTGTTTCGCTGAATACCCGATAGGGTTTCGGTGGTCATAGCGTGAGGGAAACGCCCGGTTACATTCCGAACCCGGAAGCTAAGCCTCACAGCGCCGATGGTACTGCAGGGGGGACCCTGTGGGAGAGTAGGACGCCGCCGAACAATTTCTCAAGGCCGCGGCCCCAGCGACTCGCTGGGGCCGCGGCCTTTTTGTGTTTTGCGAACGTGAGAGAAGGCCGGCATATCCGGGACTTCCGCCCAGACGCGGAGGGTCCGGGCATGCCGGACAATGGAGAAGGTACGCGGGCCAGCAGGCCGGCGTCGAAACCGTGGGGCGGCAGCGGAGATGCACGCTCGGTCCACGGTGTAGCTGAAGCAGCAGAAGGAGTCACCACGATGTCGAACCAGCCCCAGGACCGTCCCGAGCGCCGATCGGACGACGGCCGAGGCTACGAGCCCCGGTCCCGTGGGGGTTGGTCCAACGACCGTGGCGGCTCCCGTCGCGACGACCGTCGTGACGATCGCGGTGGTTTCCGTCGCGATGACCGTCCCTCCGGTGGTTTCCGTCGGGATGACCGTGACGACCGTCCGCGTCGTGACGACCGCCCGTCGGGTGGCTACGGCCGTGACCGTGACGACCGGGGTGGCGACCGTGGCGGCTTCCGTCGTGACGACCGCCCGGCCGGCGGTGGTTTCCGCCGTGACGACCGTCCGTCGGGTGGCTACGGCCGTGACCGTGACGACCGCGGTGGCGACCGTGGCGGGTTCCGTCGCGACGACCGCCCCTCCGGCGGGTTCCGCCGTGACGACCGTCCGCGTCGTGACGACCGTCCGTCGGGTGGCTACGGCCGTGACCGTGACGACCGCGGTGGCGACCGCGGTGGTTTCCGTCGCGACGACCGCCCCTCCGGCGGGTTCCGCCGTGACGACCGTCCGTCGGGCGGGTACGGCCGTGACCGTGACGACCGGGGTGGCGACCGTGGCGGCTTCCGTCGTGACGACCGGCCGGCCGGCGGTGGTTTCCGTCGCGATGACCGTCCCT
>NZ_JBVITE010000102.1:1296-15929 GCF_055575155.1 Kitasatospora sp. NPDC034533
CTCCGGTGGTTTCCGTCGGGATGACCGCGATGACCGTCCGCGTCGTGACGACCGCCCGTCGGGCGGCTACGGCCGTGACCGCGACGACCGCGGTGGTTTCCGCCGTGACGACCGTCCCTCCGGCGGTTACCGCCGTGACGACCGTCCCTCCGGTGGCTTCAACCGCGACCGCGACGACCGTGGCGGCTTCCGTCGTGACGACCGGCCGGCCGGCGGTGGTTTCCGTCGCGATGACCGTCCCTCCGGTGGTTTCCGTCGGGATGACCGCGATGACCGTCCGCGTCGTGACGACCGCCCGTCGGGCGGCTACGGCCGTGACCGCGACGACCGCGGTGGCGACCGCGGTGGTTTCCGCCGCGACGACCGCCCCTCCGGCGGCTTCAACCGCGAACGCGGCGACCGGAACGACCGCGGCGGCGACCGTGGCGGGTTCCGCCGTGACGACCGCGGCGGCGACCGTGGCGGGTTCCGCCGTGACGACCGCGGCGGCGACCGTGGCGGCTTCCGCCGTGACGACCGCCAGGGCGGCGGCTACCGCGGTGGTGACCGTTGGGACGACCGCCGAGACGACCGTGGCCGCCGTGACTACGACGACCGCCGGGGCAACTACGAGCCCGTCAAGCGCCTGCCGATCCCGGAGGACGTCACCGGCTTCGAGCTGGACGCGGACGTGCGTCAGGAGCTCAAGAGCCTGCCCAAGACCCTCGCGGACGACGTCGCCCGCAACCTGGTGATGGTGGCTCGCCTGCTCGACAGCGAGCCGGAGGAGGCCTACCAGTACTCGCGCGTCGCGCTCCGTCTGGCCTCCCGCGTGGCGGCCGTGCGTGAGGCGGCCGGCTTCGCCTCGTACATGACGCAGCGCTACTCCGAGGCGCTGACCGAGTTCCGCGCCGCCCGCCGGATGACCGGCCGGGCGGACCTGTGGCCCGTGATGGCCGACTGCGAGCGCGGCCTCGGCCGTCCGGAGCGGGCGCTGGCCATGGCCGGTGAGCCCGAGGTGAAGCAGCTGGACAAGGCCGGCCAGGTCGAGATGCGCCTGGTGGCGGCCGGTGCCCGCACCGACATGGAGCAGTACGACGCGGCCGTGGTGACGCTGCAGAGCCCGGAGCTCGCTTCCAGCGCCGTGCACCCGTGGACCGCGCGCCTGCGGTACGCCTACGCCGAGGCCCTGATCGCGGCCGGCCGGGCCGACGAGGCCCGTGACTGGTTCGCCAAGGCGGCCGAGGCGGACACCGACGGCACCACCAACGCCTCCGAGCGGCTGGCCGAGATCGACGGCGTGGAGTTCACCGACGCGCTCGACCCGGAGCTGACCGAGGACGAGACCGAGTCGGCCGACGCGTCGGCGAAGAAGCGCGGTGGCGGCGACAACGCCGACGACCGGGTGATCTTCGAGGACGAGGAGGACGTCGAGGAGTACTACGACGAGGACGACCTGGAGATCGACGAGGAGTTCGACGGCGTGGTCCCCGAGCGCGCCCAGGACGCCAAGTTCCAGGACGCCAAGGCCGAGGGCACCAAGGCTGAGGGCACCAAGGCGGAGGCCGCCGAGGCCAAGGCCACCGACGCCGAGAGCGACGCGGACAAGAGCTGAGGCAGCCCCCAGGCAACGCCGTGAGGCCCTGTCGTTCCCCGGGAGATCCGGGAACGGCAGGGCCTCACGGCGTCCGGGCCCGCGGGCCGCGTCAGCCCAGCGCGAGGTTGCGCAGCACCAGCCCGGTGGCCGGCTTCGGCCCGAAGGAGGTGGACTTGCGCGGCATGGTGACGCCCTGTTCGGCGAGCCGTCGCACCACGGACTCCCGGACCGGGTGGAGCAGGACGGCGGTGCCGCCGGTGCGCGCGGCCTCCTGCTCGGCGGCCACGGCGGTGTGCAGGTAGCCGATGTCGTCCGGGCCGTCCGGGACGTGCCAGGTGTGGTCCAGCAGGGTGGCGTGCAGGACGGTGGCGTCCAGGTGGCGCCATTCCTCGGGTCGGCCGTGCGGCACGGTGGCGTCGAGCAGGGACTCCTCGGGTTCGCCGAGCAGCCAGTAGACGCCGTCGCCGCCGGTCAGCACGAAGCCGTTGCCGCCGTGCCGCTTCTGTTCGGCGAGCGCCTGGAGCGCGGCGGGCAACGGGCCGGGGACCTCCTTGACCTTCCACTGGTCGCCGAGCCGTTCCAGCGCCCGGGCCACCGGGAGCCGGTACAGCACGCGGTGGATGGCGCGGACCCGCAGCGGGTAGCGGGCGGTGTCCACCAGGAGCACCATGCCGCGGTCCCACGGGCTGCGCGGCAGGTGGCGGTGCTCGCGCTGGAGGCGCAGGTACATCTCCCAGCGGTGGTGGCCGTCGGCGATCAGGGCACGGCAGGTGGCGAGGTCGCGGCCGATCTCGGCGATCTCGGCCGGGTCGGTGACCGCCCACAGACGGTGGTGGGTGCCGTCGCTGGTGGCCGTGGAAAGCAGGGGCCGGCCCTCGACCGTCCGCTCGATCACGGCGGAGGCGCCGCCGGCGCCCCGGTAGGTGAGCAGCAGGGGCTCCAGGTTGGCCCGGGTGGTGCGCATCAGGCCGACCCGGTCGGCGACCGGCCGTGGCATCACGTCCTCGTGGGGGAGGACCACGCCACCCTCGCGCCCGCTCACCGCGAGGGCGCCGATCAGGCCGCGCTGGAGGACTTCGGGGGAGTCTGCGGTGGCCGGCACCCGCTGCTCGTAGACGTAGAGCGCAGGCTCGGGGTCGGCGGCGAGGACGCCCTCGCGCTGCCAGGCGGCCAGCAACCGGGCGGCGTGCCGATAGCGGGTGTCCCGGTCGGGGCGGTCGCCGGCGTCCTCGGGTTCGGGCCTGGGCAGGATCAGCCGGACCACGTTGTGCGGGTCGGCAGTCTCCAGGTCGAGCCGGCGGCCGGGGTCGACGACGTCGTACGGCGGGGACATCACCGAGGCGAGGGCGCCGACCCGGTCGGGGACGTAGCGCAGGCCGCGGAACGGGGACAAGGACAGGCCGGCGGTGGCGACGTGCCCGGGATCGCCGGGGCCGCCCTCGGGAGTCTCGACTCCGTCTTCTGCACTGGGTGTGCTCATTCTGGGCATCGTAACCGGGTACGCGTTGTTGAGAGATCGGAACGTCCGTGCCGAGCGGCGGGCGCGGGTGTACGACCGAGGGCGAGGTACGGCATGGACGACGGGCAGGAACGGGTGGACGGCGGCGCCGCGGGCGACGGCCCGGCAGCGGATCCGGCGGAGGGCGGGGTGCCGCGGCAGAGCCGTTCCGGGGAGCCCGTCGGCGACGTGTACGACTGGTTCCGCCGCGGAGCGCGGCTGCTGGCACAGGGGCACCCTGGGGCCGCCGAGCAACTGCTGGCCCGGGCGGCGGCGGCCGAGCCGCACTCGCGCAGCATCCGGGAGGCGCTGGCGCGGGCCCAGTTCGACGCGGGCTCGTACGCGGCGGCGCTGGAGAACTTCCGGGCCGTGGCGCTGGCGGACCCGGCGGACGACTACGCTCAGTTCGGGTGGGGGGTCGCGGCCGCCCGGCTGGGCGACTTCGAGACCTCCGCCGAGCACCTGGCGCTGGCCGTGGCGATGCGGCCGGAGGCCGACCACTACCGGCAGGCGCTGCGGCAGACCCGGGCGACCCTGGCGGCCCGCGCCGGGGCGTACGGGCCGCTGCTGCCGGGAGCCCCCGGTTACCTGGCACCTCCGGCGGGTGCCGAGGACCGGTCCGCTGGCTCGCCGGACGGGCCCGGAGCCGGTGGCGGCAGCGGGGCCGACGACGGCGCCTGACCGGGACGGTGCCGGACGGACGGCGTCGCCCGGCCGGTGGTGGACGCAGGGACGCACGACGCGGTGGGTCACGGACGAGGTGCGGCGACACGAAGGTGCAGGGCAACGACGATGCGGCGAACGAAGACGACGCCGTGAACGACGACGCAGTGAACGACGACGCAGTGAATGAGGTAGCGCAGCCATGACCCAGACGGGCACCCCCGTGCGACGGACCGCCCCCGGCGGCAGCGAGCGTCCACTGACCGACGCGTACGACACGGCGCTGCTGGATCTGGACGGCGTGGTCTACGCGGGCGCGCACGCGATCGAGCACGCGGTGGAGGCGCTGGACGCGGCCCGGACGGCCGGGATGCGGCTCGCGTACGTGACCAACAACGCCTCCCGACCGCCGCGCGTGGTGGCCGAGCACCTGACCGAGCTGGGCGTCCCGGCCGAGCCGGGCGACGTGATCAATTCGGCCCAGGCCGCCGCGCGGCTGGTCGCGGAGAAGGTGCCGGCCGGATCGAAGGTGCTGGTCGTGGGCGGCCTCGGGCTGGAGGAGGCCCTGGCCGAGCTGGGGCTGGTGCCGGTCCGCTCGCTGGCGGACGGGCCGCTCGCGGTGGTCCAGGGCTTCGACCCCTCGGTGGGGTGGACGGACCTGGCGGAGGCCTCGTACGCGGTCCAGAGCGGTCTGCCGTGGGTGGCGTCCAACCTGGACCTGACGGTGCCGAGGGCCCGCGGCATCGCGCCCGGCAACGGCACCCTGGTGGCGGCGGTGCGGGAGGCGACCGGGGTGGAGCCGGAGGTCGCGGGCAAGCCGCTGCCGCCGATGCACCGGGAGACCGTGCTGCGCACCGGCGCGGAGCGGCCGCTCGTGGTCGGGGACCGGCTGGACACGGACATCGAGGGCGCGTTCAACGGCGGGGTGGACAGCCTGCTGGTGTTCACCGGGGTGACGACTCCGGAGCTGCTGCTGGCAGCGCCGGTCGAGCACCGGCCGACGTACCTGGCGGCGGACCTGCGCGGACTGCTCGTCCCGCACCCGGCGGTGGCGGCCGCGGACAGCGGCTTCACGTGTGGCGGCTGGGTCGCCGGGGTCGAGGCGGGCGTGCTGGGGCTCTCCGGGGCGGGGGACCGCTGGGACGGCCTGCGGGCGCTGTGCGCGGCGGCGTGGGCCGTGCTGGACGCGGGCGGCGTGCCGGTGGACGGCCGGAAGGCGCTGGCCGACCTGGGGTTCTGAGGGGCGCCGACGGCACCGGGTCGGCCGATCCGGCCCGGTGCGCGCGGCTCGACCGACGCGGCCCGATGCGGCGGGGTTCGACCGAGGCGGCTCGGCCCGTTCGCGGCCCGGCCCGATGCGGCGGCGGGCCGCGGCGGCCCGGTTCGGAGCAGGGTGTGCGGCTCAGAGCAGGGTGCGCAGCCGCAGCAGGTCGCGGAATCCCGCCTCCAGCTTGACCCGGCCGCCGGCCCACGCGGACGCGAAGTTGAGCCGGCCGTCGACCAGCGCGACCAGGTCGTCGCTGCTCATGGTGAGCCGGATCTCCGCCTTCTCGACGGGAGCGCCGGGGGCGGCCGTCACGTCCTGGATCCGGCCGTCGCGCAGCTGCCCGGTGAAGGTCAGGTCGAGGTCGGTGATCCGGCAGCTGAGCGAGCGGTCGAGGGCCGCGGCCTTGCGCACGTCGCCGGTGGACTTCGCCATGTTCCGGCTGAGCTGCTCCAGTGCCTCCCGGCACTCCTCGGCGTTCGCCACGGGGCGGCTCCCTCCCCCGGTCGCTACGGTGCTGACTGCGGGCCACGGTACCTCAGGACGGTTTTGGCGGTAGCGTCGTCCGTGGGGTGCCCGGAAACGCTCGGGTACTGAGGGCGACGGAGCGACGCGCGTAGGCGATTGGGAGGCACCCGGATGCTGTCGAGGACGGTTCGGGGAGTGGTGGAGACCGCGGCCGGGGTGGTCGAGGGGGTCGGCAAGCGGGTCGTCGGGACGGCGGCGTCGATCCTGGAGCGGGCCGGGGTCGACGTCGCCGAGGTCGAACGCCGGCTGGGCGGTGAGTTCCCGCCGTCGGTGGAGACCTTGCAGACCCTGGCCGGGGAGGCGGTCACCGCCGGGCGGGCCGGGGTGGACCTGGCGGTGGGGGTGGCGCGCAGCGAGGTGGAGAAGGTCTTCGAGCGGGTCGGCGACCAGGTGACCAAGGTCGGTGTGGTGCTGGCGTACCTGGAGACCAAACTGCGTGAGGTCGAGGAGGAGGCTCCGGCGGCTAAGCGCGGGGCGGAGCCGGACGAGGCCGAGGAGCCGGTGCCGGCGCCGCGGGCCGGTGACCTGTTCGGGCGCGGCTGGGAGTTCGAGGACGAGCGGTCGGCGGGGGAGCCGATAGTTGCCGAGCGGGTGGAGGTGGACGAGCCGGTCGAGGTCGATCCTCCGGTTCCGCCGGTCGCGCCGGTCGCGCCTGTCCCGTCGGCGTCCGCGGGCGCCCCGGTTCGGCCGGAGGAGCCCGCCGTCGAGAGCGGGCCCGGGTCGGCCGGGAGGCCTGCGGCGAAGAAGAGCGCGGCGAAGAGGAGCACGGCCAAGAGGAGTGCGGCGAAGGGCGCGGTCAAGAGGACCGCCGCGGGGGCGGCGGCCGGGGCCGCGAAGCCCGCCGCGAAGCCCGCCGAGAAGGCGGCGGCCAGGAAGTCCGCCAAGAAGTCCGCCAAGAAGACGACGACCGTTCGGAAGACGGCGACCGCCAAGCCGGCGGACGCCCAGCCCGAGGGCCGGCGGGCCGGGGCCCGGTCCGAGGCGGCCGACGGGCCCCGGACCGCCGCGAAGCGGACGGCGACCAAGAAGACCACCGTCCGCAAGACCACCAGCGCGAAGAAGCCCGATGCCCGAGACGAGTGAGCCACTGGAGACCGCCGGGGCGGCTGATCCGTCCGTGCCGATCGCACCGCCCGCACCGGTCGTGCCGCCCGTACCGGCAGATCCGCCCGCACCGCCCGCACCGCCCGTGCCGGCGGAGCCCCTGGGCGTCGAGCCGGACCCCACCGGCCACCCCGGCGTGGACGCCGGGCTGGCCCGGCTGGCGGCCCTGGACGGGGTGCCGGCGGAGGCGCAGGTCGCGGTGTACGAAGATGTTCACCAGCGGCTCGTCGACACACTGGCCGCGCTCGACCAGGAATGATCCGTAGGACCCGTAGGAGCTGAAACACCAGTGGCAGTGGCACGACGTCGACTCGACGCGGAACTGGTCCGCCGCAAGCTGGCCCGGTCGCGTGAGCACGCGTCCGAGCTGATCGCGGCCGGGCGGGTGACCGTCGGCGGCACCACCGCGACCAAGCCGGCCACCCAGGTGGAGACCTCGGCGGCGGTCGTGGTGGCCAAGGACGAGAACGACCCGGACTACGTCTCGCGCGGCGGCCACAAGCTCGCCGGGGCGTTCGCGGCGTTCGTGCCGCAGGGGCTGGTGGTCGAGGGCCGCCGGGCGCTGGACGCGGGCGCCTCCACCGGCGGCTTCACCGATGTGCTGCTGCGGGCCGGGGCCGCGCACGTGCTGGCGGTGGACGTCGGCTACGGGCAGCTCGCGTGGTCGTTGCAGAGCGACGAGCGGGTCACGGTGATGGACCGCACCAACGTGCGCGAGCTGACCCTGGACGTGATCGGCGGCATCCCGGTGGACCTGGTGGTGGGCGACCTGTCGTTCATCTCGCTGGGCCTGGTGCTCCCGGCCCTCGCGTCCTGCGCGGCCGAGGACGCCGACCTGGTGCTGATGGTCAAGCCCCAGTTCGAGATCGGCAAGGAGCGTCTGGGCAGCGGCGGTGTGGTGCGCAGTCCGGAGCTGCGCGCCGAGATGGTGCGCCGGGTCGCCGGGCAGGCGTGGGAGCTCGGGCTGGGCGTGCGCGCGGTCACCGCGAGCCCCCTGCCGGGGCCGTCCGGGAACGTCGAGTACTTCCTCTGGCTGCGCCGGGACGCTCCGCCGCTGGACCCCGCGGACGCGGACCGGGCCGTGGCGGAGGGGCCCCGGTAGGGTGCCTTGCGGGCGTCCGGCGCGTCATGTTGTATGGCGCGGCCGCACCGGGGCCGAAAGCGACCCGGCAGGCGTTAGGGAGAGGGCAGCGGCATGAGTGAAGAACGTACGGTCTTCCTGATCGCGCACACCGGCCGGGAGGCGGCGCTGCGCAGCGTCGAGGCCCTGGTGCACGGGCTGCTGAAGTCGGGGCTCCGGATCAGACTGCTGGAGGCCGAGGCGGTGGACCTGGATCTGCCGGAAGGCGTCGAGAAGGTGGCCGAGGGCCCCGGGGCGGCGGACGGCTGCGAGCTGATCCTGGTGGCGGGCGGGGACGGGACGCTGCTGCGCGGGGCGGAGTTGGCGCGCTCGCACGGGCTGCCGATGCTCGGGATCAACCTGGGCCGGGTGGGTTTCCTCGCCGAGGCCGAGCGGGACGACCTGGCGGTGGTGGTCGAGCGGGTGGTGGACGCCGACTACGAGGTCGAGGAGCGGATGACGATCGACGTCATCGTCCGCACCAACGGCGATGTGGTGCACGAGGACTGGGCGTTGAACGAGGCCTCGATCGAGAAGGCGTCCCGGGAGCGGATGCTGGAGGTGGTGACCGAGGTGGACGGCCGTCCGGTCTCCAACTTCGGCTGTGACGGCGTGGTGTGCGCGACGCCGACCGGTTCCACGGCGTACGCGTTCTCCGGTGGCGGGCCGGTGGTGTGGCCGGAGGTGGAGGCGCTGTTGATGGTGCCGATCTCCGCGCACGCGCTGTTCGCCCGTCCGCTGGTGACGTCGCCGGAGTCGGTGCTGGCGGTCGAGGTGCAGCCCAAGACGCCGCACGGGGTGCTGTGGTGCGACGGGCGGCGTTCGGTCGAACTGCCCGCCGGGGCGCGGGTGGAGGTGCGTCGGGGCCGGACGCCGGTGCGGCTGGCCAGACTGCACCGGGCGCCGTTCACCGACCGGTTGGTGGCCAAGTTCGCGCTGCCGGTGACGGGTTGGCGCGGCCGGGCGGAGCACGGCTAGCTCGGCGGGCTGGTACCGGCCCGCCGAGCTGGTGCCGCACGGTCGGCCGCCACTGGAACGCGTGTCCGAAGTCGGCCGTGCGCCAAGGGGGTTCGGTTTCCCGTAAGGGTCCCATGGCCCTCGGTGTGAGGTGGCCGACCGCACTGACGGCCAGTCAGACCGCCAGTGGCTGGGCCTCGTCGGCCGGTTCGAGCCGCCCGCCGGACGCCGCGTGGGCGGCCAGCGCGGCGAGGCGTCCGACGGCGGAGGGGACGGCCGTGGCGGGCACGGTGAGCGGGATGCGGATGTGGTGCTCGAAGGCGCCGTCCGCGCCGAAGCGGCTGCCCGAGGCGATCCGGACCCCGCCGAGCTCCCCGGCCCGGGCCAGCGCCGCGCCGGACAGGCCGTCGGTGGAGACCCAGAGCGAGAGCCCGCCGGGCGGCATCGTGAAGCTCCACGCGGGCAGCCGTTCGGGCAGCGCGGTGGCGAAGGCATGGGCGGTGGCCCGCAGCCGGGACAGCTGGTGCTCCCGGATGTCGGGCAGGGGCTCGCCCAGCAGTTCGGCGGCGATCAGCTGGTCCAGCACCGGGGTGCCGACGTCGCTGTAGACCCGCTCGGTGGCCAGCCGGCGCACCAGCGCGGGCGCGGCCCGGACCCAGCCGATCCGCAGGCCGCCCCAGAGCAGCTTGCCCGCGGAGCCGACGGTGACCACCTGGGCGGAGCGGTCCAGTGCCGCCGTCGGGCGCGGCAGCGGCGTGGACGGCGGTACGCCCCAGCCGAGTTCGGCGGTGGTCTCGTCGGCGAC
This sequence comes from Kitasatospora sp. NPDC034533, assembly GCF_055575155.1. Lineage (NCBI taxonomy): Bacteria > Bacillati > Actinomycetota > Actinomycetes > Kitasatosporales > Streptomycetaceae > Kitasatospora > Kitasatospora sp. NPDC034533. The sequence continues at coordinate 10,812 of NZ_JBVITE010000102.1, forward strand.
CACGATGCTTCCGGCGGCCCGGGCGGCGGCCAGCAGCCGGCGGCGCTGCTCCTCGTCGATCAGCGCCCCGGTGGGGTTGTGGAAGTCCGGGATCACGTAGGCGACCTTGGGGGCGGCGCCGCGCAGCACCCGCTGCCACTCGTCGAGGTCCCAGGCGGGCCGCGGCGTCCAGGCGTGCGGCACCGGGACCAGGCGCGCGCCGGTGAGCCGCAGCGCCTGGAGGGTGTTCGCGTAGCTGGGCGCCTCGACGGCGACCCGGTCGCCCCGGCCGACCAGCGCCCGCTGGAGCAGGTGCAGACCGCCCATGGCGCCGGTGGTGATCAGGATCTGGTCGGGGGTGGTGGGCAGTCCGCGTTCGGTGAAGCGGCGGGCGACGGCCTCGCGCAGCACCGGCACGCCGGTGGGGTAGTGGCCGTGCCCGGCGGCGTAGTGGGGCAGCTGTTCGACGGCCCGGGCGGCGGCCTGGCCGACCCAGGGCTGGGCGGCGGGCGGGGCGGCGACGCCGAGGTCCAGGATGCGGCCCTGTTCGTCCGGCGGGACGGGGTGCAGCGCCTCGCCCGGCGGTGGGGAGCCCTCGGGCAGTGCGGTCCAGCTGCCCGAGCCGCGCCGGCTGCGCAGGTAGCCGTCGGCTCGCAGGGTCTCGTACGCGGTGGCGACGGTGGTGCGGCTCATCGCGAGGGCGCCGGCCAGTTCGCGTTCGGCGGGCAGCCTGGCGCCGACCGGCAGCCGGCCCTCGGTGACCAGCAGCCGGATCTGCCCGGCCAGGGTGCGGTAGGCGGGGCGGCGAACGGCGCCGGGCTCGGGGAGCCGGGCGGTGGTGAGCAGTCGCGCCAGTGCGGGCGGGGTGACGGTGGTGTGCCAGTCGACCATGGCTGAATCAGTCCACTTGCTCGGAATTGGCCCTGGAGTGGGCCGCTTTGGCCTGCCCATCATGGCAGGGCGGCCATGCCGGCCGCCACCACCGGGCGTTTCGGTGGTGCAGCACCACCGCAGGAGCAGCCGTGGCCACCACGACCACCCCAGGACCAGCCGCCACCGGACCCGCGCCCGCCGCCGGAGCCGTGCCCGTCACCGGAACACCCGGCCTCGCCGCCCGGGTGTTCGGCGACACCCACGCCCTGGGCCGCCGGATCCCGCAACTGTTCGTCGGCCTCGCCCTGTACGGGGTGAGCATGGCGCTGATGCTCCGCGCCGGCCTCGGCCTCGACCCCTGGGACGTCCTGCACCAGGGCCTGCAACGCACCGTCGGGTTGTCGGTCGGCGCCTGGGTGACGATCTGCGGCGCCCTCGTCCTGCTGCTGTGGATCCCGATGCGCCAGCGCCCGGGCCTGGGCACCGTCGCCAACGTGCTGGTGATCGGCGCGGCCATGGACCTCACCCTGCGGTTCGTCGGCGGCCCCGGCGCCCTGCCCGCCCGGATCGCGCTGACCGCCGCGGCGATCGCCCTCAACGGCCTGGCCACCGGCCTCTACATCGGCGCCCGGCTCGGTCCCGGCCCGCGCGACGGCCTGATGACAGGCCTCCACCGGCGCACCGGCCGCTCGCTGCGACTCGTGCGCACCGGCATCGAGGTGACGGTCCTCACCGCCGGTCTGCTGCTCGGCGGCACCGCCGGGGTCGGCACCGTCGCGTACGCGCTGGCCATCGGCCCGTTGGCGCAGTTCTTCCTGCCCTGGTGCACCGTGCCGGGGCCCGCCGGGGAGGCCCGGAAGGAATGAACTTCCGGGCACGGAGTTGCCGCGCGCCGTTGCCGCTCGTCGCGCGCCGGGGGCGGAACCTCGTAAGGTCGTCTCCGTGTTGGACGAGATGCGGATACGGGATCTTGGGGTCATCGACGACGCGGTGGTCGAACTCGCCCCCGGCTTCACCGCCGTGACCGGTGAGACCGGCGCCGGCAAGACCATGGTCGTGACCAGCCTGGGCCTGCTGCTCGGCGGGCGCGCCGACCCGGGCCTGGTGCGCAACGGCACCGGACGCGCCGTCGTGGAGGGCCGGCTGGAACTGCCCGCCGACTCCCCGGTGGCGGCCCGCGCGATCGAGGCCGGGGCCGAACTGGACGACGGCGCGCTGCTGATCAGCCGGACCGTGTCCGCCGAGGGCCGCTCCCGGGCCCACGTCGGCGGCCGGTCCGTGCCGGTCGGCCTGCTCGCCGAGCTCGGCGAGGACCTGATCGCCGTGCACGGCCAGACCGACCAGCAGCGGCTGCTGCGCCCGGCCCGCCAGCGCGGCGCGCTGGACCGTTACGCGGGCGCCTCGGTGGCCGAGCCGCTGGCCCGCTACCGGGAGACCTACCGCACCCTGCGCGAGGTCTCCGCGACCCTGGAGGAGCTGACCACCCGGGCCCGCGAGCGCGCCCAGGAGGCCGATCTGCTGCGCTTCGGCCTGGACGAGATCGCCGCCGCCGAGCCGGTGGCCGGCGAGGACGTGGAGCTGGCGGCCGAGGCCGAGCGGCTCGGCCACGCCGACGCGCTGTCCTCCGCCGCGACCCTCGCCCACGCCGCCCTGGCCGGCGACCCGGCCGACCCAGAGGCGCTGGACGCGGGCACCCTGCTCGGCCAGTCCCGCCGCGCCCTGGACGCCGTGCGCCACCACGACGAGCGCCTTGCCGCCCTGGCCGACCGCCTCAACGAGGTCGGCTACCTGCTCGCCGACGTGGCCGGGGACCTGGCCGGGTACGCCGACGACCTGGACGCCGACCCGGTGCGGCTGGCCGCCGTCGAGGACCGCCGGGCCGTGCTGGCCCAGCTGCTGCGCAAGTACGGCGGCGAGGAGAACTCCCTCGCCGAGGTGATCGCCTGGGCCGAGGCCGGCGCGGCACGGCTCGCCGAGCTCGACGGCGACGACGACCGGATCGACGAGCTCGGCGCCCGGGAGACCGAGCTGCGGGCCGAGCTGGCCGAACTCGCCGCCGAGGTCTCGCGGGCCCGGTCCGCCGCGGCCGGACGGTTCGCCGCCGCGGTCTCCGCCGAACTCGCCGAGCTGGCCATGCCGCACGCCCGGGTGACCTTCTCGATCAGCCAGGTCGACGACCTGGCCGGGATCGAGGTCGACGGGCGCACCGTCGCGTACGGCCCGCACGGCGTGGACGAGGTCGAGGTGCTGCTCGCCCCGCACCCTGGCGCCCAGCCCCGTCCGATCGCCAAGGGCGCCTCCGGCGGTGAGCTGTCCCGCGTGATGCTCGCCGTCGAGGTGGTCTTCGCGGGCGCTGACCCCGTGCCCACCTACCTGTTCGACGAGGTGGACGCCGGCGTCGGCGGGAAGGCCGCGGTGGAGATCGGCCGCCGGCTGGCCAAGCTGGCCGAGTCCGCCCAGGTCGTGGTGGTCACCCACCTCCCGCAGGTCGCCGCGTTCGCCGACCGGCACCTGGTGGTGGAGAAGACCCACGACGGCACGGTGACCCGCAGCGGGGTCAAGGTGCTGAACGACGAGGAGCGGGTGCGCGAACTCTCCCGGATGCTGGCCGGCCTGGAGGACTCGGAGCTGGGCCGTGCCCACGCCGAGGAACTGCTGGCCGCCGCCCGGGCCCCGCGCCGCCGGTAGCCGGCGCCGGCGGCCCCGCGGAGGTCGGCGACGCGCCCCCGGTGGCGCCGACTGTCCAAGAGGGCCGCCGACCTGGCATGGTGGCGGCTGGACAACTGGCTTCCCAGCCCCGAGCGCCGTAGCGGGCAATCCTCGCGTGGCGGCGCGCGAACCTGATCGAGTCGGATGCGAGAAGAAGTGGACCATTCCGCCGCCCGGGCCACCGCGGCCAGCCCCGAACCGGGGCAGCTGCACGTGGTACTCGTCCTGGCCGCCAGCACCGGCGGCATCGGTGCGCACGTGCGCTCCCTGGCCCAGGGCCTGGTCGCGCACGGAGTGACCGTCACCGTCTGCGCGCCGGCCGGCACGGACGCGCTGTTCGGCTTCTCCCGCACGGGGGCCAGGTTCCACACCGTCGACATCACCCCCACCGCGGGCGCCCGCAGCGACGCCACCGCGATCGGCGAGCTGCGCCGGGCCTTCACCGGCGCCGACGTGGTGCACGCCCACGGGCTGCGCGCCGGGCTGCTGTCCGACCTCGCGCTGCGCACCGCGGGCCGCTTCCCGGGCCTGCGCCCGGAGACCCCGCTGGTGGTCACCTCGCACCACGCGCTGCTGGCCACCGGCATGGAGCGCCGGCTCCAGCGGCTGATGGAGCGCCGGGTGGCGCGCGCCGCCGACCTGGTCCTCGGCGCCTCCTCCGACCTGGTCGCCCGGGCCCGCGAACTGGGCGCCACCGACGCCCGGCTGGGTCCGGTGGCCGCCCCGCCGATGCCCGAGGGCCGGCTCGGCCGCGCCGAGGCACGCGCCGAACTGCTCGGCGGCGGCGGTGGCGACGGCGACGGTGGTGGCGGCGTCGACCGCCCGCTGGTGCTGGCGGTCGGCCGGCTCGTCCCGCAGAAGGCGTTCGGGCTGCTGCTGGACGCCACCCGGGAGCTCGCCGCGCTGGACCCGGAACCGCTCGTGCTGCTGGCCGGGGACGGCCCGGAGGCGGGCACGCTGCGCGAACGCATCGCCGCCGAGAAGCTGCCGGTGCGGCTGCTCGGCTACCGCACCGACGTGCCCGACCTGCTGGCCGCCGCCGACCTGGTGGTGCTCTCCAGCCGCTGGGAGGCCCGCTCGCTGGTGGTGCAGGAGGCGATGCGGGCCGGTGTGCCGGTGGTCGCCACCGCCGTCGGCGGCATCCCCGAACTGGTCGGCGACGCCGCCGTCCTGGTGCCCCCCGGCGACCCGGCGGCCCTCGGCCGCGCGGTGCGCGCCCTGCTGGCCGACCCGGCCCGGCGCGAGCGGCTGGTGGCGGCCGGCCGGCAGCAGGCCGAGACCTGGCCGGACGAGGCCGCCACCGTCGCCCAGGTGCTCAGCACCTACGACGAGCTGGTGCAGCGCGGGTAGGCCGGGCTCCTCCCGCGCCGCCCCCGGCCGGCCCTAGACGGTGGCCTGCTCGACCCGGTCGGCGGCCGCGCCGTCCGGCTGGGCGGACAGGTACGCGGCGCCGCAGGCGGTCAGGCGTAGTGCGGTGTCGATGAGTGGGACGTGGCTGAAGGCCTGGGGGAAGTTGCCGACCTGGCGTTGGAGTCGGGGGTCCCATTCTTCGGCGAG
>NZ_JBVITE010000103.1:0-14982 GCF_055575155.1 Kitasatospora sp. NPDC034533
TGAACGTCCTGTGGGCTCTGATCCGTGACGGACGGTGCTACCAAGGCGACCTCCCAGTCACATCAGCGGCTTGACAACAGCATTAGGAGGTGAACAGGTGCGGGTGGGGCGGGATCTCGGGGGCCGCAGACTCCCGGCCGGGGTGGTGGATCCGGGCGTCCGGCCCGGGGACGTACTCCGTCACCCGGCCGTCGTCGAACCAGCGGACGTCGTACGGCGGGCTGCCGTCCGGGTGGTGCAGCCGGACGATCTCGCCGTCGCGGCGGGCCGCGTCCGGGTGGGCACCCCGGACGGTGACGCGGTCTCCCACGGCGGCTTTCATGCGGGCCTCCCTGGCTCGGGACGGGGGCGGGCCGGGGGCATGTCCGGCCGTTCGTCCTTCCATGGCACCACCGAACGCCGCCCACGGCAGGCGGCAGGGATGGCGGGCCGGGACGTCCGGCCGGTGCGGGGACGTCTTCGCCCCCGACGTCGGCCGCGTCCGGGCCCGGGTGCGCCGCCCCACGTCCGGGGCGGCGCACCGCGCGCAGGCCGTTCCGGGTCAGCCGTTCGCGCGGATGGTCGCGCGGATCCAGTCGGCGAAGGCGGGCGCGCTGCTGTAGAGGCCGGGACCGGAGGCGCACGGCACGTGTCCGCCGACGCCGGGGCCGGACGTGACGCCGATGAGTTCCCACCGCCCGCCCCGGCCGCGCTGGACCTGCGGCCCGCCGGAGTCGCCGAAACAGGCCATCGCCCGCGGGACCAGGCTGACGGTGCACAGCCGGGTGGGGCCGGCGTAGCCCGGGTCGCACTCGGATTCGGCCGCCCGGCGGGTGTCGAGCTGCTGGAGGTGGTCGGGGAACCGCAGACCGTCGAGCTCGGCGGTGTCGACGACGGTGCCGAAACCGAGCAGCCGGGTCGGGGTGCCGGGGGCGCCGGGCCGCTCGGCGACGGGAACGGGCCGCTCCTTGACCGGCCGGTCCAGCCGGATCAGCGCGACGTCGTTCAGGTTGGGTCCGGCGCCCGCTCCCTGCCGGTAGCCGGGGTGGGTGAAGGTGCCGGCGATGGCGCGGACGGTGCCGCCGGACTTGCGCTCGGAGCTGCCGACCCGGACGGTGCCGGCGGGCGTGACCAGCTCCGGGTCGACGCAGTGGGCCGCCGTCAGCACCCATTGGCGGTCGATCAGCGAGGCGCCGCACACGCCGTCGTCCAGGCCCGGGGCCGACACCGGGACGGAGGCCATGAAGGGGTAGCGCTGTGTGGCGTCCGTCCCGTTGACGATCGCCCCGGCACTGCCGACCGTCGCGGCGGTGAGTCCCGCGGCGATCACGGAGACGGCCGCGACGCGGGCCGCGCGACGTCGTACGGGGTTCCGACTGAACATCAGAAATCCTCCTTGGAACCGGAGTTTCCGGATGTCTTCAGCCTTTCTCTCCAAGATCCACTGGGCCATCCGGGCAGCGGGTGCGAGGACGGTGGGGATATCCCCCGGGCCGCGGGAGGGGGCCTTCGCACCGCTCGCCGGTGCTACGCGCGGTCAGTCGCCCGAGCGCCGGAGCAGATAGGTGTCCATGATCCAGCCCTTGCGCTCGCGGGCCCGCTCGCGCAGCTCGCGGATCCGCGGGGCGGTCTCGGCGAGCGGCCCGGAGACCAGCACCTCGTCCGGGGTGCCGAGGTAGGCGCCGTAGTGGATGTCCAGCCCCTCGGGATCGATCCCGGCGAAGGCGGCCCGGCCGTCGAGCATCACCACCACGTCGTCCACCCCCTCGGGGAACCCCTCGGCCAGGCGGCGCCCGGTGGTGATCTGCACCGGGCGGCCGACCCTGGTCAGCGTGGTGCGGTGCCGGGCGGCGAGCGCGGAGACGCTGCTGATGCCCGGGATCACCTCGTACGCGAACGGCGCCCCGCCGCGGGCCGACACGTCCTCCACCACCGCGATGACGCTGTCGTAGAGGGCCGGGTCGCCCCAGACCAGGAACGCGCCGCGCTCGTCCGGGCCGAGGTGCTCGGCGACCAGCCGCTCGACGAGGTCGGCGCGGCGGGCGCGCCAGTCGTCCACGGCGGTCGCGTACGCGGGGGCGGTGCGGTCGCGCTCCGCGTCTGGGACCTCGACCACGCGGTGCCCCGGCCGGCCGTGGTCGGCCAGCATCCGGCGGCGCAGCCGGACCAGGTCCTGCCGCTCCTTGCTCTTGTCGAGGACGAAGAAGACGTCGGTGCGGCCGAGCGCCTTGACCGCTTGCAGGGTGAGGTGGTCGGGGTCGCCCGCGCCGATGCCGATGACGAAGATGTGCCGCATGGGGGACATTCTGCCGTCCGCCCCCGCCTGCGGGCCCGGGGGTCGTGCGTGGACCGACCGAAGGGGTGGGCGGTGGCCGTGAGCTGCGCGGATGGACGTAAGCTGGCGGGGCAGCTGGTTCGCCCCGCCCGCCAGGCGGGGCGTCGTCACGAGGCAACCCGGTGGGAGTCCGGGACCGCCCCGCAGCGGCGAGCGGGAACGACCGCCGCCCTGTGCACCGGCCCGGCAACGGCAACGGCGCCGGGGCGCGGCGGCCGCTAGGGGCCCGTCCCGGTTCGGCCGGGAGGGCGTGCCCACGGGTCCGAAGACCTGCCGCTGCCCGCGTGCCGTGGTGGCCCGCGGTCCCACCACGTCCCCGGGTGCGGGCTGATGGTGCGGGTGAGTCCGTGTACGGACGACTGCCCGCTCCTCGGCGTGCCCGGGGTGTTCGACTTCACGAAGGAGGGTTCCGTGCAGCGGAACGCCGACCACGATTCCCACGGCGCCATGACGGGCGGGCCGTCGCTGTGACCAGTCCCTCCGTGCTCTCCCGCACCCCGGCCGACTCGGCCGTCACCCTCGCCCACATCATGAGCGACCACGACACCAACCTCTACGGGACGGTGCACGGCGGCGTGATGATGAAGCTGATCGACGACGCGGCGGCCGCCGCCGCGGGCCGGCACGCCGGCGTCCCCGCCGTCACCGTCTCGGTGCGGGAGATGTCGTTCCTGGCGCCCGTCAAGGCGGGGGACCTCCTCACCGTCCGCGCCCGGGTCGGCCGCGCCGGGCGCACCTCGATGGACGTGTCGGTGGTGGTGACCTCGGAGCGCTGGAACCTCGCCGGGCCCGTCACCAGGGTGGCGACGGCGCAGCTGGTCTTCGTGGCGGTCGACTCGGAGGGCAAGCCCCACCCCGTACCGGAGCTGACCCCGGAGGGCGGGGCCGAGTAGCCGATCGCGGCTCCGGTGTCCCACTATGCGGGCGCCGTTTCGAGATTTCCGCTCCGGCGGCGGCGTTCTGCCCCTAAGCTGGCGGCGCAGCTGGTTCGCCCCGTCCGCCAGGCGGGGCGTCGCAAGAGGGAACCCGGTGACGCCATTCGACTGGCCAGTCCGGGACTGCCCCGCAGCGGTGAGTGGGAACGACCGCCGTCATACGCACTGGGCCCGGGACGGGTCTGGGAAGCGACGGCCAGTAGGTGTCCGCCCTCCACGGGCGGACGTGCCCGCGAGTCCGAAGACCTGCCACTGCCCGTGCGCGACCGTTCGCGTGCGGCCATCCGGTGACCTCGTGGGCGGGTCGGCGACCATACCAGGCGGAGCCGCGCACGGGCGCGGGTTGTCCGCCCGGTCCGTCCTCCCTTCGCGTCCTCGTGCCGTCACCGGGTACTTGAGGATTCAGGCTCGCGAAGGAGAGTCCCTTGACATCTAAGTCCGCAGCCGCGGAGTCCGTGGCCACCGCGTACGGCTACCCCCGGCAGGGCCGCGACCGGGAACTGAAGAGGGCGATCGAGGGGTACTGGAAGGGCGCGGTCACGGCCGGGGCACTGCTGGCCACCGCCGCCGAACTGCGCCGGACGAACTGGGCGCAGCTCGCCGAGGCCGGAGTGGCGGAGGTGCCGACCGGCGACTTCTCCCTCTACGACCACGTGCTGGACACCACCGTGGCGCTCGGCGCGATCCCGGCGCGGCACCGGGAGGCCGTCGACGCCGACCCGCTGGACGGTTACTTCGCGATGGCGCGTGGCAACCAGGACGTCGCACCGCTGGAGATGACCAAGTGGTTCGACACCAACTACCACTACCTGGTGCCGGAGTTGGGACCGGACACGGTGTTCGTCGCGAACCCGGCCAAGGCGGTCGGCGAGCTCAGGGAGGCCCTCGCGCTCGGCCACGCCGCCCGGCCGGTGCTGCTCGGCCCGGTGACCTACCTGCTGCTGGCCAAGCCCGCCCCCGGCGTGGCGGCCGACTTCCAGCCGATCACCCTGCTGGACCGGCTGCTGCCGGTCTACGCGGAACTGCTCGCCGCACTGCAGGAGGCCGGTGCCGAGTGGACGCAGCTGGACGAGCCCGCGCTGGTGCAGGACCGCACCCCGGCCGAGCTGAACGGTGCCGCCCGCGCCTACCGTGAGCTGGGCGCCCTCACCGAGCGGCCGAAACTGCTGGTCGCGAGCTACTTCGACCGGCTCGGCGACGCCCTGCCCGTCCTCGCCAAGGCCCCGGTCGAAGGCCTGGCGCTGGACTTCACCGGACCCGCCGCCGCGAACCTGGAGGACCTCGCCGCCGTGGGCGGGCTGCCCGGCAAGCGGCTGGTGGCGGGGGTGGTCGACGGGCGCAACGTCTGGATCAACGACCTGGAGAAGTCCCTCGCGACCCTGGCCACCCTGCTGGGCCTCGCCGGCACCGTCGACGTGGCGCCGTCCTGCTCGCTGCTGCACGTGCCGATCGACGCCGCCGCCGAGCGCGACGTCGACCCGCAGATCGCGCGCTGGCTGGCCTTCGCCAGGCAGAAGGCCCGGGAGGCCGCACTGCTCGCCCGCGCCCTGCGCGAGGGCACCGGCACCGTCACGGCCGAACTCGCCGCCAACCGCGCCGACCTCGCGTCCCGCGCCAACTCCCCGATCACCCGCGACCCGGCGGTGCGCGCCCGGGCCGCCGCCGTGGGTGCCCAGGACACCCGCCGCGCCCAGCCGTACGCGCGGCGGGCCGAGGCCCAGCACGCCCGGCTCGGCCTGCCGCTGCTGCCGACCACCACCATCGGATCCTTCCCGCAGACCACCGAACTGCGCGCCGCCCGCGCCGACTTGAACGCCGGGAGGATCGACGAGGCGGCCTACCGGGAGCGGATGGAGGCCGAGGTCCGCGAGGTCATCGCCTACCAGGAGAAGACCGGCCTGGACGTCCTGGTGCACGGCGAGCCCGAACGCAACGACATGGTCCAGTACTTCGCCGAGCAGCTCACCGGCTACCTGGCCACCCGGCACGGCTGGGTGCAGTCCTACGGCACCCGCTACGTGCGCCCGCCGGTCCTCGCCGGGGACGTCTCCCGCCCGCGCCCGATGACCACCGAGTGGTTCCGCTTCGCCCAGGGCCTGACCGGCCGCCCGGTCAAGGGCATGCTGACCGGCCCGGTCACCATGCTCGCCTGGTCCTTCGTCCGCGACGACCAGCCGCTCGCCGACACCGCCCGGCAGGTGGCGCTGGCCCTGCGCGACGAGGTCACCGACCTGGAGGCGGCGGGCGCGGCCGTGATCCAGGTGGACGAGCCGGCGCTGCGCGAGACCCTCCCGCTGCGCGCCGCCGCCCGCCCGGCGTACCTGGACTGGGCCACCGAGGCCTTCCGGCTGGCCACCTCGGGCGTGCGCGCGGACACCCAGATCCACACCCACATGTGCTACGCCGAGTTCGGCGCCGTCATGACGGCGATCGACGAACTCGACGCCGACGTCATCTCCCTGGAGGCGACCCGCTCGCACATGGAGGTCGCCGGTGAGCTGGCCGAGGCCGGCTACCCGCGCGAGGTGGGCCCCGGCGTCTGGGACATCCACTCCCCGCGCGTGCCCGGCACCGAGGAGGTGGTCTCGCTGCTGCGCGCGGGCCTGGCCGCGATCCCGGCGGAGCGGCTCTGGGTCAACCCGGACTGCGGACTGAAGACCCGCGGCTGGCCGGAGACCCGGGCCTCGCTGGACAGCCTGGTCGGCGCGGCCCGGGCGCTGCGCGAGGAGCTGGCCGGCTGACGGAGGCCGGCTGACGGGAGCGGGGCGGGCGCGGCGGGATCACGGCGCGCCCGCCCCGGCGACCCGCGCTCCCGGTGGGTGGGTGACGAGGCCGGGGCGGGACGACGACCGGGCACCGCCCGTGGCCCGCCACGGAATCCCGCCATCCGCCCGCCGCGAACCTGCGAATCGTGGGAGCCAGCCCGGGTGATACCTTCGCAACCGCCGTCCGGAGCGGTCGGCACCGCAGGCGAGCCGGAAGGAACCCGAGCGCACCATGGGCCGCCCGGCCGGACGAAAGCCCCACGCCCACGCCGAGCCGCGTCGGGTGCGCCACACGCACCGCCCGGTCCACGCCCAGGGCGTCGCGCCGGGCGAACCACGGGCGGACGGCGTACAGCGAGCGGGCCCGGCCGTCGGCGGGGAGTGGCCGGAGGCCGATCCGGACCGGCGCACCGGGGCGCCGTACCCGGTGGAGGGGGAGTGGTCGTGAACGAGGTCGGGGTGCGGGTCGGGCGGGCCGCGCGGACGGAGGACGGCGCCTGCCGCCACCTGCTGGTGTGGCGGGCCGGGCCCGGCTGGCGGATGGTGAGCAGCGCGGTGCTCGGCGGCGGGCTCGGGGAGCGCGCCTGGGTGCTCAACGCCCAGGTGCGCCCGGGCTACTCGGGGCTGGACCCGGCCGCGCACCTGGCCGAACTGGCCGCCGCGCAGGGGCTGGTGGGCCCGGGCGTGGGGCTGATGACGGCGGCCGAGGTGGACGACTGCACCCGGGCCGAGGACGGCGGCGTCACCGCGCTGGTCACCGCCGGGATCGGGGTCGCGCTCTGGGCGGCCGACCCCGTCGCGCAGGCGGTCGCGTACCGGCCCGGGACGATCAACACCCTGGCCGTGGTACCGGCCGCCATCGAGGACGCCGGCCTGGTCAACCTGCTCGCCACCGCGACCGAGGCCAAGGTCCAGGCGCTGCTGGACGCCGGCTACGACTGCTCGGGCACCCCGTCCGACGCGGTCTGCGTGGCCGTCCGCGCCGCCTCCCCGGGCGTCCCCGCAGACCCGTTCGGCGGCCCGCGCTCGGTCTGGGGCTCCCGGCTGGCCCGCGCCGTCTACCGGGCCGTGCGCGAGGGCGCCGAACTCGACCGCGTGCGCCGGGCCGAGGGGCCGCCGCAGGAGCACCCGGCGACGGTGGCGGGCTGTCGCGTCGCGGACGTGCGCGGGGCGCTGCCCGACGCCGCGGCCCGGGTGGTCACGGGCTGACCCAGCCGGCCGTCGGACCCCGCACGGCCGAGCCGTCGAGGTCCTTGAGCTTGGTCCCGGGCGAAGCCCCGGACAGCCGTCCGGGGGCCGCTCGCCAGGGAGTGGGGCGGCACGGGCGGCATCCGGCCGTCCGCACCAGGAGGCCCGGTGAACACCCCCGGCGCCGTGCCCCACCCCGACGGCAGCGCGCATCAGGCGCCGTCGTCGGTCCGGTGCACGAGGCGGGGACGGTGGCGGCCGGGTTCCAGGGTGGGCAGGTTCAGGTGCTCCAGGTCGTGCGGCGGCGGTGCCGTGAGCGGCCAGGTCGAGGGGACCTCGGCCGCGGCGGAGGCGGCGGCGGGCGCGTCCGTCAGCCGCATCCGCTGCCTCAGCCGGCCGTAGAAGTCGATCGGCCCCAGGCGCACCGCCCGCAGCCGGGTCGGTGCCGCGTAGACGCCGACCCAGTCGCCGGGCTCCAGGACGCCGCGGAGCTGGCCGTCCACGCTGACCGCCGCCGGGCCCGAGTGCGGCAGCAGCCGCATGGCGATCGGCTCGTCCGGTGCGGCCAGGACGGAGCGCCTGAAGACCATGTGCGCCGCGACGGGGGTGAAGACGAGGACCTCCGCCCGGGGCGAGACCACCGGCCCGCCCGCGGCGAAGCTGTAGGCGGTCGATCCGGTCGGCGTCGCCACCAGTAGCGCGTCGCCGGCGTAGGAGGCGAGCAGCCTCCCCGCGAAGTAGACCGCCGCGGCGACCCTGCCGTCCCGGGAGAACTTCTCCACCACCACCTCGTTCAGCCCGAGCACGTCCAGGGCCACCCCCCAGCCGCCCCCGGCCTCGCAGCCGGAACGCACCTGCGGCGCGGGCAGCGGCGGGCGGCGGGCGTACGGCGACGGCGGACCGGACTCCTCGGGAAGCCGGAGCGGACGGGAGGCGCGCATCGTCACCAGCATCCGTTCCTCGACGCTGACGCGGGACTCCCGGACGGCCTCCAGGGCCTGGAGCACGTCGTGCGCGGGCACCTCGGTGAGGAAGCCGACGTGCCCGAAGTCGATGCCCAGCAGCAGGGCGCCGTGCGGCGCCGCCAGCCGCGCGCCGCGCAGGAAGGTCCCGTCGCCGCCCAGCGCGACGATGAGGTCCGGGTCCCCGGCCGCGGCCATCTCCTCCCGGGCGCCGCGCCGTGGCCCGTCCGCGTTCCACACGTCGATCTCGGTGCACCGGACGCGGTGGTCGTCGCACCAGGAACGCACCGAACGGGAGGCCCGCACGGCTTCGGGGCGCCCCTTGTGGACGACGAGACCGACGCGCTCGACCGCCATGGCGTGTCCTCCTCGGCAAGGGGTGGGGTCCCCTCCAGGATGCGCTCCGGCCGTGAGGCCCGGCGACTCGCCGGGTGCCTCCCGGCCGGGCCTCCGAGCACGCCGCCCGGAAACGCCCGGGTGGGCCAACCCCCCGCGCGGCCCCGGTCCCCGGTGGCGATCCTGGATCCGGCAGCCCACGGCGCACCGAGCCGACCGGCCCGAGTGGCCCGCGCCACCGACTCGCGGGCGAGGTTCCAGGCCACGGGCCCGCCCGGTCCCCGAGACCGCCAGGCTCCCGAGACCGCCGGACCCCCGGGCCCGTCGGCGACGCGGGCCCGTCAGCGACGCGGGCCCGCCGGAGACCGGGCCGGCCCGATCCCCGAGACCGCCGCGGGCCCCGGTCCTTCCGGAGGCCCGAGTCGGCCGGAACCCCCCGAGAGAGGAAGCAGCCGCCATGGAGGCATCCGCACAGATCGGCGTGACGGGGCTGGCGGTGATGGGCCGCAACCTGGCCCGGAACTTCGCCCGCAACGGCTACACGGTCGCCGTGCACAACCGCACCCCGGGGCGCACCAGGGCGCTGATCGAGGAGTTCGGTCACGAGGGCTCGTTCGTCCCCACGGAGTCGCCGCAGGACTTCGTGGCCGCGCTGGAGCGGCCACGCCGGCTGCTGATCATGGTGAAGGCCGGCTCGGCCACCGACGAGGTGATCGAGGAGTTCGCCGCGCTGCTGGAGCCGGGCGACATGATCATCGACGGCGGCAACGCGCACTTCGCCGACACCCGCCGCCGCGAGCGGGCGCTGCGCGAACGCGGCATCCACTTCGTCGGCAGCGGCGTCTCCGGCGGGGAGGAGGGCGCGCTGAACGGGCCGTCGATCATGCCCGGCGGCTCCGCCGAGTCCTACCGCGTCCTCGGCCCGATGCTGGAGAGGATCAGCGCCCACGTCGACGGCGAGCCCTGCTGCACCCACATCGGCACCGACGGGGCCGGCCACTTCGTGAAGATGGTGCACAACGGCATCGAGTACGCCGACATGCAGCTCATCGCCGAGGCCTACCACCTCCTGCGGCAGATCGGCGGCTACGGCCCCGCCGAGATCGCCGAGATCTTCCGCCACTGGAACAAGGGACGCCTCGACTCCTACCTGATCGAGATCACGTCCGAGGTCCTCGCCCACACCGACGCCGCCACCGGCGGGCCCTTCGTGGACGTCGTCCGGGACGCCGCGGAGCAGAAGGGCACCGGGCGCTGGACCGTGCAGACCGCCCTCGACCTCGGCTCCCCGGTCACCGCCATCGCCCAGGCCACCTTCGCCCGGGTGTCCTCCGCCCGGACCGAACTGCGCGAGGCCTACCGGCCGCTGTCCGGCGGCACGCCGCAGGAGCTGCGCCCGCACGAGGCCGAGCGCTTCACCCGGGACGTCGAGCAGGCCCTCTACGCCTCGAAGGTCGTCGCCTACGACCAGGGCTGGACGATGATCCGCGACGCCGCGGCCGAGTACGGCTGGGACATCGACCTGGGAGCGGTGGCGAAGATCTGGCGCGGCGGCTGCATCATCCGCGCGGCCTTCCTGGACCGGATCCGCGCGGCCCACGCCGCCGATCCCGGCCTGGTCAGCCTGCTCGCCGAGGAGCGGTTCGCGACCGAGATCACCGACGCCCAGGCGGCCTGGCGCACCGTGGTCGCGAGCGCGGTCCAGCACGGCATCCCCGTCCCGGCGTTCTCCGCCGCGCTGGCCTCCTACGACACCCTGCGCAGCGAACGCCTGCCCGCCGCGCTGATCCAGGGCCAGCGCGACTTCTTCGGCGCGCACACCTACCACCGCACCGACCGAGAGGGCACTTACCACACGCGCTGGGCCGAGCCCGGCCGCCCCGAGGTCCGCACGGACACCGGCGCCGCGTAGGCCCCGGAAGAGAGGCCACGCGGCACCGGTGGCGGTGCTCCGACGCATCCGCCCCTCCGAGCGTGGAGGCGGGGCGGGCGCCGGCGGCGGTCAGCGGCCGAGCGCGTCGGCGAGCTGCTCCTTGTTCATCTTCGAGCGGCCGTGGATGTTGCGCTGCTTGGCCTCGTTGTAGAGCTGCTCCCTGGTCGGCCCCTGGGCTCCGGAGTGGGAGCGCAGTCCGCCGCGCCGGGAGGAGGACATGTCGTGGGTCGAGGAGCGGCTGGCGGTCTTCGACTCGCCGTGCCGGGCCCGTTCCTTGTTCACGGTGCGGGCGGCGATCTCCTTGGCCCGCTTCTCGCTCTCGCCGCGGTCCAGGGCGCTGTCCTTGATGTGCTCGTACTGGCGTTCGCGCTTCTTGCTCGAACCGGCGGGCATGGCTTCCTCCTCGATCTCGTCCGGTGGGGACGTACGGGCGCCTACCCCGATCGCGGGCTTCGATCCGTCTGGCTGCCGGTATCGCGTGGGTCACCGGTCTCGTGGATCACGTGGATCACCGGGGCCGCCGCGCTCGACGTGCTCGCCGCCCGGGGCGTGGACCCCCGTTTCACGGCGCGGGGCCAGGGCAGTCGCGCGGTGTCCCGCCGGCACCCGGTCGGTGCCGGACCCGTCCGAGGAAGAGGAAGGTGTGGGAACCATGGGCCACGGTGGAAACGTGATCGCGGAACTGACGGCCGATCACCGCGAGGTGGAGGAACTGTTCGACAGGATCCAGGCGCTGCCCCCGGGCGACGAGCGGCGCCGGAAGGTCGTGGACGAGTTCACGATCGAGCTGGTGCGGCACTCGGTGGCCGAGGAGGAGTACCTCTACCCGGCGGTGCGCGAGCACGTCCCCGGTGGCGGGGCGCTGGCGGACAAGGAGGTCGCCGACCACGCCGCGGTCGAACGGCTCCTCAAGGAACTGGAGGGCATGGAGGCCACCGACGCCCGGTTCGACCGGCTGGTCGAGCAGGTGGTGTCCGAGGTCAAGCAGCACGTGGCCGACGAGGAGCGGAACCTGTTCCCCGCGCTGGCCGGTGCCTGCTCCGCGGCGGACCTGGATTCCCTCGGGGACAAGGTGCGCACGGCGAAGAAGCTGGCGCCGACCCGCCCGCACCCGTCGGCTCCGGACACTCCGCCGGCGAACAAGCTCCTCGCGCCCGGTGCGGGGCTGGTCGACCGGGCGCGCGACTTCGTCACGGGGCGTGGCAGGTCCTGACCCCCGGGAGGCCCGGGGCGGCCACCCCGGTCCTCCCGGGGCGGCCGCCCGTTTCCCGTCGCGGCCGCAGGGCAGACGCGCGGGCATGGACCAGTCCCAGGCACCTGTGCTGGAGGCCCTCGCGGCCTTCCACGCGAACCCGCTGACCATGTTCAACCC
Organism: Kitasatospora sp. NPDC034533; assembly: GCF_055575155.1. NCBI lineage: Bacteria > Bacillati > Actinomycetota > Actinomycetes > Kitasatosporales > Streptomycetaceae > Kitasatospora > Kitasatospora sp. NPDC034533. The sequence goes on from NZ_JBVITE010000103.1 coordinate 11,806, forward strand.
GCCCGGTCACAAGCAGGGGCGGGGCACCGATCCCCGCGTCCTCGCGACCTTGGGCGTGGACGTCTTCCGTTCGGACGTGCTCGCCACCGGCGGCCTCGACGACCGCCTTGACTCCCGCGGCATCCTCCAGCACGCCCAGGAGCTGATGGCCGAGGCCGTCGGCGCCGACCACACCTTCTTCTCCACCTGCGGCAGCTCCCTCTCCGTGAAGGCCGCGATGCTCGCCGTGGCGGGCCCCCACGAGAAGCTGGTGGTCGGCCGGGACGTCCACAAGTCCGTCGTCGCCGGGCTCATCCTCGCGGGCATCCGCCCCGTCTGGGTCGATCCGCAGTGGGATCCGGACCTGCACCTGGCCCACCCGCCCCCCGCCGGGGCCGTCCGCGCCGCCCTGAGGCAGCACCCGGACGCCCGCGGCGCGCTGATCACCTCACCGACGCCGTACGGGACCTGCGCGGACCTGGCGTCGATCGTCGAGGCGTGCCACGAGCACGGCAAGCCCCTGATCGTGGACGAGGCCTGGGGAGCCCACCTGCCGTTCCACCCCCGGCTGCCGCGCTGGGCGATGGACGCGGGCGCCGACGTGTGCGTCACGTCCGTCCACAAGATGGGCTCGGCCCCGGAACAGAGCTCCGTGTTCCACCTGCGGGGCGACCTCATCGAGCGCTCCCTCCTCGCCCGGCGCGCGGACCTGCTCGACACCACCAGCCCGTCCACCCTGGTCTACGCCGCCCTGGACGGCTGGCGGCGGCAGATGGTGCAGCACGGGCGGACCCTCTACGACCGCGCGCTGGACCTCGCCGACACCGTCTGGCAGCGCATCGACGCCATGGAGGGGCTGCACGTCCACGGCCGCGACGACTTCTGCGGGCCGGGCCGCGCCACCGAACTCGACCCCTTGCAGGTCATCGTCGACCTGTCCGCGCTGGGCACGAGCGGCTACCGCGCCGGCGACTGGCTGCGCTCCCACCACCAGCTCACCCTCCACGTCTGCGACCACCGCCGGATCAGCGCCCAGCTCACCCACGCCGACGACACCACGACCACGGAGCGCCTGCTGCGGGGCCTATCCCAACTCCTCGCGATCGCCGAGGACTTGGCGCCCGCGCCGGGTGTCCACGTGCCCGAGCCCGACCGGTTGCGCCTCGAACAGGTCATGCTGCCCCGCGACGCCTTCTTCGGCCCCGCCGAACAGGTGCCCATCGAGAAGGCCCCGGGGCGGATCGCGGCCGAGATGCTCACTCCCTACCCGCCCGGCATCCCCGCGGCCCTGCCCGGCGAGCGCCTCAACGGCGATGTCGTCGACTACCTGCGCAGCGGCGTCGCGGCGGGCATGTTCGTCCCGGACAGCACCGATCCCGGGCTCGGCTACCTGCGCGTCGCCGTCGAGTCCTGACACCCGGGAGCGACGCGGCCCCGGCGCCGAGAGCCGCCGCCGGGGCCCGCCTGACCGCCGCTCGCGCTCCCGGTCGCCCGGAGCGCGGAACCCGGCCGGTGGACGGCCCGCCGCCCGCCGCCGACGGCCCGCCCCGGCCGTCACGGCGTCAGCGCCGCGCGGGCGCGCTCAGCCGGCTTCGGGCAGGAGGACGTGCAGGACGCCGTCGTCGTCGGTGCGGGTCTCGAAGCGGGGTTGCGGGGCGGTGGCGGGGCCGCCGACGTTCCAGCCGTCGGCGAGGCGGAACAGGCTGCCGTGCCAGGGGCAGCGCACGCACCCGTCGACGATCTCGCCCTCCGTGAGCGGTCCGGCCAGGTGGCTGCACCAGGCCGCCAGGACGTGGACGGTGTCCTCGGACTCGCGGAACACCAGCAGCGGGACGTCGCCGACGTCGCGCCGGGCGGGCCGGCCCAGGGGGAGGTCGGCCAGCGGGCCGATCGGGTGCCAGCCGGGACCGACCAGGTGCGGGACGGGCTCGGTCTTGTTCGTTCCCGCGCCCTGCCGGTAGGCGAGGTGGCCGCCCAGGTAGGCCCCGGCGGTCGCGGCGGCGGCGCCGGTGAAGCCGAGCAGTCTGCCGAGCCCGTGGAGGCCCTTCCCCCGCGCGACCCAGGAGCCGCCGTACAGGACGATGGCCGCGCCGACGCCGGCGGCGTGCACCAGACCGGTGCGCTGCTGCTGCTCGTGCTGTTCGGCCCAGTCGATCCAGCCGCTCCAGGCGGCCGGGACGGCGGTGAGCACGCCGAGCGCCACCAGGAGGTGGGCCGGGCGGCGGGCGCCGGGTGTCAGGTCGAGGACGGCCGCGCAGGTCCAGGCGCCGATGGGGATCTGGACGAGGGCGGGGTGCAGGGGGTGGCCGAGCGGGAGGCCGTGCAGCACGTCGCGTGCCCGGCCCAGGGGCAGTGCCCGGATGATCTGCTGGAGGGGTCGGGTCAGGGCGTCGAGCCGGTCGGTTTCGGCGATGGCGTCGATCGCCTTCAGCACGCACTCGGTGGCGCCGGGGGGACGTCGGGCGGCGCTGGCGCCGCGGCTGGCCGGGTTCCTCGTCATGGACCCCAGCCTGGGGGCTGTTCCGGCTCCGGGCACGGCGGCGTGGGCCGTGCGGAGCAGCCCGGCGGACGGAAGCCGGTGCCGCGCCGTCCCGAGGCGACGCGGCACCGCTCCGAGGCGAGCACCGCGGGGCGACGCCACCCCGGGGCGACCACCGCGGGGCGACGCCGCCCCGGGGCAAGAGGAATGAAATCCGACCATCGGGGCAAAAGCTGACAGCCAGCGGATCGAACCGCACCGGGCGCCCCGAGGGGCGACGACCGAGTATCCGAGGAGTACGCCATGGCAGTCATCCTGTTCATCCTGCTCATCGCCGTCGTGTTCGGATTCGTCGGCGCACTGGTGAAGGGCCTGCTGTGGCTGCTGGTCATCGGGGCGGTGCTCTTCGTCGCGGCCCTGGTCTTCGGCGGCGTGCGCCTCGGACGGCGCAGGTAACGGCGGACCGACACCGTGGACAGCCACGAGCAGCGGGTGCCGCCGCGGGGCACGGCGCGGCGGGAGCGCACGGAAGGCCCGCTCCCCGAACCGCGCGGGCCCCTGTCGGCGGCCGTGCTCGACCTCCTGGCCGCCGGACCTCCCGGCGCCGGGGGGGTGGTGGAGGCGCCCCGCGCCGCCAGAGACCCAGGGGGGGAGGGACACCAACCTGCTCTGTCCCCGTGCTCAAAACCCCCCCACCCGGGGCTTCCGGGGATCCCTCC
>NZ_JBVITE010000104.1:0-14916 GCF_055575155.1 Kitasatospora sp. NPDC034533
GCGAGGGAGTCCAGATCAGGCGTCACAACCGATCTTTGGACTCCCTCGCTTCATGTCATGCGCGCAGGCGAGCCCTTGGCATCAGTCATCTAGGGTGCGGGACGGGAGCCGGGAAGTCGGCGGCGACGCCCGCCGGCCTGGTGCGGTGTGCCTCCGACGCCAGCCCCCTACCGCTTCGTCCCGCAGGGGTGACAAGGACTCACCGATGACGCATCCGACAGGCATCACCCACCACACCGCCGAGCTCAACGGCATCAAGCAGCATTGGGTCAGCGCGGGCCAGGGCCCGCCGGTCTACCTCCTGCACGGCTTCCCGGAGACCTGGTACGGCTGGCGCAAGCAGATCCCGGTCCTGGCCGAGCGGTTCACCGTCATCGCGCCGGACCTGCGCGGCTACGGCGACACGGACAAGCCCGCCTCCGGCTACGACAAGCGGACCATGGCCCGTGACCTCCTCGCGCTGATGGACCACCTCGGACACGAACGGATCGCGCTGGTCGGCCACGACCGCGGCGCGCGGGTCGGCACCCGGTTCGCCAAGGACCACCCCGGGCGGCTGGACCGCTTCGTGGCCATGGACAACATCCCGACCCGGGTCGTCTCCGACACCTATGACGTCACCCTGGCCAGGCAGGGCTACTGGTTCTTCACCTTCCTCGGCGTGCCCGACCTCCCGGAGGCGCTCATCGCCGGGCGCGAGGAGATCTGGCTCACCCACTTCTACCGCAGCTGGTCGTACGACCCCCAGATGCTGAGTCCCGAGGAGATCGCGGTCTACGTCCGCGCCTACCAGCAGCCGGGCGCGGTGCGCGGCTCCTGCATGGACTACCGGGCCGCGGCCGAGGACGTCGCCCAGGACCGGGAGGACGCCGACCGGTTGATCGAGTGTCCGGTCCTGACCATCTGGGGCGAGGAGTTCAGCGCCGTCGGCCGGGCGTACGACGTGCTCGACGTGTGGCGCGGCATCGCGCGCGACGTCCGCGGCGTCGCCATCCCGCAGTGCGGACACCTCTGCCAGGAGGAACGCCCCGACGTCGTCAACGCCGAACTCCTCGCCTTCCTGACGGACTGGACCGGCTGAACCCGGGCCCGAACCCGGGCCCGAACCCGGGCCCGAACCCGAACCCGAACCGAATCCCCTTCACGTACCCGCGGCTGCGGCCCGGGTCCGGAGAACCGAACCGACAAGAAAGACAGCCCCATGCGCATCCGCTCCACGCTCCCGCTCTCCGCGGCGGTCCTCGCCGCCGCGCTCGCCACCACCCTCGCCGGCCCGGCCTCGGCCTCGTCCCCGCCGGCGGGCCGGCCGACGATCGTCGCGCACCTGGACCTCGCCTCGGGCCAGCAGCCCGAGAACATCACCCTGCTCCCCGGCGGCAGCGCCGCCGTGACCTTCGCGTTCTCCCGCCAGGTGGCCGAGATCGACGGCACCGGCCACGTGAAGGTCCTGGCCACCCTCCCGGCCCCGCCGACGGGAGCCGCCACGCCCGCGCTGACCGCGCCCTTCCTCGGCGGCATCGTCCGCGCGGACCACGGCGTCCTCTACTTCCTCTACGCCACGGGCACCGCCGACCTGACCGGGGTGTGGCGGCTCGCTCCCGGCGGCACGCCGGAACGCGTCACCGCCCTGCCCGCCGACGGGCTGCCCAACGGCCTGGCCCTGGACGAGCGCACCGGTGACCTGTACGCCGCGGACTCCGTGCTCGGCACGGTCTGGCGGATCCCCCGCGGCGGCGGGCCGGCCCGCGCCTGGGCGACCGGCAGCGCCCTCGACCCGGACGGCTTCCTCGGGGCCAACGGCGTCAAGGTCCACAACGGCGCTGTGTGGGTCAGCAACCTCGACCGCGGCACCCTGTCGCGCGTGGCCATCCGACCCGACGGCACCGCCGGCCCGGTCCAGGTCGCCGCGACCGGCCTGACCGGCATCGACGACTTCGCCTTCACCGGCCACGGCGACCAGGCCCTCGCGGCCCTCAACGCCCTCGACGAAATAGCGCTCGTCGCCGACGACGGCAGCCACACCATCGTGCTCGACCACGCCGACGGTCTGGAGAACCCGACCGCCGTCGCCGTCCGCGGCAACCGGTTCTGGGTCACCGGCGCCGCGTACCAGACCCGGCAGGACCCGAACCTGCTCACCGCCCGCCTGCTCGCGGGCCCCAGGCACTGAACCCCCTGGAGACGACCATGACCGCCCCTCAGACCACCGCACCCGCGGAGGCCTTCGACCCGGACGCCTTCCTGCTGGTCCCGGCCAGGACGTTCGACGAGCTCACCGTCGGCGAGGTGTTCCGCGCCCCCAGCCGCACGCTGACCGACGCCCACGCCGCCGCGTTCCAGACCGTGTCCGCGGACAACCACCCGGTCCACTACGACGCCGAGTGGGCCCGCAAGCACGGCCACAGCGCGCCGGTCGTGCACGGTCTCCAGGTGCTGGCCTTCACCGCGCCGGGCGCGACGCTGTTCCCGCACGTCATCGGCGAGGTGTTCATCAGCTTCCTGGAGCTCTCGTGCCGCTTCCTCGGCGAGGTGCACTCCGGTGACACCCTCTACCCCGCGCTGACCATCACCGCTCTCGAACCCCAGGAGGAGACGGGCGTGGTGGTGACGGCCGCCACGATCCACAACCAGCGGGGCGAGCTGGTCCTCGAAGGCCGGCACAAGTACCTCCTGCGCCGGCGACCCCGTCAGGTCCCGCCGGCCGTGCCCGAGCCCGGCTCCGGGGCCGCAGACCCGGCCGTCCCGGCGCAGGCGCCGGTCGCCACGACCCCGCCGTCCGAAGCACCGCAGGACGCGGCCGTGACCGGCTCCGAACCGCACCCGGGACTCGTGGAGCGGATGAAGCGCCACCACGACCGGGCCAAGGCCCGCCGGGAGGAGGCGGAGCTCTCGTCCGCCATCGGCGCGGCCGGGTTCGACCTGGGCACCGACCTCGCGCATCCGTCGGTGCCGGAGCGGGGCCCGGCCGGCTACGACGCGGACGCGGATCTGGGCGTCGACCACGAGGTCCGTCCGTAGGCGGGCCGTCCGCTCGTCACCTGACCCGGGTGGCCGCCCGAGGTGCTCGCCGGATGCCGGCGGCCCTCGGGCGGCCATCGGCGGCCAGCCGGTCGGCACCCGAACTCCCGGTGCACCGGGCCGGTCCCGCAGCTCCCGCAGCTCCCGCAGCTCCCGCAGCTCCCGCAGCTCCCGCACGCCCACCGAGCCGGACCCCCGCGCCGCGCTATACACACTGTTTATACATGGTGTGTATAGTCCTCGATCATGGCACTCGGACAGATGCTCCTCGGGCTCCTGGAAGCCCAGCCCCGGCACGGATACGACATCAAACGCCTCTATGACGAGCACTTCGGCCGCGACCGCGCCCTCCACTACGGGCAGGTGTACGCGACGCTCTCCCGGCTGCTGAAGAACGGCCTGGTCGTCGTGGAGGGCACGGAGACCGGCGGCGGCCCGGAACGCAAGCGGTACGCCATCACCGACGCCGGCGTCACCGACCTCGCCGACTGGCTCGGCCAGCCGGAGGACCCCCAGCCCTACCTGCAGAGCACGCTCTACCACAAGGTCGTCCTCGCCATCCTCACCGGCCGCTCGGCCGCCGACGTCCTCGACGCCCAGCGGGCCGAACACCTGCGGACCATGCGCGAACTGACCCGCCGCAAGCTCGCCGGCGACCTCGCCGACGAACTGATCTGCGACCACGCCCTGTTCCACCTCGAAGCCGACCTGCGCTGGCTGGAACTCACCGCCGCCCGCCTCGACGACCTCACCGCCCGCCTGACGGAGACCCCGCGTTGACCACCACCGAGCCCCTCCTCCACGCCCGGGACCTCCACAAGGCCTTCGGCCCCACCCCGGCCCTCGACGGCGCCTCGCTCACCGTCGCCGCCGGCGAACTCGTCGCCGTCATGGGCCCCTCCGGCTCCGGCAAGTCCACCCTCCTCCACTGCCTCGCCGGCATCACCCGCCCCGACCGGGGCACCATCACCTACCGGGGCCGCGACCTCACCGCCGCCACCGACGCCGAACTCAGCGCCCTGCGACGCACCCGGTTCGGCTTCCTCTTCCAGTTCGGCCAGCTCGTCCCCGAGCTCTCCTGCCTGGAGAACGTCGCCCTGCCGCTGCGCCTGAACGGGCTGCGCCGCAAGGCCGCCGAGGCCAGCGCCGCCGAATGGCTCGAACGCCTGGAGGTGGCCGACGTCGCCGCCAAGCTCCCCGGCGAGGTCTCCGGAGGCCAGGGTCAGCGGGTCGGAGCCGCCCGAGCCCTGATCACCGGCCCCGAGGCCGTCTTCGCCGACGAGCCCACCGGCGCCCTCGACTCCCTCAACGGCGAACGCGTCATGAAGCTGCTCACCCGCGCCGCCCGCGAGAGCGGCACGGCCGTCGTCCTGGTCACCCACGAGGTACGGGTCGCCGCCTACGCCGACCGCGAGATCGTCGTCCGCGACGGCCGCACCCGCGACCTGGTCACCACCCGATGAGCGCCGCCGACCCCCGGATCCGCTGGCCGTTCCTGGACCACCTCGCCCTCGGAGCCCGACTGGCCCTCACCAGCGGGCGGGACGGCTGGGGCCGACTGCTGCTCACCGCCTGCGGCGTGGGCCTGGGCGTGGCCCTGCTGCTCTTCACCGCCTCCTTCCCCGGCATCGTGCACCACCGCGACCAGCGCCTGTACGTGCAGAACGACACCTTCCGGGACGAGGACCTGCCCGTCCCCGGCGACCGGACCGTCCTCGTCGCCGTGGCCGACACCACCTTCCACGGCACGCCCGTGCGCGGCCGCGTCGTCCAGCCCGAGGGCCCCAACGCCGCGCTCCCGCCCGGGCTCGCCGCCTACCCGAAGCCCGGCGAGATGGCCGTCTCCCCGGCCCTGGCCGACCTGCTCAAGGACCCCGCCAACCAGCTGCTGCGCGACCGCCTGCCCTACCCCGTCACCGGCACCATCGGCCCGACCGGGCTGCTTGGGCCCGGCCAGGCCGGCTACGTGCTCGGTGCCGACCACCTCTCGGTGGACACCGGCGCCCTCCGGATCACCGAGTACGGCCACTTCTCCCCGCCCAAGCCCATGGACCCGAAGCTGATCCTCCTCAACGCCGTCGGCCTGACGGTGATGCTGGCCCCGGTCGGCGTCTTCCTCGCCGCCGCCGCGCGCTTCGGCGGCGAACGGCGCGACCGCCGGCTCGCCGCGCTGCGCCTGGGGGGCGCGGACCTCCGCACGACCGCCCGGATCGCCGCCGGGGAATCCCTCGTGGGCGCGGTGCTGGGCCTCGCGGTGGGCGCGGCGCTGTTCCTGCTCGGCCGGCAGCTCATCGGACACGTCCGCCTCGCCGGGTTCAGCTTCTACCCCGAGGACGTCGCACCCCAGCCCGCCGTCGCCGCCGCGATCGCCGTCGTCGTGCCGCTCCTGGGCATCGGCGTCACCGTGCTCGCGATGCGCCGGGCGGCGCTCGACCCGCTCGGCACGGTCCGCCGCTCCGCCCCCGGGCGCCGCCGGATCGGCTGGCGGCTGGTGCTGCCACTGGCCGGCCTGGCCCTGACGGTGTTCGCCCTCGCGCTCGTCGACCCGGCGCGAGGCACGCACGGTGCGCTCCTCGTCGCGGTCGGCGTGCTGCTGGTGCTGATCGGGCTCTGCACCCTGCTGCCGTGGCTGGTGGAGGCGGTCACCCGGCGGGCCGGTGGCGGCGGACTGTCCTGGCAACTGGCCACCCGCCGCCTGCGGATGAGCCCCGGGCCAGCCGCCGCGGCGGTCAGCGGCGTCGTGGTGGCGATCGCCGGGGCCATCGCCCTCCAGACCCTCTTCCTCGGCATCAGCACCCAGTACGAGGACCGCGCCCGGCCGCTGCCCGCCACCGGGCCCTACCGGCAGTCGGTGACCTTCCCCGGCGGCGCGCCCACCGCCGACGCCCTCGCCGACCGCGTGGCGCACAGCGCCGGCGTCAAGGCCACCGCCGCCTACACCCAGTTCTACCTGGAGAGCGACACGGCCGAGTCCTGGCGGATGCCCGCGGTCCGCATCGCCTCCTGCGCGGTGCTGAGCGGCTTCGCGACCCTGCCCGACTGCAAGGACGGCGACGCCTTCGCGGTCCAGGGCCCGGCCGGGCAGCCGGACGCCGAACCGCTCCAGCCCGGGACGACCGTGCGCGCCGCCTACTTCCGGGGCACCGGCGACCCGGTCCCCTTCCCGCTGCCCGCCGTGACCGCGACCGTCCCGGCCGTCGCGGACGCCGACCCCAACGGAAGGATCGGGCCCGGGCTGCTGCTCCTCACCCCCGCCGCCGTACCGGCCGAGGTGCTGCGCGGACAGCCGGCGACCGTCCTGGTGTCGCTCGACGACGGCCTGGCGGACCCGGAGGAACGGCTGACCACCGCCGTGATGGCGATCGACCCGCAGGCCCGCGCCGAGTTCCCGCTCGACCCCGCACCCGACTCCACTTACCTCGCCGTCAAGCGCCTGCTGACCGCCGGATCGGCCGTCACCCTCCTCCTGGTCTCGCTCAGCCTCCTGGTCGGCCAGCTGGAGCGGTTCCGCGAGCAGCGCCGCGTACTCGGCGTCCTGAACGCCGTCGGCACCCGGCGCCGCGTCCTGGGCCTGTCGGTGCTGTGGCAGACGCTGGTCCCGATGGCCCTGGGCCTGGCGCTGGCAGCCGTCGGCGGCCTGCTGACCGGCGCGGTGCTCCAGTACTCGGCGGGCGTTCCGGTGAGTGCAGACTGGGGCTCGATGCTCGCCTTGACGGCGGTCGCGGCGGGCGCGGTCCTCCTGACGACCGTCCTGGGGCTGCCGCAGCTCCTCCGGCTGATGCGGCCGGAGACGCTGCGCCACGAGTGACGGCGCCGGTTCGAACCGAGGTCCGGCGCGAAGCGGCCGGCGTCTGCCTGGAGAGCGGTGGCGGCGGAACGGGGGGTCGAGGCCCGGCCGGCAGCTACGCCCCGCCGGACTCCCCCTTCGGCGGGGCGCCGCGCGTCCTCCGGGTGCCCGCGGTGAGGTGCCGGCGCCCGCGGCTCGATCGGCCCCGCCATCGAATCCAGCGGGCCGCCCGGCTGCGCCCCTGCCCGCTGTGCACGCACCCAGTGGTGGAGCATGCGGTCGAGGGCGAGCACCGGGTGTGCGGCCGGGGCGAGGGCGACGGATCTCCTGCCGGGTGTGTGCGGAGCTGTGGGGGCGCCTCCCGGTCGTCACTGCCTTCGCCGAGTTCGCCCGGGTGCTGCCGACCCCGCCGCGCCAGGACTCCTTCGTCCTAATGGGACTTGCCGGGTCGTAGAGACTCGGTGCCGTAGCCGCCAGCAGGTGAGCACTCACATCGCCGGAACCTGTGAGTTCTGAGGTCAGACCGTGCCCCTGCTGGTCGGCCGGAAGGCCATGACCGCTGATGGGGTGGCGTGCCCGCCGAGTGAGGCGTGAGCACTGGATCCATTAGGCCGCGTGCCGCGTCTTCCGCAGGCTGCACGACCAGGAAGTACGCGATGGGGAGGAAGAGTTGCTGCTGATCGGCGACGACTGGGCCGAGGACCACCACGACGTGGAGGTCCAGGACGCCACAGGCCGCAGGCTCGCGACCGCGAGGCTGCCCGAGGGCGCGGAGGGCATCGCCAGGTTCCACGAGCTCGTGGCCAAGCACGCCGGCGAGGACCCGGACCCGGCCGAGGTGGTCGTGGGGATCGAGACGGACCGGGGCACCTGGGTGCAGGCCCTGATCGCCGCTGGATACCGGGTCTACGCGATCAATCCGAGGCAGGTCGCCCGGTTCAAGGAGCGGTACGGCACCTCCGGCGCCAAGAGCGACAAGGGCGACGCCCACGCGCTGGCGGACATGGTCCGCATCGACCGGGACCAGCTGCGGCCGATCGCCGGCGACAGCGACCGGGCCCAGGCCGTCAAGGTCGTCGCCCGGGCCCACCAGACTCTGATCTGGGAGCGCACCCGCACCTTCCAGCGGCTCCGCAACACGCTGCGCGAGTACTTCCCCGCAGCCCTGACCGCCTACGCCGCCCTGGAGCTGACCAGCAACGACGCACTGGAACTGCTGATCAAGGCGCCCGACCCGGCCTCGGCGGCGAAGCTGACCCGGTCACAGATCGCCGCGGTCCTCGCCCGGGCCCGGCGCCGCGACCGGGACCAGAAGGCCGGCGCGATCCAGGCCGCGCTGCGCGAGAAGCAGCTGGAACTGCCCGAGCCGGTGGCTGCCGCCTACGCGGCCGCGACCACCGCCCACGCCCGCCTCCTACTCTCCCTCAACGAGCAGATAGCGGCGCTGGAAGAGCAGGTGAAGGCGCATTTTCTCGCGCACCCGGACGCTGAGATCTACCTGTCGATGCCCGGCATCGGCGAGATCACCGGCGCCCGGGTGCTCGCCGAGTTCGGGGACGACCCCACCCGCTACAGCTCCGCCAAGGCCCGCAAGAACTACGCCGGGACCAGCCCGGTCACCCGGGCCTCCGGCAAGAGCCATAGCGTCCAGGCCCGCTTCGCGCGCAACAACCGGCTCGCCGACGCCCTCCAGCGCCAGGCGTTCTCCGCCCTGCGCGCGTCCCCCGGAGCCCGCCGCTACTACGACAAACAACGAGCCCGTGAGGCCGGCTACAACCCCGCCCTCCGCCAGGTCGGCAACCGGCTCGTCGGCATCCTCCACGGATGCCTCAAGACCCGCACCCACTACGACGAGGCAACCGCCTGGTCCCACCACGCACAACCCCACCCCGCTTGACCACAAACGTCATGGGGTGTCTGACCTGACGGGCGGTGAGCCGGCGGGCGCCGTCCGCCGGCTCAGAGGATGACGGGCCGGAACATCGAGACGTAGCGGGGCGAACCGGGGTGCTGCATGATCCCCATCTTCACGTACCCCCACCGCTCGTACAGGGCCCGGACCTTCGGGTGTCCCTCCTCAACGAGGAGGTTCGACCGCTCCTCGATCCGGCGCGACATCAGCTCCTCGTGCAGGGTGCGGGCGATGCCGGTCCCCCTGACTTCGGGGAGAACCATGATCTCGCAGAACGCGAACGTGCGGGTGTCCGTCTCCGTGAGGTCGACGCCGGGCTCCGCCTCGATCAGGCCGCCCCACTGGTAGCCGGCCGTCCGCGCGAACCCGTAGGCGTAGCCGACCGGCCGACCGTTGACCTCCCCGAGCGCACAGCCCCAGCGCGGACTGGCGGCCTGGCGGTGAAGACGGGCGGTGAACGCCTCCATGGTGAAGAACGGGTCTCCCGCCTTCTCCTCGGCGTAGATCCGGTCGTAGAGGTCGAGTAGCACCGGCTCGATCTGGGGCAGGTCCTCGGCGGTGTAGTAGGTGACGGTCAGGGTCGGTCCGGGTTGGGCGGCCACGTTGCTGCTCCTGTCCCTACGCTGTGGGGTGACGGTGTCGTAGCGTTCCACGAAGGCGGCCCCGTCGGGGAGATCGAACCCGGCCACCTTGTCCCGGACAGAGCCAAGGCGGACCGCCCAGCGGGGGCAGTTGACGGGCGGGTAGATGTCCAGCGCCTTGCCGGCCATGCTGATCCCGCGCTCGACCTGACCGCCTGCCAGGTAGCACTGCGAGAGCACGGACGTGGCGAACTGGTTCCTCCTGAACCCCGGGGCCGCGGAGTGCGGGGCGCCCCGGAGCCCCGTGCTCCTGGCGCCGGAGGGGCCTGGCCGGCCTGCTCTCAGCTCGTGAGGGCCTGCCCGAGCCGGTCGTGCGCCGCCCCAGGCAGCGACTGGCACAGGGCTTCGGCGCGGGTGCGGACCAGGCCGTCGCGGTAGGCGGCCGGCAGGTTCTCCCACACGCTGATGGCCTTGTCCGCCGCCGCGGTGGGGTCGCCGTCCGCGTGCACGCAGGCGGCGGCGTCCATCTCCAGCAGGGCCCGGGTCATCACGGACGGGGAACGCGTCAGGGCGAGGGCGGCTTCCTGCTCGTCGTAGGCGTCGCGGGTGCGGCCCATGAGCGTGAACGCCTGGCTGAGGTGGACGTGGTGCTTCTGCATCGGGTAGCCGAACCAGGTGTCGGCGGCCTGGGTGCCGTCGAGGTGCTCGGCGATGTCGCGGGCGTCGGCGACGGCCAGGAGGGCGCCTTCCTGGTTTCCGGCGGCAGCGAGGGCGCGGGCGGTGACGGCGGCGGCCAGGGCAGCCGCGGCGGTCGGCGTCTGCCCGCTCTCGAACCGGGCGCGCGTGGCGAGGCCGGCGGCGGCGTTGGGGGCACCGTAGTTGAGGTGGACCATCGCGTGGCGGCCCAGCACCCAGGCGAGCATCTGCCGGTCGCCGCACTCGCGGGCGGCCTGCTCGGCGGTGGTGAACCAGCCGTGCGCGTCGCGGTGGTCGCCTCGGTCGTGCTGGATGATCGCGACCAGCCCGGTGATCCCGGCGGCCGTGCGGGCGAGGCCGGCGCGTTCGGTGGCCGGGTGCGGGCGCCCCAGGACATCGCGCAGGAGGTTGAGGTCGTCCTTCATCTGGCTCAGGACGGCGGTCGGGGGCCGCCCGCGGTAGCCGCCGCGGTGGCGCTCGAACGCCCCGTCCAGGTAGGCGAGATCACCGGCATCCGAGCCGGAGAGTCCCGCGTCGATGCCCTGGCGTGCCTCGGCGATGCCGGGCAGGGCCACAACCCCCGTCGCCAGCGCCGCCACTCCGAGGAAGCTCCTGCGCTTCACCGTTGTGTCCTCCTCCCGATCAACGCCGTCCGCGCGGCGCACGCTCCTGCGCCAGCGTCGGGACTCTGCCACGGCTCGGACGATCTCCTGCACCGCCAGCCCGTAGCCGTCGGCGAGCAGGGGGTACCACCGGGGAGTCGGCAGGCGTTTCTCCGTCTCCCATCGTTTCAAGTTCTCCGGGTCGAACCGCTCACCGCCCTGGAACTGCTCCAGGAGCAGGGCCTGTTCGTCCCGGGAACGGCCGGCTGCTTCCCTGCGCTCGCGCAGCAGCACCCCGATGCCGTCTGGTGCCATCATGCCCGTCTCCTAAGCATCTGATCCTCCAGTCCCTGATCCTGGCCCCCCAGCGGCCCCCGGGGGCGGAAATGGCCCCCTTGATGGCACCAGCGGACCAGCTACGAAACGGAGTTGACTGAGAGTCACCGAGTGGATCGATCAGGTGATGCCCATTCTTTCCCTGCCTCCGGTGATTTGAAGCCTCCCCGTCAAAGCCCTGCCCCTGAAGGGTTCGTCGTGATGCCCGTACACACCGCGTCGTTCTTCATCGTCCGCGCCCCGGCCTCGGTACCGGACGCCCGACGGCAGGTGGCCAAACTGCTGGCCGGCTGGCGGGTGCGGCTGGACGACAACACCCGCCTCGCGTTCGACGTCGTGACGACCGAACTGGTCACCAACGCCGTCCGGCACACGGAGGGCGCACTGTTGACCATCGGCGTCTACGTCAACCCGGCGCTGGCCAAGGCACTGGTCGAGGTCTACGACGGCTGCGCGACGATGCCGCGGCCGAGGATCGCCGACCCGGACGAGGAGGTCGGCCGCGGCCTGCTGCTGGTCGAGCAGCTGGCCGTGCACTACGGCGCCCAACGGACGAAGAGGGGCAAGCGGGTCTGGGCGGAGATCGCTCTGCCCCAGCAGCCGCTGTCCCGGCGCCAGCTCGTCGTGCGCCCCAGCCGGGCCGCCAAGGCGGTCCTTCGGCGTCTGGCCCGGCCCCCGGGCTCGCCGATACCGGCCCTGGGCCACTGACCGCAGCGCCCGCCGTCCGACCCCGGCCACGGCCGGGGCGACCGCCTACGCCGTAGGCGCCGGGGACTCACACCTTTTTCCACTCGCTCGACCGAGAGGAGAACCGGCCATGCACCTGTCCGACACCGCGCTCCACACCGAGATGGAGCAGGTCGACTACCGCACCACTCCCGAGTACTACATCGACACCGAGCAGGTCACCGACCCGGTCATCGCGTACCTGCTGGGCCGCTGCCCGACCGTGTTCGGCTTGAAGAAGGCGATCGCCGACCTGCTCGCCGGGCGTCTGGAGATCCCGCTGCCGGAGCCGACCGGGCGGGTCGAGCCCGGAGCCGTGGTCCGCGGCGAGGTGACCGTGGCGGCCGGCGCCGTGATCGCCGAGGGCGCGGTCGTCACCGGCCCCGTGCTGGTCTGCCCCGGAGCTGTGATCGACTCCGGCGCCCGGGTCCGGGACCACACGATCGTCGGCCCCGACTGCCGAATCGGCTGGGGAGCCGAGGTCACCCGCTCGCTGCTGACCGGCCGCGTCTTCATGAAACACACCTCGTTCGTCGGGGACTCCGTGCTCGGACTCGACGTCAACATCGGCGCGTTCGTCTCCACCACCGGACTACGGGTCACCAGCGGTCCGGTCGTCGAGCCGGCTGTCGAGGAAGTCTGTGCCCACCTCGACGGCCACAAGGTGCACACCGGCCAGACCAAGTTCGGCGCTGTCATTGGTGACGGGGTGATCATCCCGGCCGGCACCGTGCTCCAGCCCGCCACCCTCATCGGTGCGCACACCCTGCTCTACCCCCGCACCCAGATCGGTGGGTTCTTCCCCGCCGGCACCCAGGGAAGGTGACCATGACCACCACCACGACCACCGGCAGGCTCGCCCTGCGGGTCACCGGCCGCCGCCGCTTGGTCGGCACCGCGACCGTGCAGGGCAGCAAGAACATCGCCCTGCACCTGTACGCCGCCTCGATCCTCGCCGACCAGCCGCTCACCCTCACCGGTGCCCCGGCGATCCTCGACACCGGCGTGTGCGCCGAGATCCTCCGCCGCACCGGCACCCGTGCCGCCGTGACCGCCGACGAGTTCGAGACCCGGCCCGCCGACTCCTACTTCCCGGTCATCCCGGACGACCTCGGCCGGAGCATCCGGACCACCGCGGTCCTGGCCGCCGCCCTGCTCACCCGCTGCGGCGAGGTGACCTTCCCGATGCCAGGCGGCGACGCCTTCTGCGCCCGCTACATCGACCTGCACCTGGCCGCCATGGAGGCCGCCGGCGCCGGCGTCGAGGTCAACCGGGGCCGCGTGCGCGCCCGCATGACCAGCTCGAAGCGACTGCCGTTCATCACCACCGTCACCACCGAGCGGTGGGGCCCGAGCCTCGGCGCGACGGTCACCGCGATGCTGCTCGCCGCCCGCACCCCGGGTACCTCCTCGATCCTCGGGCCAAGCATCGAGCCCGAGGTCATCGCCACCGCTGACCTGCTCGCCGGCTCCGGCGTCGGCATCGAGTGGCAGGGTACCGAGGCGCTGCACGTCACCGGCACCGGCCACATCGCCGGCGGAGTCTTCGCGGTGCCACCCGACCGGCTGGAGGCCGCCACGCTGGCGCTCGCCGCCGGCATCACCGGCGGGACCGTCCACCTCGACGCCTTCCCGCCGGACGGCTTCCCCGCGGGCCTGGTGTTGGTGTTCGCCCACGCGGGGATCCTCCTGACGGCCGTGAACGGAGGGACGACGGTCACCGTGCCGGCCGGGCTGCGCCCGGTGGAGATGGCCACCGGCCCGCACCCGGGCTACCCGACCGACGTGCAGCCCCAGCTGACCGCCGCCCTGACCCAGGCCCCGGGGACCTCCCTCCTCGACGAGCGGATCTACAGCCAGCGCGACACCCACCTTGCCCCGTTGCGGAAGTTCGGCGCGGCCGTCAACGCGGAGGGATCGCTGATCACCGTCGACGGCCCGTCCTTGCTGAGGGGCACCGACGTGGAAGGGGAGGACATCCGGGCCGCGACCGCGCTCGTGCTCGCCGCGCTGGCGGCCGAGGGCACCTCTACGATCCGGGGGATGTACCACCTGCGGCGCGGCTACGGCGACCTGCTGCCCAAACTTGCCGCGCTCGGTGCCGACCTGACGATCGACCAGGAGTAGCCATGAATCCCATCGTGCCGTGGAACCCGAGCGCGCTCGCCGAACTGCGCGAGTGCCTGGACCTGATGACCGGCGACGGCAACGTGCCCGGCGGCGTCATCGCCCACGGCACGACCGACGGCGAGCCCGGATACCTGACCTCCGGCGTCGTCGCCCCTGAGTGCGGCGACGCCCGGCCGGGCCCGGACACCGTGTACGACGTCGCCAGCCTGACCAAGGTCCTGGCGACCTGGCCGTTGGTCGGCGCTTCCCTCCTGGACGGCTTCACCCTGGACGTCCCGATCCGCGAACTGCTGCCCGACATCCCGGCCGGCGCCCCCGGTGGCCGGGTCACACCCCGGCAGATCCTCACCCACACCTCCGGCCTGCGGGCCGACACCCGCCTCGACCAGTACCGGCACCGCGCCGAGCCGCTCGCCGAACTGATCTGCGGAGAGCCGCTGATCGCCCACCCCGGAGCCGGTCACCGCTACATCAACCGCGGCTTCATCATCCTCGGCCTGGCCCTGGCCCACCACCGCTGCCGGCGCCTGGACGAGCTGGCGGCCGAGCTCTGGCAGCACCTCGGCATGCCGAACACGACGTACGGACCGGTGCCCCGCTCGGCTCGGGTCGCCCCGACCGAGCAGCGCCTAGCCGGTGGACCCCGGCTGTGGGGGATGCCGCACGACGACAACGCCGCCCTGCTCGGCGGAGTCGCCGGCCACGCGGGGGTGTTCACCACCCCGGCCGACCTCGCTGCCTTCGCCACCCACCTGCTGACCCCGCACGCCACCGGCGCTCCCCTGGGCCGCTGGCTCGCGTACAGCATGAAGCCGGTGGCCGAGATCGAGCCCGGTCTCCACCGCGGCTTGGCCTGGATCATCGCGCATGGCGGCCGGGTCGCCTACCACCACGGCTTCACCGGCACCAGCCTCTACCTCGCCCCGGACACCGGCCGCTACCTGGCGATCTGCACCAACGCCGTCTACCACCACCATGACAACCGCACCCGCCTCGCCCCGCTGCGGACCCTCGCCCTGAAGGCGATCACCTCCTGAGAGGGCGTTCGATACTGATTTAGGCTGCCGCGAGGGGTTTCGGGCGGAGGTATTGCCCGACTTTGTCGGGGCTGGCGGTCAGGCGGGTGGT
>NZ_JBVITE010000105.1:0-14464 GCF_055575155.1 Kitasatospora sp. NPDC034533
TCCCCACCCATTTGTTTGGTTAGCTCCCAAACTTCCCTGTTTTGTGGGTTGGACGGGGAACGGGGGGGGGGGGGCGTGGGGGGGGGCGGGCACCGCGCGGTCCCCCCCCGACGCGGCTCAGGCGGTCGACGCCTTCGGCCGGTACCCGGACCAGAGCACGACGCCGTCGACCAGGACGTTGCAGCCGAGGAACAGCAGCAGGCTCGCGGGGGAGGCGGCCTCCCCGGGCAGCTTGGGGGCGACCCGGCCGGCCGGGTCCATCCGGACGGTGACCGTGTCGCCGGGCCTGAGCGGACGGGAGTCCTGCTTGAGGGGACCGCCCGGCACCCTGTCGCGGGACTCCGGCCAGGCCAGGGTGTACGCCCGCCCGGTGCCGTGGAGCGGGTTGGCGACCTCCTCGTCGACGACCACGGCCCGCACGGTGCGCCCCGAGCCCAGGACCAGGTTCGCCCAGGCGTCGGTGCCCGCGAGGTGCGCGACGAATCCGGCGACGGAGATGCCCAGCCCCCAGGCGACCGCGTTCTTCCGGAACCGCGGGTTGCTGTCCTCGTCACGGCGCACGGCGAACGCGAACAGCACGATCAGGGGGTAGGCGAGCCCCACCACACCGGCGAGGAAGCCGTTGACGTAGACGTCCAGCGCGATGACGCCGATCAGTACGGCGGTGGTGGCGGCGATCAGGGCGAGGGCCCCGCCGAGCCGGCGGGGCCCGCTGCGCGTGCCCTGGTCCGGTTGGGTGATGGTCATCCGAACACCTTTCGGGTCGTCGGCCTCGCCTGACCACCCGTCAGAGGAACAGCGCCAGCACGAGGAAGCCGGTGCCGGTGGCGAGCAGGGCGGCACCGGGCCTGGCCGTGGGCTTCTCGAGGAGGGGACAGCCGCAGGTGAGGAGGGCGAGGAGGTGGAGCAGGACGAGCGCGGAGGTGAGCGGGCCGCCGACGGTGTGCCGGGCTAGCAGGTAGAGGGCGAGCCAGGCGGTGGACAGGACGCCCCAGGCGAGGGCGGTGCGGGCGGCGCCGAGTCCGGTGGCACGGCTGCGAGTGGCCTCGGCGAGGGCGGCGAGACGGTCGCGCAGCGGGCTGGTGGGCCGGGCGGAGACGCCGACGGCGACCACCGCGAGGGCTGCGCCGAGCAGGACGGTGCCGGCCCAGAAGAGGTCGCCACCCCGGTCGATCTGGTCGGGGCGCCTGGGCCGGGCGGTGCCGTCGGGGTCGTAGCGGACGGTGACCTCGTCGCCGATCCGGAGGCCCTGGTCGCGCTGGTTGAGACGGCCTCCCGGGACGAGGGTGCCGTCGGGTGCCGCCAGGGCGTAGTCCCAGGACTGGCCGCGGGTCCCGCCGGTGCGTTCCTTGTCGACGACGTGGGCGGTCACCGTGGAGCCGGAGTCCAGCACCAGGTCGTCGCGGACGTTCTTGGTCGCCGCCGCTGCGACGATCAGCAGGAACGGGACGATCACGACCGCGAGGCAGCCGCGCCAGGTGCCGGCCAGACGGCCGAGGCCCGCTGACAGGACGGCGGTGGCGGCCACCACGACGCCCAGGCCGGCGGGCCAGCCGTACGAGCCGTAGGCGGTGGTGAGAGCGGCGACCGAGAGCGGGGCGGCGAGCGCGAGGGCGGTCGTCAGCGGGACGGAGCCCCGGCGGGGCTCCGTCCTCGGCTGGGCGGAGTCGGCGATGGTCACCCGAACGCCTTCCGGATGTTGTCCCACTGCTCGGGTGGCAGCGCGTCGCGGCTCTCGTCCCGGGGCGGGTGGAAGGAGATGCCCCGGTAGGCGGTGGCGATCAGGGGCAGCCACTCGTCCCAGTGGTCGATGTCCTCGGTGGTGAAGACGGCGGCGACCACGTACGGGCTCCACGGGTGCGGGATCAGCAGCTCCAGCTGGCGCACCGTGCTGACCGTCGGCTCGGACGTGCCCCAGACCGCGCCGGGCGTCGTGACGGTCAGTTCGCGGGCGGCCAGGGCGCCGCGGCCGAGCGGCAGGTCCACCACGCCCACGTCGGCGTCCGGCCAGGCCTCGGCCAGTTCCGCGGCGACCCGGCCGGGGTAGCTGCCCGGGTCGCCGAGGTCCTGAGGGCGGAGGAACACGGCGAACATGCCGTGGATCGGCTCGCCGTCCTCGGCCCGGACCAGGCAACTGGACAGGTGGACGGCTCCCTCGCGCAGCTGGGCCTGGAGCGCGGTCTCGGAGGCGATCACGGCGGCGAGCTTCTGTTCGGCCCCGGCGCCGGGGAAGAGCGCGTCGAGCTGTTCGGCCGCCCGCGCCATCCGGTCGCCGAGGTCCTCGTCCAGGTCGAGGGCGGTGAAGCCCGCCGGGAGGTCGAGCCAGAGCGGCGGGGCGGCGGCCCCGATGGTGTCAGCGGCCATAGCCGGCCATCCATCCGCCCATGCCGAGCAGGTTGCCGACGGTGGACACGCTGCCGACGATGACGTTGGCCTTGCCGCCACCGGCGATCATGCCCGCCGAGCCGATGACGTTGTTGCCGCCGGTGGTGTAGTTGACCGCGCCGGTGAGGTTGTCGCTCGGGTTGTCCTGGGTGAGCGCGTACGCGGTCGGGACGTTGAGCCCGGCGGTGGTGGCGGCCTGGACGCCGTCGGAGATGTCCATCGCCGCGGACTTGGAGACGCCGAAGTACATGGCGGGCTTCTCGATCCCCTTGGTGAAGAGGGGGTTGGACGGGTCGATCCCCCGGGCGACGGTCCGGACCTCGGTGGCCCCGGCGGCGAGCACGCCGCGCGCGCCCTCACCGGCGGCGATCGCCTCCCGGGCGGCGGTCACGCCCTTGGCCGCGACGCCCACCCCGGGGATCGCGCCGAGGACGTCGCCGCCGAGGGTCAGCCAGTTGCCGATGTTGTTCTGTGGCGGCCACAGCTGGCCCTTGGCGGCGTACTGGGCCCCGTGCGCGATCGCGGCGGAGGCGCTGAAGAGGATCGCCGGCAGCGCGAACGCGGGGAAGAAGATCGCCGCGACGCCGCAGATGCCGGCCGCCACCGTCAGCAGGTCGGCGCCGTGGTTCTTGAACCAGTCGCCGATCTTGCTGAGCATGCCCGGCTCCGGCGGGGCCTTGCTGTCGGCGGCCTTGCGGATGGCCTCGGCCGTCTTCCTGGCGTCCGACTGGTGGGTGCCGGCGAGTTCGTGGGCCTGCTTCCGGAGGCCCTCCAGCTCGGTCGTGGCGCTGTTGAGCAGCGCGGCGGCCGAGTCCAGATGGCTCTTCGCGGCCGTGTAGCGCTTCTCGGCGGCGGCGAGGCCGGCGTCGTCGGGGAAGTAGCGGCCGGCCAGCTGGAGGTCGGGGTTGGCGGCGGCGGCGCCGTGCGCCCGGTCGGCCTCGTCCTTCTTCTTCTTGGCGGCGACCGCGGAGGCGGCCAGTTCGGCGGCCTTGGGCTGGTGCTCGGTCAGCGCCTTGTACCAGACGTCGAGTGCCGTGTAGGCGGCGGTGATCGACTCGGAGGCGTCCTGGAGGTAGCCGGGCAGCTTGCCGAACTGCTCGGAGAACTTCTTGGCCGCCTCGCCCGTCCACTCGCCCTCGTTGGCGGAGATCTGGGCGAGCGTGGTGTGCACGCTGCTCAGGTGCTGCCCCACCCGGCGCAGGCCGTTGCTGAGCGCGGTGACGGCGCCGGAGTCGCCGGGGGTGGGGTTGAAGCCGAGACCGGACCAGTCGGGCGCCGTCGGCGCGGGGGTGCTCACGACTGCCCCGCCGGGGCGAGGACCTTGACGATGCTCTGCTCGGTGCCGTCGTAGTTCTTCTGCACCTGCTCCAGGCCCTCGTCCAGGGCCTTGACGCACTCGCGGACCTTCTTCAGGCCGAACTGCCACTTGTCCCTGAAGTGCCCGCAGGCCTCGTCCAGGAAGTCGTAGCCGGTGCCGGTGTGGCCGGCCGCCTCGAAGGCCTTGAGGCCCTGCTCCAGCTCGTCGCCACAGCCCTTGAGGTCCTGCGCCAACTTGGCGAGGAATTCGGTACTGACTTTGAAGTCGGCCACTTTCGCCCCCCGATGCGTCGATTGTCGGACCGGGCGAGCATAGCCCCGTCGGCGCGGCGGTGATCGCCGGAGCGGGGGCAGGAGGGCGCTCGTCACGGGACCTTTACGGGCCGTCGACGCCTTCTTGACGCCGGCGGGCCCGGTGTCGAGGTGCACCCGTACGGGCGGGCCTCGGTGCCGCCGCGGTCCGCGCCCCTTCGGGGTGACGAGCCGTGCCACGGCCGTGACGAACCGTTCAGCGACGGAGGCGGGCCCCGGGCCGTGGTCGAGGTGGCCGTCGGCGGTCCACCCGGCGAGGACGGCGCCGGCGCCGCCGTACCGCGCGTCAGGAATGGCCGCCTTTGAGGTTGAGCACGACCACCCCGACGATCACCAGCGCGATCCCCAGCCACTGGAGGCGTCCGAGCGACTCGCCGAAGGCGACCGCGCCGATCCCGGCGACCGCCGCCGTGCCGGCCCCGGACCAGACCGCGTAGGCGACCGAGACCGGTATGTGCTTGAGCGCGCGGCCGAGCAGCAGGAAGGAGAGCACGTAGCCGATGGCGACGGCGACGCTCGGCCAGAGCCGGGTGAACCCCTCGGTGAGCTTGAGGCAGCTGGTGGCGCAGACCTCGCTGACGATGGCGAGGGCGAGCAGGAGATAGGGCATGTCAGGGTCGAACCGCGCCGGCGCCGGCGAGCTTCCCGAGCAGGGCGGGGTCGGCCAGTTCCAGGCTGGCGAGCAGCGTGATCCGCTCGCCCCGCGGCATCGGCGTCGCGGTGGACGGCACGGCGAGCACGGCGCAGCCGGCCGCGGTGGCGGAGGCGACCCCGGTCGGGGTGTCCTCGACGGCGAGGCAGAGGGCCGGGTCCAGGCCCAGGTGCTCGGCGGCGGCGAGGTACGGGTCCGGCGCGGGCTTGGTGCGCGCGGTGTCCTCGGCGGCCAGGGTGACGGCGAACCAGTCCCGGCCGATCGCGGACAGCACCAGGTCGACCACCCGGCGGGGGGAGGCGGAGACCAGCGCGGTGGGCACCCCGGCCTCGCGCAGCGAGGCCAGCAGGGCCAGCGCGCCGGGGCGCGGCACCGTCTCGGCGGCGACCTTGCCGGCGAAGGACTCGTTCAGCCGGGCGGCGAGTTCGGCCTCGTCGAGGTCGGTGCCGCTGACCCGGTGCAGGTGGGCGGCGGTGTGCTCGACGGCCTGGCCGAGCACCTCGGGGGCGTCCCGGTCGGTGAGCGGGTGGCGGAGCTCCTCGGCGAGTTCGGCGGCGGCCTGCCACCAGAGCTGCTCGGTGTCGACCAGGGTGCCGTCCATGTCGAAGAGGACGGCGGCGGGGAACGCGGAGGATCCCGGGGTGGACGCGGACATGGCGGTGTCAGGCATGGCGGTACCTTCGGTGGTTCTTCGGGTGGAGCGGGGAGGTACGAGGCTCTCAGGCGGCGCGGCGGTCCACCAGTACCGGACGCTCCGGCAGGGCGAGCGCGGCCCGCGCGCCGGCCGGCAGCGCGGTGGCGGCCTCGGTGGGCAGGTCGGCCTTGACCTCGGTGCCGTCGTCCAGGCGGACGGTGAGCCGGGTGACGGCGCCCAGGAAGGAGGCGGTGACCACCAGGGCCGGGCCGTCCTCGTCCGGGGTCAGGGCGACGTTCTCCGGACGGACCAGCACCTGGAGCTCGCCGTCGGCCGGGAGGTCGCCATCCACCGCGTGCCGGCGGCCGAGCACCTCGACCCCGTCGGAAGTCCGGGTGCACGGGATGCGGCTCATGGTGCCGACGAACTCGGCGACGAACGCGGTGGCCGGCCGGCCGTACAGCTCGGACGGGGTGGCGCACTGCTCCAGCCGGCCGGCGCGCAGCACCGCGACCCGGTCGGCCATCGACAGCGCCTCCTCCTGGTCGTGGGTGACGAACAGGGTGGTGATGCCCAGCTCCCGCTGGAGGCGGCGGATCTCCTCGCGCAGCTGGAGGCGGACCTTGGCGTCCAGTGCGGACAGCGGCTCGTCCAGCAGCAGCACGCGCGGCTGGAGGGCGAGCGCGCGGGCGAGCGCGATGCGCTGCTGCTGGCCGCCGGACATCTGGTGCGGGTAGTGGCCGGCGCGGTGCGGCAGGCCGACCAGATCCAGCAACTCCTGGGCGCGCGAACGGCGTTCGGCCTTCCCGGTGCCGCGCATCCGCATGCCGAAGGCGACGTTGTCCAGCGCGGTCAGGTGCGGGAAGAGGCTGTACGACTGGAACACCATGCCGGCGTCGCGCTTGTGCGCGGGGATCGCGGTGATGTCCTGGCCGTCGACCAGCACCTCGCCGGAGTCGTGCTGCTCGAAGCCGGCCAGGATGCGCAGCGCGGTGGTCTTGCCGCAGCCGGACGGGCCGAGCAGGGCGAGCAGTTCGCCTGGCCGGACGGCCAGGTCCAGGCCGTCGAGGGCGGTGGTGGCGCCGAACGCCCGGCGCAGGGAGCGGAATTCGACGGTGGCGCTGCCGGGGGAGAGCGGGGCGCCGGTGGCGGTGGCGGTGGCCGTGGTCATGATGGGTGACTCCGGGTGGGGTTCAGGAGGTGGCGGTCTTGGCGTGGCGCTCGCGCCCGGCGGTGGCCAGCAGGAGCAGCAGCAGCCAGGTGAGCAGGAGGCTCAGGATGGAGACCGCGACCGACATGTGGGCCTGGCTGTTGCCGACCGAGTAGATCCAGACCGGGAAGGGCTGGAAGCCGAGGATCGAGGCGGTGGTGAACTCGCCGAGCACCAGGGCCAGGGTGAGGAAGGAGGCGTTCAGCAGGGCCCCGCGCAGGTTCGGCAGGACGACGGTGAACACCGCGCGCGGCCAGCTCGCGCCGCAGTTGCGGGCGGCCTCGACCAGGGTGCGCACGTCCATCGACCGCAGGCCGGCGTCCAGGGCGCGGTAGGCGAGCGGCAGGGCCATCAGCACGTAGGCGATGACCAGCACCAGCGGGAAGTCGGGGTCCTGGACGAACACGAAGGTCTGGAAGAGCGGGGTGTCCATCAGGTAGTCCGGGCCCCAGCGGAGCACGCCGATCAGGCCGGCGGTCAGGGCGACCGGCGGGACGACCAGCGGCAGGGTGCAGAGCACGTCGATCACCGGGCGCAGCTTCGGCGAGCCGAGCCGGACCGAGATCAGCGCCGGGACCAGCAGGAGCAGCAGCACCACGACGGTGACGACGGCGAGGCCGAGGGTCAGCCAGAGGCTGTCCAGGAAGCCTGGGGCGGAGAGCAGCCCGGTGTAGGCCGCGAAGGAGATGCCCTGGGGGTCGTCGATCGAGAACCAGAAGGAGGCCGCGAGCGGGACGACGAAGTAGACGCCGGCGACCAGCAGGACGGCGCCGCGCCACCAGCGGACGTTGCGTCGGGCCGGACGGGCGGGGGTGGTCAGCTGAGCCATCGGGTGCTCCGGCGCTGGAGGGGGAGGTACACGGCCATCACCAGGACGGCCACGACGATCATGTTGAGGCTGAGGGCGAGGGCGAGATTGCCCTGGCCGACCAGCACGTTGCCGGAGAGCGCGTCCGCGATCGAGCGGCTGACCAGCGGGACGGTCGCGCCGACCATGGCGGCGGCCGTCGCGTAGGCGGCGAAGGCGCTGCCGAAGAGCAGCACGAAGCCGCCGAGCAGCGAGGGCAGCAGGATCGGCAGGGCGACGTGCAGCCAGTACTGGACGGTGGTGGCGCGGTTGTTCTGGGCCGCCTCGCGCCACTGGGTGCGCAGCCCGTCCAGGGCCGGGGTGATGGTGAGCACCATCAGCGGCACGAGGAAGTACAGGTAGACGACCGTCAGGCCGGTGAACGAGTACAGCGACCAGCCGTGGTCGGTGAGGTGCAGCAGCTTGGTGACCTCGCCGGCGTTGCCGAGGGTGGCGACGAACGCGAAGGCGAGCGGCAGGCCGCCGAAGTTGGCGAGGACGCCGGAGGCGGTGAGCACCGCCTGGCGCAGCCAGCCGTGCCGGGAGGTGACGATCGCCTGGGCGAGCGGCAGGCCCAGCGCGGTGGCGAGCAGCGCGGTCAGCGCGGACAGCTTGAGGCTGCTCAGCATCGCCGTCCGGTAGCCGCCCTGGAGGGAGGCCGTCAGGTTGTCGAAGGTGAACTGCCCGGCGCCGCTCTCGGCGTCGCTCGACGTGGTGAACGCGCCGATCACGATGGCGACGCTGGGAAGACCGAAGCCGACCAGGAAGAACAGCAGCAGGGGGACCGCGGCCAGCCAGGACGCGCCGCCGGCGCGGGCGCGCGGCCGTCGTCGCGGGGCGGGGGCGGTGGCGGCGGAGGAGGTGGTCGTGGCGGTGGCGGACGCCCCCGCGCCGCCACCGGGGGAGGTGGCGGCGGGGGTGGTCGGCACCGGGGTGGGAGCCGTGGTCATGAGTGCCTTTTCTCAGCCCGTAGCGGTGGGTGGTGGGGCGTCAGCCCGAGACGGCCTTGGTCCAGTTCTCGGTGACGACCTTCTTGGCCGCGTTGATCTGGTCCACGGTCGGGAAGGTGGTGAACGGCTTCTCGACGGCCGGCAGCTTGGCGGCCGCGGCGGTGTCCAGGGTGCCGTCCTTCTTCAGGGCCTCGAAGGTGGACGGGGTGGCGTAGCCGCCGAGGAAGAGGTTCTGGCCCTCGGCGCTGAACAGGTACTCCTGCCACAGCCGGGCGGCCGCCGGGTGCGGGGCCCACTTGTTGATGGCCTGGTTGTAGAACTGGGCGTAGGAACCGTCGGCCGGGATGGAGACCTTCCAGTCGACGCCCTTGTCCTTGAACTCGTCGGTGTAGCCGGCGTTCAGGTAGGACCAGTCGATCGAGATCGGGGTCTCGCCCTTCTCGACGGTGGCCGGGGTCGACTCGACCGGGTTGAAGTTGCCGGACGCCTTGAGCTTGCCGAAGAAGTCGATGCCGGGCTGGATGTTGTCCAGCGAGCCGCCGTTGGCGAGCGCGGCCGCGTAGACGCCGCCGAACGCGGAGCCGGACTTGGTCGGGTTGCCGTTGAGGGCGACCTGGCCCTTGTACTCCGGCTTGAGCAGGTCGGCGAAGGTCTGCGGGCAGTTGGCGATCTTCTTGGCGTCGCAGCCGATCGAGACGTAGCCGCCGTAGTCGTTGACGGCGGCGCCGTTGGCGTCCTTCATGGTGTCCGGCACCTTGTCGAAGGTGCTCACCTTGTAGGGGGCGAGGATGCCGTCCTTGACCGCCTGGAGGGCGAAGGCGCTGCCCAGGTCGACCACGTCGGGGGCGCGGTCCTGGCCCTTGCGGGAGTTGATCGCGTTGATCTCGTCCTGGCTGGAGCCGTCCGGGTTCTCCTCCTCGACCTCGATGCCGTACTTGGCCTTGAAGCCGTCGATGATCTTGCCGTAGTTCGCCCAGTCCCGGGGCAGCGTGATGACGTGCAGCTTGCCCTCCTTCTTGGCGGCGGCGACCAGGCCGTCCATCCCGCCGAAGTCGGCGACGGAGGTGGCCGTCTTGGCGTCCTTGGCGCCGCCCTTGGCGGTGTCGCCGGACTTGGCGCTCGACCCGGCGGAGCCGCAGGCGGTGAGGGAGAGCGCGGCGGCGGTCAGGACGGCCGCGAAGGCTGCGGCGCGGGCGCGGTGCACGGTCACGGGGAGGTCTCCTGTTGAGGAACGTACTGCGAGGGGCGTTCGCGGGGGGTCCGCGGGCTTGCGTCTCGCGAAGGGCGGCGGGCGACCGGGTGAGCGGCCGTTCGACGTCGTCCGAGTTGACTAGCCAACTTCGCTGACAGCAGTAAGTACGCCGGAGCCCGGTGACGGGAAGGTGAACGGACGGCCCAGAACCGGGGTCGGGTGCGGGAACGGTGGAATCCGGCCATCGGAGCGCGATCCGTTCGGTGCGATGCTTCGAAGGCGCAGCGGGATAAGGTCGGGCTGTCCGCGCCGGTACGGCTGCGCAGGACACCGCCCCAGGAGGGAACTTGACTGACGTGGCACTTGAGCCCGAGCGCCCCGTGGCCGAGCAGCGGCGCCCCGCCGAACGTGCTTCCGGCGCCCTGTACCGCAAGGTGGCCGCCGACCTGCGGGAGGCCATCACCACCGGCGCGTACGGCGAGGCCGGCCGGCTGCCCGCGGAGGGCGCGCTGGCCGAGCAGTACGGCGTCTCCCGCGGCACCGTGCGCCAGGCCCTCGCGGTGCTGCGCTCCGACGGGCTGGTCACCTCCCGCCGCGGCACCCGCCGGGTGGTGCTGGGCGGCGCCCGGGTGCAGAGCTTCTCCGAGCTGCTCAGCTTCACGCACTGGGCGTACTCGATGGGCGAGGAGCCCGGCGGCATCCTGGACTCGCTGGTGCGCCGCCCGGCCGACGCCGCCGAGCGCGAGCAACTGCGCCTGGAGCCGGGCACCGAGGTGTACGTCATCGTCCGGCTGCGGACGCTGTCCGGCACGCCGGTGATGGTCGAGCGCACCGTCTACCCGCCGCGGGTCGGCGAGATCGTCGCCGAACTGCCGCCGGACGTGGTCTCGCACACCGAAGTGCTGCGCGAGCACGGCATCCTGTTCACCGACGCCGACCACACCATCGACGTCGTCGTGGCCAACGCCGAGGACGCCCGGCTGCTCGGCTGCCGTCGGGGCGGTCCGCTGCTGCGCGAGCGGCGGCGCACGACCGACCCGACGGGCACGCCGGTGGAGTGGTCCCAGGACCGCTACCTGCCCGGGACGGTGGCGTTCAGCGTGCACAACTCCCTGGCCACCTCGGCGCTTTCGCGGCACGCGCGGGAGCTGGACTGAGCCTGCCGGGGCCGTGCCTGCCGGGCCGTCGCCGCGGGCTTCATCGTGGCGGGGCTTCATCGTGGCGGTGCTCGACCCGGCAGCGCGTCGCCGTAGCGGCGCTCGCCCCCGGGAGCGCTTCACCGCAGCGGCGCTCGCTCCCGGGAGCTTCATCGTGGCGGCGCTTCACCGCAGCGGCGCTTCACCGCATCAGCGCGGCGAGCAGCGGGCGGTAGTGCTCGAAGCCCGGGGTCGGGGCGCCGGCCACCTTCGCCTGCTCGTCCCAGCGCCGCACCGCCACCGCGTCCCGGGCGCCCGGGAGTTCGGCGAAGGCGGCGGCCCGGCGCTCGTCCATCGGGCCGCCCTGGACGCTCAGGGTGTACTCGGAGGCCGCGGACAGGCGCTCCCGGTACCCGGGCTCGACGGCGCACAGGTAGCGCTTGGCGGCCACGTGCAGCCGGACCGGCTCGGTGACCTCAGGGCCGAACCAGCGGGCCAGCCAGTCGGCCCCGGTGTCGCTGTGCCGGTTGTCCTGACCCTCCATCAGGTCGTGTCCGTGCGAGGTGCCCTGGCCGCGCTCGTCGAAGAAGTGGCCGATGTCGTGCAGCAACGCGGCGGCGACCAGGTGCTCCGGCGCTCCGGCGGCCTCGGCGGCAGCGGCGGCCTGGAGCATGTGCTCGGCCATGGTGACCTCCTCGCCCAGGTACTCCCCGGCGCCCTCGCCTGCGAACAGGGCGGCGATCTCGTCCAGGGCGGCGGCGCGGCGGTGCAGGACGGCGAGGGTGCTGTGCAGGCCGTCGAGGTCGGCGTAGCAGCCCTGGAGGTGCCGGTGGCCGTCCTGCCGGAAGGCCGTCCGGGCGTGCAGCAGGCGGGTGTTGTCGAAGACGAGGCAGTCCCCGGGGCCGAGCCGGAAGGCGAGCTGGAGTCCGGGGCGCAGGGTGATCGCGGCGAAGCGGCGGTAGGCGGTGTAGAAGGCTTCCAGCTCGCTCGGGTCGTCGCGGCGCAGGGTGCCGATCGAGCGGTTGTTGAAGCGCACCTCGCGGATCCGGCCGAGCGGGTCCACGTCGATCAGCGGGCGGTCGGCGCGCAGTTCGGTGCCGCGGTCGCGGAAGACGAACGGGACGGGGGTGCGGGTGAGGACGTCGAAATCGGCCGGCGCCTCCTCCCGGAGGGCCGCCGCCGCCCGGAACCCGTCCACCAGGGCGGAGTCGCCGCCGGTCGCGGAGTTCTCCAGGCAGTGCAGCAGCTGGAGGGTCGGCACCGGGTCCCGGTACGGGTTGTCGGTGTGCGGGGTGATGGCGGCGCTGGTGAAGGCGAGGTTGTTGGGGGACGGCTCCACCCGGACGTCGAACAGCTCGCCGTAGTTGGTGACCCGGACGTGGCCGAAGCTCTCCGCCACCCGCAGCACCTGCCCCTCCTCGGCCGGCACGCCGCGCAGCACGGCGAAGCCGTCGCGCCGTACGGCGGACAGCACCGCGGCCCGCCGGGCCGGGTCGGCGAGGTAGGCCTCCCAGGGCTCCCGCGGGATGCCGTCGGCGAAGTCCGCCGCCGTCCACAGCCGCTTGTCCCGCTCGGTGCGTCCGTCGCCCCCGTCGCCCCCGTCCGTCCCGTCGAGCCACTCCAGTGGGTAGCGGGAGCGGTGGCCGTCCGACCAGAGCACCTCCAGGTGCCCGTCGGCCTCGGTGCTTCGGGTGACCGCCAGGCCTTCGGGCAGGTCGGCGATCTGGAACAGCTTCTGCCCGTTGCGCGGGTCCCGGCACTCGGCGCACGGGCAGTTGTCGCGCAGCCAGTACGGCGGCAGCTCGGTCATCGGTCTTCTCCTCGGCGGCACTACGGCTGTCGTGTCACCTGAAGTTGTATAGCCAACTTCAGGCTCTGGTCGGGAGCCTGCCTGCCTCCGGTGAGTTCCGGGTGCCGGGCGGGTGAACGCTGCGGGAACGGTGGCCGCAGGCCGCGCCCGGCGGGCCGTTCGAGTGACGGGTGCGGGGCGCGGGGCGTTTCGGGGAGGGTGGACGCCGGGGCTGCGGCACTGTCGGAGGAATTCCTCCTGCGTCGAGAGGCGATCGGCCATGGCCCGTTCCTCCTCCAGTCCGCCCGCCTCCGGCCACGCCGGGCTGCGGCGCGAGGTCGGCGTGATCGGCCTGCTCTGGGCCTCGGTCGGGGCGATCATCGGCTCCGGCTGGCTGTTCGGCGCCCAGAAGGCCGCGGTGGCGGCCGGCCCGTCGGCGCTGCTGTCCTGGGGCGTCGGAGCGGTGGCGATCGTCCTGCTGGCGCTGGTGCACGCCGAACTGGGCGGGCTGTTCCCGGTGGCGGGCGGCACGGCGCGCTACCCGCACTACGCCTTCGGCGGGTTCGCCGGGATGTCCTTCGGCTGGTTCACCTGGCTCCAGGCCGCGACCATCGCGCCGATCGAGGTGCAGGCGATGATCAACTACGCCCAGCACTGGAGCTGGGCGGACGGCCTGCTGCACAAGAACCTGACGCTGACCACCTGGGGGTTCGTCGTCGCGGCCGTCCTGCTCGGGGTGTTCGTCGCGGTCAACTTCCTCGGCGTGCGGCTGCTCGCCCACACCAACAGCGCGGCCACCGTGTGGAAGGTCGCCATCCCCGTGCTGACCATCTTCGCGCTCGGCATCACCGAGTTCCACGCCTCCAACTTCGACGTGCACGGCTTCGCGCCGGACGGCGCCAAGGGCGTGCTGGCGGCGATCAGCAGCAGCGGGGTGATCTTCGCGCTGCTCGGCTTCGAGCAGGCCATCCAGTGGGCCGGGGAGAGCCGCAACCCGCGCCGGGACATCCCGCGCGCCGTGCTCGGCTCGGTGGCGATCGGCACGGTCGTCTACGTGATGCTCCAGGTGGTGTTCATCGGCGCGCTGCCGCCGGAGACCTTCGCCCGGGGCTGGAGCACGCTGGACTACCCCGGGATCAGCGGGCCTTTCGCGGGCCTGGCGACCCTGATCGGCCTGGGCTGGCTGGCCACCGTGCTGTTCATCGACGCGGTGGTCTCCCCGGCCGGCACCGGGCTGGTCTACATCACCTCCAGCTCCCGGGTCACCTACGGCCTGAGCCGCAACGGCTACGCGCCGCGGGCCCTCCAGTCCACCGACCGGCGCGCGGTGCCCTGGCTCGGCCTGCTGATCGCCTGGGCGGCCGGGGTGATCTGCTTCCTGCCCTTCCCGAGCTGGCAGCGGCTGGTCGGCTTCATCACCTCGGCGGTGGTGCTGATGTACGCGGGCGCCCCGCTGGCCTTCGGGGTGCTGCGCAAGCGGCTGCCGGAGATGGAGCGCTCGTACCACCTGCCCGCCGGCTCGGTGGTCTCGCCGCTGGCCTTCGTGGTGGCGAGCCTGGTCATCTACTGGTCTGGCTGGGACACCCTGTGGCGGCTCGGCCTGGCGATCGTGATCGGCTACCTGCTGCTCGGCGGGTACTCCTGGTACGCGCGCTCGAAGGGGGTTCCGAACGCGCCCCGGATGGACTTCCGGGCCGGGCAGTGGCTGCCGGTCTACCTGGTCGGGATGGGCCTGATCTCCTGGCAGGGCGGCTTCGGGGTGGGGGCGCGGGGGAACCTGCCGCTGTGGTGGGACATCGCCGTCGTGGTGGCGTTCTCGCTGGTCGTCTACTACTGGGCGCTGGCGATCGCGCTGCCGGCGGAGGAGATCGAGCGGAACATCCGGGGCGTCGAGGTGGTGGACGTCAACGGGCACTGAGGCGCGCGGCGTACGGGAGCGGGGGGGGGGGGGGGGGGGGGGGGGGGGGGGGGGGGGGGGGGGGGGGGGGGGGAGGGTTGGGCGGGGGGGGGGGGGGGGGGGGAGGGGAAAGGGATCATGAG
>NZ_JBVITE010000106.1:0-13358 GCF_055575155.1 Kitasatospora sp. NPDC034533
GGCCCGGCCGCTACGAGATCCTGGAACCGAGTCCGTGCCGCGCCATTGGAAGCCGGACAGTTGGGGGGATTCCCCTATCGAACGCCCTCTGAGAGCAAGGCGGGCAGGCGCCTCCCCGAGCGGCCGCAGAGCTCCCGCAACGAGCAAGAATATCCCCCATCCAAACGACGCCCCCGGCACAGGAAGTCGGACCCGCCGACTTCCTGTGCACGCGACGCCCCCGCCACACAGGCGCCGGGCCACCGAACACCGGCAGGGCGGGCAGGCGCAGGAGCGGGCCCACGCAACGGGCAAGGACATCCCCCGTCCAAAACGACGCCCCGCACAGGAAGTCGGACCGGCCGACTTCCCACGCACGGGCCGCCGCAGTCACACCCCCACGGCGCCGGGGAGGTCGGCCAGGGTGTGCAGGACGTGGATGCCCCCGTGGGCCGGAACGGACCGGGAGGCGGTGCGGTCGAGCCAGAAGGGGTGCAGGCCGGCGCGGTGGGCGCCGAGGGCGTCGAGGGCGTAGTTGTCGCCGACATGGGCGACGTGCTCGGGCGGCAGGCCCAGGCGGGCGCAAGCGGCCAGGAAGATGCCGGGGGCGGGTTTGGCTTCGCCGTGTTCGTCGGAGCAGACGACGGCGGTGTCAGGGAAGTGGTGCAGCAGGCCGGTGGCGTGGAGTTTGCGGCGCTGGTGGGCGGTGGAGGAGTTGGAGACGATGCCCAGGCGGTGGGTGGCGGCGAGGGCCGCGAGGGCGGGGGCGGCGTCGGGGAAGGCGGCCTGGGCGGCGTCGCGGTGGGCGGCGTAGCCGGCGAACCAGGCGGCGGCGCCCTCGTCGGTCATGGCGCCGGTGGTCTCGCCGAGGCGGGCGAGGAAGCGGCGGGCGCGTTCGCGCTGCTGGCCGGCGAAGGTGAGTTCGCCGGCCAGGAAGCGCGCGTACTGCTCGTCGGTGACCTCGCGCCACAGCGCCACCGCGTCCTGCGGGTCGGGGAAGCGGCGCAGCAGGTCGAGGTGGTGGAGGTGGGCGAGGATGCCGGCGCGTTCGGAGCCGGTGTAGTCGAAGAGGGTGTCGTCGACGTCGAAGAGCACGCCGTGGATGGGCATGGGGGGCCGGGCCTTCCGTTGCCGGGTCGGGGGGCTCCTCATGGTCCCGTACGGGCGGGAGTCAGGCGTCGAAGCGGATCTCGGGCCAGTGGGGTGAGGGCGCGTCGAGCAGGGCGGTGGGGATGGCGCGCAGGTGGAGGTTGAAGTGGGCGGTGAGGTAGGCGCGTTGGGCGGCGACGGCGCGGTGGGGGTCGCCGGTGCCGAGGAAGTGTTCGAGCTGGTCGGCGGGCCAGGCGAAGGCGGGTTGTCCCTGGGGGATGAGCAGTTGCAGGTCGCAGTAGGACAGGTGGCCCGAGCGGGTGAGGGTCAGGCGGCGGCGCCAGCCGGTCAGGTGCGGCCACAGGGTGTCCCACATGGTGTCGCGGGTGGGGCTGTCCCAGGCGGAGGCCATCAGCAGCAGGGGGCGGCTTTGGTCGGCGGTGGCGCTGGTGCCGAACAGGGGGCCGTCCAGGACGGCGCCGGCGAGGATGCGGGGGTCGTCGTGAAGGGCCTGGGCGGTGGTGGCGCCGCCCATGGAGTGGCCGAACATGCCGACGGCGTCGAGGTCGAGGGCGTCGTCGAGGCCGGCGGGCAGGGGGCCGTGGTGGAGGTGGTCGAGGAGCCGGCGGATGTCGGCGGCGCGGTAGGCGACGATCTCGGCGTCGGTCATGGCCTGGACGCGGGCTTTGTCGCGTACTTCGAGGCGGTGGCCGGGGAATTCGACTTCTCCGGCGTCGAAGGTGTGGTCGAGGGCGGCGACGACGTGGCCGTGGGAGGCGAGTTCCTCGGCGAGGGCGGTGTTGAAGGAGCTGTCGGCGCCGGAGCCGTGGGAGTTGAGGACGACGGGGTGGCGGCGGGTGCGGTCGGCGGGTGCGCCGGGGTGGGCGTGGGTGGTGGGCCAGGTGAGGAGGGCGTCGGGGACGTTGAAGTAGGCGGCTTGCAGGTGGGCGGTCTCGGCGGGGCTCATCCAGGGTTCGTGGGGGCCGCGGGTTCCGGGGGCGGCGGGGTACCAGAGGCGGGCGCGCAGTTCGCGGGGGCGGGGGGTGGGGGCCCAGGCGTCGGTGCGGGCGGGGTCGCTCAGGTGCAGTTGGGCGGTGCCGACGGGGTGTGTTCCGGTGGGGGCGGGCAGTCTCAGGTGCGGCGGGGCGCCGACGCCGACGGTGGCGCCGGCGCCGGCGGTGGCGGCGCGGGCGGGTGCGGCGCCGACGGTGGCGGTGGCGGCGGTGGCGGCGCCGAGGGCGAGCGTTGCGAGGACGCCTCGGTGGGTGAGGGGGTGGCCGGGTCGGGGGGCGGTCATGGGCGCGGCTCCTGGGGATGGTCGGCGCACGGGTCGGCGCTGGGGTCGGTGTGCGCGTCCACCGTGCCGATCCCGCCCGTCCGGGCGCGTCCGCCCGGGGCAGGAGCGGCCCGTGCCGGGGTGCGACCGCAGGTCTACTCCCCCGGTGGCAGCCGGTGCGGCCCGCCCCTTAGGGTCCAACCGCCTTCTGCCGCAGGGGTGTTGCGCCGGCGGCGGCCAGGAGGGCGTCGAGCAGGCCGGGGAAGCGGGCGTCGAGGTCGGTGCGGCGCAGGCTGACGAAGCGGTTGCGGCCGGCGACGCGGGTGGTGGTGACGCCGGCCTCGCGCAGCACCCGCATGTGGTGGGAGACGGTCGACTTGTGGAGGTGGTCCAGGCCCAGGTCGCGCGGGGCGCAGGAGTGCTCCTCGCCGTCGGCGTAGCTGAGCAGCAGGGTCATCCGGACGGGGTCGCCGAGGGCGTGCAGGACGGTGACGAGGTCGATGTCGGCGGTGGTGGGCTGGGGAAGCCGCTCGTCCTCGCTCATGGCGCGCGCTCCTGGGGTCCGGGGTCCGGGACGGGGGAAGGAATGGTTTGACAATCATCCACCCATCCCCGAATGTTTGACGAACGTAAAACTGTTGGATGTCGGTCCAACAGTCCGTTCCTTTTGCGCCCCGGGGGGCCCTCCCGTGCCCGTACGTCTGCTCCTGCTCGCCCTCGGCACCTTCGCCATGGGCACCGATTCGATGGTCGTCGCCGGCATCCTCGGCCCGATCTCCGCCGACCTGGGGGTGTCGGTGCCCGCCGCCGGCCAGCTGGTCACCGTCTTCGCGCTCGGCTACGCGCTGCTGGCCCCGGTGCTGGCCACCCTCACCGCCCGCTGGCCGCGCCGGCGCCTGCTGCTGACCGCGCTCGCCGTCTTCAGCGCGGCCAACGCGCTCAGCGCGCTCGCCCCCGGCTACGGTCTGCTGCTGGCCACCCGGGTGCTCGCGGCGGCCGGCGCCGCCCTCTACACGCCCACCGCCAACGCGGTGGCCACCACCCTGGTCGCCCCCGAGCGGCGCGGCCGGGCGCTGGCGACGGTGCTGGGCGGGATGACGGTGGCCACCGCGCTCGGGGTGCCGCTGGGCACCTGGGTGGGGCGCGCCGACTGGCGGATGACGATGTGGCTGGTCACCGCGCTCGGCCTGGCGGCCCTGGCGGGCCTGGCCCTGCTGCTGCGCGACCTGCCCGCCCCCAGCGCCGCCCCCACCCTCAAGGCCCGCCTGGCGCCGCTGCGCCGGGGCCGGGTGCTGGGGGCGGCGGCCACCACGCTGGTGTTCTTCCTCGCCTTCCAGAGCGTCTACATCTACCTGGCCACCGCCGTGTCGGGCGCCACCGGCGGCGACGCGAACCGGCTGAGCCTCATCCTGGCGACCAGCGGCGTGATGTCGGTGGCCGGCAGCTGGCTGGGCGGGCGCCTGGTGGACCGCCTGGGGGTGCGGCGGGTGCTGCTGGCCGGCTCGGCGATCGCCGCGAGCGCGTTCACCGCGCTGCCGTGGCTGGGGCGCAGCATGCCGGGGGCGCTGGTGTACGCGATGGTGGTGCCGCTGGCGGGGTGGGCGGTGTCGGTGGCGCTGCCGCACCGGCTGGCGTCGATCGATCCGTCGAACGCGCCGCTGCTGCTGTCGTTGAACAGCAGTGCGCTGTACCTGGGGACGGCGGCCGGCGGGGTGGCGGGGTCGGCGGCGGTGGCGGTGCTGGGCGGGCGGTGGTTCCCGTTCGCGGCGGCGGTGCTGGCGCTGGCGGCGTGCGCGGTGGCGGCGGCGACCACGCGCGGTGAGGGGGCGGGCGCCGAGGAGGAGACGGGCGCCGAGGAGGAGACGGGCGCCGGGCAGGAGGCGGCCCGGCCGCAGGGGCCCGCCCGGGTGTGAAGCGAGAGCGCCGCCGCCCCGGCCCGGCACAGGAACCGGATCGGGGCGGCGGCGTCACGTCCAGGCCGGGGTCAGCCGCGCAGGACCTCGCCGACCAGGGCGCGGGCCTCGTCCTGGACGCGGGCGAGGTGCTCGTCGCCGTGGAAGGACTCGGCGTAGATCTTGTAGACGTCCTCGGTGCCCGAGGGGCGGGCGGCGAACCAGGCGTTCTCGGTGCAGACCTTGATGCCACCGATCCGGGCGCCGTTGCCGGGCGCCTCGGCGAGGACGGCGGTGATCTTCTCCCCGGCGATCTCGCCGGCGCCGACGCGTTCGGGGGACAGCCGGGCCAGGCGGGCCTTCTGCTCGCGGTCGGCGGGGGCGTCCACGCGGGCGTAGGAGGGGGCGCCGTGGCGCCGGGTCAGGTCGCGGTAGTGGGCGCTGGGGGTGGCGCCGGTGACGGCGGTGATCTCGGAGGCGAGCAGGGCGAGCAGGATGCCGTCCTTGTCGGTGGTCCACACGCCGCCGTCGCGGCGCAGGAAGGAGGCGCCGGCGCTCTCCTCGCCGCCGAAGCCGATCGAGCCCTCCAGCAGGCCGTCGACGAACCACTTGAAGCCGACCGGGACTTCGACCAGGGGGCGGCCGAGGTCGGCGGCGACGCGGTCGAGCATGGAGGAGGAGACGAGGGTCTTGCCGACGCCCGCGTCGCCGGGCCAGTCGGTGCGGTGGCGGTAGAGGTAGTCGACGGCGACGGCGAGGTAGTGGTTGGGGTTCATCAGGCCGCCGTCGGGGGTGACGATGCCGTGGCGGTCGGCGTCGGCGTCGTTGCCGGTGGCGATGGCGTACTCGTCCTTGCGGCCGATGAGGGAGGCCATCGCGGCCGGGGAGGAGCAGTCCATGCGGATCCTGCCGTCCCAGTCGAGGGTCATGAACCGCCAGGTGGGGTCGGTCACCGGGTTGACGACGGTCAGGTCCAGGCGGTGGGTGTCGGCGATGCGCTCCCAGTAGGCGACCGAGGCGCCGCCCAGCGGGTCGGCGCCGATGCGCAGGCCCGCCGCGCGCACCGCGTCCAGGTCCAGGACGGAGGGCAGGTCCTCGACGTAGGCGGTGAGGTAGTCGTGGCGCCCGGTGGTGGCGGCGGCCAGCGCGCGCGCGTAGGGGACCTTCTTGACGCCGCGCATGCCCTCGCGGATCAGTTCGTTGGCGCGGTCCTGGATCCAGCCGGTGGCCTGGGATCCGGCCGGGCCGCCGCTGGGCGGGTTGTACTTGAAGCCGCCGTCGCGCGGGGGGTTGTGGGAGGGGGTGATGACGATGCCGTCGGCCAGCGCGCGGGGGCTGCGCCGGTTGTGGGCGAGGATCGCGTGGGAGACCGCCGGGGTGGGGGTGTAGCCGTCGGCGGCGTCGATCAGGACGTGGACGCCGTTGGCGGCGAGCACCTCCAGGGCGGTGGCCTTGGCCGGCTCGGACAGGGCGTGGGTGTCGGCGCCGAGGAACACCGGGCCCGCTACGCCCTGTTCGGCCCGGTACTCGCAGATCGCCTGGGTGGTGGCGGCGATGTGGTCGTCGTTGAAGGCGCCGTCCAGCGAGGAGCCGCGGTGCCCCGAGGTCCCGAAGGAGACCCGCTGCCCGGGCTCCTGCGGGTCCGGGTTGAGCGCGTAGTAGGCCGTCACCAGCCGTGCCACGTCCACCAGATCACCGGGCTGTGCCGGCTGCCCTGCCCGTGCGTGTGCCATCCGTCTTCTCCCGCCGAAGGTCGGTGATGCGCGGGTGGGTGACCCGCGCGGTGTGCCTGCCCGTGCTCACCGATCGTAGCCAGAACACGACGGCGCCCCGAACCGCTCGGGCGGTCGGGGGCGCCGTAGGCGGCCGGAAGGACAGCCTTCAGACGGGCTTAGGACGGACTTCAGATTGGCGTCAGGCGGGCGTCAGGCGGGCAGCTGCTGGCGGTAGGGGGCGAGCGCGGGGGCGGTGGTGGTGGCGAGGAACTCCGTCACCCGGTACTCGGTCAACCCGGCCCGCACGAACGGGTCTTCGGCCACCAGGGCCTCGACGGCGGCCCGGTCCCCGCCCGCCGCGAGGATCACCCCGCCGTCGCGCGGCACCTTGCGCCCCGAGGCGAGGAAGGTGCCGTCCGCGTAGTGCGTCTCGAGCCAGGCGACGTGCTGCGGCAGCACGGCGTCGATGCGCTCCAGGTCGGCGGTGTACGTCAGCTCCAGTACGAACATGCCCACCAGGCTAGACCCGGGCCGCGCACCGGCCCCGGGCGGGCCCGGCGGGAGGGTGCCGAGGGGCCGGGGGTGGCCCGCCTGCCCGAGGCGCGGCGCGCCCTGCTGGAGGAGGCCAGGGCGGCCGCCGCGCGCATCCCGGCCCACGCCCCCGCCCACCAGCGGCGGATCCGGGAGTACACGGTGGCCGAGCTGCGGCGCGCCGAGCAGGAGCTCGGCGGTACGGGCCAGTAGGTGATCACCCGATGGTTGCGGTACAACAATCCCTATTTGACGACCGATCGGAGTACCCCTGATATGAGCAGGTCAGGACTGTCGCGCCGCGCCCTCCTCGCCGCCGGCGGCGCCGGCGCCCTCGCCGCCGGCGGCGCCGGCGCCCTCGCCGCCGGCGGCGCCGGCGCCCTCGCCGCCGTCACCGGCTGGAACACCGCCACCGCCGCCTGGGCCACCGAACCCGGACCCGACGTCGCCGAACTGCCCGCCCTGGACGGCACCATGACGCTCCAGGGCGCCGGCCTGGAGCGCTTCTCCTCCGACTTCGGTCACCTCGTCACCGCCGCCCCCCGGGCGGTGCTGCGCCCCGGCTCGGTGCGCGACGTGCAGCAGCTGGTGGCCTTCGCCCGCCGCCACCGCATCCCGGTGGCCGTCAACGGGCAGAGCGGGGACCTCGCGCAGTTCGGCGCCGCCGGTCTGGAGTCGCACTCCAGCTACGGGCAGGCCAACCCCCGCGGCGGCATCGCCATCGACGCGCGCGGGCTGGCC
Source organism: Kitasatospora sp. NPDC034533 (assembly GCF_055575155.1). NCBI lineage: Bacteria > Bacillati > Actinomycetota > Actinomycetes > Kitasatosporales > Streptomycetaceae > Kitasatospora > Kitasatospora sp. NPDC034533. Next base: position 7,224 of record NZ_JBVITE010000106.1, read on the forward strand.
GGCGTCGTCTCGGTGCGGGCCGGGCGCGCGGTGGTCGGCGCCGGCACCACCTGGGCGCAGGTGACGGAGGCGGGCCTGGCCGAGGGCTGGGTGCCGCCGGTGCTCCCGGACTACCTGCACCTGTCGGTGGGCGGCACGCTGAGCGTCGGCGGCATCGGCGGCGGTGTGCAGCGCTACGGCATGCAGGTCGACAACGTGCTGGAGCTGGACGTGGTGACCGGCACCGGCGAGCTGGTGACCGCCTCCCCCACCCGCAACCGGGAGCTGTTCGAGGCGGTGCTGGCCGGCGGCGGCCAGGTCGCCGTCATCGTGCGCGTCACCCTCGCCCTGGTGAGGGTCCGCGAACGCGCCCACGTCTTCTCCCTCCACTACGACGACCTCGACGCCTACCTCGCCGACCAGCGCAAGGTGCTGGCCGACGGCCGCTTCGACTACCAGGTCGGCGACGTGACGCGCAGCGCCGACGACACCCGCTGGCTCTACAAGGCCGAACTGGTGGCGCTGCGCGACGCCGGGCAGGGCGTGGACCGGGCGGCGCTGCTGGCCGGGCTGAACCCGGCGAGCACCGAGGTCGTCGAGCAGAGCTGGCGCGAGTACGCCTACCGGGTCGACGGCTTCGCCGGCTACCTGCGCGCGGCCGGGTTCTGGGACCTGCCCAAGCCGTGGCTGAGCCTGTTCCTGCCCGCCTCCACGGTGCGCGCCTTCATGACGGAGGCCGCCCAGGTGCTGACCGGCGCCGACGTGGGCGCCGGGCTGCTGCTGTTCTACCCGTACAAGCGCTCCGCGGTGAAGGCGCCGCTGGCGGTGCTGCCGCAGCAGGAGGTGGGCTGGCACTTCGACATGCTGGCCTTCCCCGGCCCGGGCTCGGACACCGCCGCGATGCTGGAGCGCAACCGGCGCCTGTACGAGCGGGCGGTGGCCCTGGGCGGCAAGCGCTACCCGATCGGCGCGGTGCCCGGCCTCACCCAGGCCGACTGGCGGCGCCACTACGGCGGCCGGTGGGACGCGGTGGTGCGCGCCAAGCGGCGCTGGGACCCGGCGGGCATCCTCACCCCCGGCCAGGGCATCCACGCCTCCTGACCTGCCCTGACCTGCCCGACCCGCCGGGCCGGGGGCCCGGGGCCCGGCGGGCCCGGCGGGTCAGGTGATCTCCAGCTGCGCCATCATCCCCATCGCCGAGTGGTCCAGCAGGTGGCAGTGGTACGGGTAGCGGCCGCGGTAGGAGTCGAAGGAGGCCTGAAGGCGCACGCTCTCACCGGGCATCAGCCGCACCGTGTCCTTCAGCCCCGCCTCCCCCGGCCCCGGCGGCGCGCCGTTGCGCGACAGGACGCGGAACTGCACCAGGTGCAGGTGGAAGTTGTGCGGGATGTCGGTGTTGGCGTTCACCACCGTCCAGATCTCCGAGGTGCCGAACGCCACCCGGGCGTCCACCCGCGCCGGGTCGTACACCCGCCCGTCGATCAGCCCGCGCGGGGCCAGGCCCGCCGCGCCCTCCTCGACCTTCAGCACGACGGTGCGCTCGCGCGCCACCGGGCCCAGCGGCGGCAGGGTGCGCAGCCGGTCGGGAACACCGGAGGGGTCGGGGGCGGGGCGCCCGACGTCGAAGCGCAGCACCTGGCCGACGTGTTCGGCGGGGCCGGGCGGCATGGAGTTGGTGAGCACGACGCCGGTGCCGGGGCGGTAGCGGGAGAAGTCGATGACGACGTCGGCGCGCTCCCCCGGTGACAGGTCGATCGTGTCGGTGGTGTGGGGGCTCTCCAGCAGGCCGCCGTCGGAGCCGATCTGGGTGATCGGTCCGCCGTCGGCCAGGCGCAGGGAGAAGAAGCGCAGGTTGGAGGAGTTGAGCAGGCGGATGCGGTAGCGGCGGGCGGCGACGTCGACCCTGGGCCAGGGGCGGCCGTTGGCCAGGATCGTGGCGCGCCCCTCGGCGTCGTCCATCCGGTAGACGAGGGCGCCGGCCGCGTCGAAGCGGGCGTCGCGCAGGGCGATGGGCAGGTCGTAGCGGCCCGAGGGCAGCGGCAGCGCCTCCTCGGTGGCGTCGGTGAGCAGGTAGCTGCCGGCCAGGCCCCGGTAGACGTGCTCGGACTCCAGGTGGTGGGCGTGGTCGTGGAACCACAGGCTCGCGTGGCTCTGGTCGTTGGGGTAGGTGTAGGTGCGGGTGGCGCCGGCGTCCAGCAGGTTCATCGGGCCGCCGTCGCTGTCCGCCGGGACGGCGCTGCCGTGCAGGTGGACGGAGACCGCGTCGTCCAGCAGGTTGGTCTGGCGCACGATCACCGGCCGCCCGGAGCGGGCGCGGATGACGGGGCCGGGGAAGGCGCCGTTGTAGGCGAGGACCTCGGTGCGGCGCCCGGGCAGGATCCGGGCGTAGGAGCGCAGCATGGTCACCGCGTAGGTGTCGGCGCCGCCCGCGGTGGAGACCGGGGCGAGGAGCGGGGGCAGCGGCAGCGCGGTGGTGAACTTCGGTGCCAGCGCGGGGCCGGCGTCCGGGCCCGGGTCCGGGTCCGCCGCGGCGGCGCCCGCCGGGTGGGCGCGGGCGGCGTCCGTCTGCGCGGCGGCCGAGGCGGGCGGGCGCAGCGCGGTGCGGGCGAGCAGGACTCCTCCCCCGGTCGCCAGGGCGGCGCCGATCATCCTGCGTCTGGTCACCATCGCGTCGTTCCTCCCGCGTGTGTGCGCCCGGCCTGGGTGAGGGCGGGTGGGTCGGCGGCCCTCGTCCCGGTGGGGGCGCCTGGTCCGGTGGGGCCTGGGGCGGCCCGGTCCGGGGGTGAATTGCAGCAGCGGCGGCTAGCGCGGGGCTGGGGTCCGGGTGGGGCGGGAAGCGGCCGCACCGGGGCCGGTGGGGTGGGGCGTGGGGTGGTCCGGGGGCGGGGCGGGGGGTGAGCTGCGGGTGTTGCGGGTGCCTTGCGCGGGCCGGTCACCGTGGGCTGAAGACGCGGTCGAGGCGTGCTCGAAGGGCGCTCGGCACGCGGTGGACGCTCGTACTCGCCAGGGGCCCGGCGTGCTGCTCACACCCGCGCGCCGGGCGCCCCGGCGGGGATCTCGATTCTTCGAATGACCCATTCGTCAACGACCCGACGGGAAGGGCCGGAGCGTGGACCTGCGGTACTGGCTGGGGAGGGCGGCCGAGGTCGCCGAGCGGTGGGGCGAGCGGTTCGGGCCGCTGGAGCCGCACCCCTCGCACCTGGTGGACGAGGCGGACTTCGCCGCCGCGTTCGAGCGCTTCGCCAAGCGCCTTGAACACAACTACCCGTTCTTCCATCCGCGTTACGCCGGGCAGATGGTCAAGCCCCCGCACCCGGCGGCCCTGGTGGGCTACCTGGCGGCGATGCGCTTCAACCCCAACAACCACGCCTACGAGGGCGGTCCGGCCACCAGCGACATGGAACGCGAGTGCGTGGCGCAGCTCGCCGCGATGTTCGGCCTGCCGGCGCACGTGGGCCATCTGACCAGCAGCGGCACCATCGCCAACCTGGAGGCGCTGTACGTGGCGCGCCAGAGCCACCCGGGGCTGGGGGTGGCGTACAGCGCCCAGGCCCACTACACCCACAGCCGGATGTGCCACGTGCTGGGGGTCGAGGGGCACGCGGTGGCGGCGGACGCCGAGGGGCGCATGGACGTCGGCGCGCTGGAGGAGGTGCTGCGCACCGGGCGGGTGGGCACGGTGGTGGTCACCTGCGGGACGACGGGGCTGGGTGCGGTGGACCCGGTGCACGAGGTGCTGGCGCTGGCCCGCCGTTACGGGGCGCGGGTGCACGTGGACGCCGCCTACGGCGGGTTCTTCGCGCTGCTGGCCTCGGACGGGGCGCTGGCCGCGTCGCTGGGGGTGGACCGCGCGCCGTGGCGGGCGATCGCCGGCTGTGACTCGGTGACGGTCGATCCGCACAAGCACGGTTTGCAGCCCTACGGCTGCGGGGCGGTGCTGTTCGCCGACCCGGGTATCGGGCGCCACTTCGCCCACGACTCCCCGTACACCTACTTCACGGACGCCGAGCTGCACCTGGGCGAGATCAGCCTGGAGTGCTCGCGGGCCGGGGCCTCGGCCGCCGCGCTGTGGCTGACCCTGCAGTTGCTGCCGCTGACCGCGCAGGGCCTGGGCGCGGGGCTGGCCGCCAGCCGTCGCGCCGCCCTCGCCTGGGCAGACCTCATCGACTCCAGCGAGGAGCTGACGCTGTATCAGCGGCCTCAGCTGGACATCGTGACGTCCTTCCCGGCCGTCGCCGGGGCGCCCTCGCTCTCGGCCATCGACGCGGCCGGCGCGTTCGTGCTGCGCCAGGGCATGGCCGACGAGGCGGACCCGGTGTACCTGAGCGTGCTGCGCGTGGACGCCGCCGACTTCACCCGCCGCCACCCGGGGGTGCGCGCGGACGCGGGCGGGGCGCGGGTGCTGCGCAGCGTGCTGATCAAGCCGGAGGCGGAGGGCTGGGTGGCGCCGCTGCACGCGCGGGTCGCGGCCCTGGCCGCCCGCGCCGTCGCGCCGCCGGGGGCCGGCGCCGGGCGGGCCGGCGCTGCGCCCGGCGCCGGCGCGCCCGCTGCCGTGTCTTCCCCTTCCTCCGCCCCCTCGTCCGCCGACCTGCCCGAGGAGAGTGCACGTTGACCACCGCCACCGCCCTGCCCGCCACCGGCGCGGGCACCGCCCCGCCGCCCGCCGCGCACCCGCTCGTGCGCCCGGGGCGCCCGGGCGAGGAGGACGCGATCGCCGCCGTGCTCGCCGCGGCCTTCGCCGACGACGCGCTGATGCACTGGGCGTTCCCCGACCCCGGCCACCGGGCCCGGGTGATGCCCGCGTTCTTCCGCGTCCACACCGGGCGCTGCCTGGCCCGCCGGGGCGTCCTCGTCGCCCACCGCGCCCCGGACGACGGCAACGGCAACGGCACCGGCAACGGCGACGGCGACGACGGTGGCGGTGACGGTGACGGTGACGGCCTCGGAGCGGGCGGCATGCTGGGGGCCCTGCTGTTCCTGCCGCCCGGCTCCTGGGAGGAGGGCGAACACGACGGCCACGCTGACACGCTCGCCGACGCCCACCTCGCCGACGCCGCCCTCGCCGAGGCGATCGAGGCCCCCGCCCACCCCCTGGAAGCCGCCCGCCTGGCCGCCATCACCCGCCTCCAGGCCCGGCGCCACCCCCGCCACCGCCCCCACCACTACCTCGCGTTCGTCGGCGTCCACCCCGACGCCCGCGCCGCCCGCACCGGCCACGCCCTGGCCCGCGCCTTCCGCGCCGAGGTCGACACCGCCGGCCAGGCCGCCTACACCGAGACCAGTTCCCCGGCCGGCGCCCGCCTGGCCGCCGCCCACGGCTTCACCCCCTTCGGCGCGGCCATCGCCCTGCCCGGCGGCGGACCCCGCCTGGCGCCCGCCTGGCGAGGCCCCCGATGACCGCCGGCGCCACCACCGCCGGCGCCCTGCGCCTCCACAGCGCCGAGCACATCGACGCCGGCCACGCCGCCGACCGCCCCGAAGCCGCCGAGACCCTCGCCTGGGCCCGTGCCTTCCTCACCACCGCCCACCCCGACCTCGGCCGCAGCGGCCCGGTCTGCCCCTACACCCAGCCCTCGCTGCGCCGCGGCCTGTTCCACCTCGCCCTCGCCGACGACGACGCCCTCGCCCCCGGCCGGGACCTGCCCGCCCTGGTCGCCGAACTGCGCGCCCACTACGACGCGCTGCTCGCCGGCCTCGACCAGGACTCCGACCGCGAACTGCTCACCGTCCTGCTGGTGCTGCCGCAGCTGGACCGCGAGGACTCCACCGCCCTGGACGAGCTCCAGCGCAAGGCCAAGGACGAGTTCGTCGAACAGGGCCTGATGATCGGCCAGTTCCACCCGGCCTGCGAGGAGCCGGGGCTGTGGAACCACTCCTTCAGGCCGCTGCGCTCCCCCGTCCCGCTGCTCGCGGTGCGCAAGCTGCTGGTCTTCGACCTGCCGTTCCTCAGCGGCGACGAGACCCACCTCGACCACTACCTGGCCCGCTTCGCCCCCGAGGTCCCCGCCCGCATCCGCGCCCAGCTCGTCACCGGCATCGCCGGCCGGCAGGCCGCCTGACCCCCCTCCCCCTGCGCGGGGGGGGGGGGGGGGGGGGGGGGGGGGGGGGGGGGGGGCAGGGGGGGGGGGGGGGGGAGAGAAAAGGGTGAGAGAGAGA
>NZ_JBVITE010000107.1:0-13201 GCF_055575155.1 Kitasatospora sp. NPDC034533
CACCCCCCAGGTCATGCGATCGACAGGGGGCAACAGTCATGCCGGACCCGGAGGCCAGGAGCCCCGTTTCAGGGCCACGAAGAAGGTAACGGGGCGGGCACAGGCCGTGTGTGCGGCTGTCCGCCGGTCGGCAGCCCTCCGATGCGGGTGGGCGTCATCCTGCCTGCGGCCCTCGGCAGTTCGCTGTCCAGGTGGCCCGGCCCGCCGAGGGCCCGCGCCCGGGTGGCCCGGCACAGCGGGCAGGGGCGGCACGGGGCCCCGGGGCGCCGCTTCCCGGGAGCCGGGGCAGGCGGCCCCGGAGGCGGCCCGGGTGCGGGGAAGGGCTGGGGCCGCTCCCAAGGCCGGGCGCAGGCGGGACCCACCGTCCGCCGCTGATGCCCGGACACGTGCCGCCATCACCGGCCGACTCCCCCAGCCCACCGAGGGCCCGGCACAAGCGGGCGGGGGCGCGGCACGTGGCCCGGCTGCCGCTTCCCAAAGCCGGGGCGGGCGGCCCCGGGGGCGGGCGGGGTGCGGGGAAGGGCTGGGGTCGTTTCCAAGGCCGGGCGCGGGCGGGACCCACCGTCCGCCGCTGATGCCCGGTCATGTGCCGTCACAGGGACGGTCGCCGGCCGCGCCGTTGCCCGGGAAGGCAGCGTGGCACGGGCCGGGGGCCGGGGCCGGGGCGGGGGTGGCGGGTGGTCAGGGGTTTGCGGGTGGCGGGCGGCATGGTGTCGAGTGGCCGGACGTCTGGCCGTTCGCGGGTCGTGGTGGTCGCGGGCCGCCCCCGCCTCCGTCCCCGTCCCGTTCGCCGGGTCCACGGGTGGGCGGGGTGCCACGGTGGCCGTGGTGGGCCGTGGTTCGCGCCCGGGGTGGGAGCGGCCGGCGGCGCCAGGCCGGCTGCGGGCGTCGCGGTGGCGGTCTGCGGCCGGAGACCGGCGCCGCGACGGGCGTGTGCCGCGCCCCCGGCGGTGTCGGGCGGGGGCGCGGCATGCGGGCCGGTGGGTGGGGCGGATCAGGGGGCCGGGGAGGGAGCCGGGGACGGCTGGGGCTGGGCGGGGGCCGGGTCGGGGTGCGGGCGGGGGCCCAGGCGGCGGCGCCACAGGACGGCGGCGAGGGCGGCGGTGGCGAGGGCGGCGCCGGCCAGGGGCAGGTGGCGGGGGCCGGCGGCGGCGGTGACGGCGCCGCCCAGGGCGGTGCCCAGGGTGATGCCGAGGTTGGAGAAGGAGATGAACAGGCTGTTGCCGAACTCGGGGGCGTCGGTGGCGTCGCGGGCGAGGTGGGCCTGGGCGACGGCCAGGCCGCCGGAGTGGACGGCGCCCCACAAAAGGACGGCGGCGAGCATCGGCGCGCGGTAGGGGCCGGCGGCGTCGAGCAGGAGGTAGAGGGCGAGGTAGAGGAGCGGGTAAGCGGTGACGGTGCGCGCCGGGGCGCGTTCGAGCAGGCGGCCGAAGACGGTGTTGCCGGCGGTCATGACGATGCCGAAGGCCATCAGGGCGGGGCCGGTGAGGGAGGCGCTGAGGCCGGTGACGTTCTGGAGGTATTCGGCGATGTAGCCGTAGCCGCTGAACATCGCGGCGAACAGCAGGGTGACGGCGGTGATCGACAGCCACAGCCGGCCCCGGCGCAGGATGCCCAGCTGGCCGGCGTAGGTGGGGCGCCGGGTTTCGCCGTGGTCGGGGAAGAAGGCGAGGACGCCGGCGCAGGCGAGGAGGTTGACGGCGGCGGCGCACCAGAACGCGGCCGGGGGTGAGAGGCGGTCGGCGAGGAAGGTGGTGAGGGGGACGCCGAACGCGAAGCCGGCGCTGACGCCGGCGAAGACGGTGGTGGTGGCGCGGGCGGCCTTGCCGGGGGCGGCCAGGCGGGCGGCGGCGGTGAGGGCGAGGGCGAAGAAGACGGGGTGGAACAGGGCGGGGATGATCCGCCAGGCGAGGACGAGGGGGAAGGAGTCGGCGAGGGCGTAGACGGCGTTGGCGGTGGCGAAGACGGCCAGTGCGGTGGCCAGGACGTTCTTGCGGCGCCAGCGGGAGGCGAGCAGGACGCCGGCGGGTCCGGTGGCGGCGACGGTGAGGGCGAAGGCGCCCACCAGGGTGCCGGCGGTGGCGGGGGTGGTGTGCAGGCGTTCGGCCAGGGCGGGCAGGACGCCGACGACGCCCATCTCGGTGGTGATGATGCCGAACACGCCCAGGGCCAGGACCGGTATGGCCAGGGCGTGGGGGGCGGCAGCGGTGCGGGGCACGGACGACCTCCGTCATGGATTCATTAATCTAGATAGTTGGATGCGTCAGGGCGGGGAGAAGGGGCGTGCGGGTGCCCCTCGGTGTGCGGGGGTGGTGGGGTCAGAGTTCGTCGCGCACGTACGCGGCGAAGGCGGCGATGGTTTCCTCGTTGCGCCGGTAGAAGGTCCATTTGCCGACGCGTTCGGACACCAGCAGTCCGGCGTCGCGCAGGATCTGCAGGTAGCCGGAGACCACCGACTGGGCCAGTCCGGAGCGTTCGCGGATGTCGGTGACGCACACGCCGATGTGGAAGCCGACGCCGCGCTCGTGGTAGTACGCCTCGTCGAAGTAGCGTTCGGGTGTCTTGAGCCAGCGCAGGAAGTCCGCGCGTGCCGGGTTGGCGAGTGCCTTGTGCACGGCCAGCGGGTCGAGGTCCACCGCGCGTGCTCCTTCCGCCGCCCGACCCTCGGGGACGTATCCAATATTCTGGATATGTCACGGGGTGTCAAGGCGGGACCCGGGGGCGCGGGCACGGGCGGGCGGGCCCCGGACGGGGCGGGCCGGGCCTTGGACGGGGCGGGCAGGGACAGCGACAGGCGGGCGGCGGCTAGCCGGGCACAGCCCGGGGAGGGCGGCGCGGCGCGGCGCGGGCGGGTCCGGGTGGCGGCGGACGGAGCCTCAGGCGAGGCGGACGGGCGGACGGGGGCGGGCACCGACGGGGAGGGCGGCGGCGGGCGGGCGACGGCAGACTGGGCCCGGAGCGGGTGCGGCCGGCGGCGGACGAAGCCTCAAGCGAGGCGACCGGGGTCGAAGGCGGGCGGCGGCGGGCCGGGCGCCAGCGGGGGGACGGTGGCGGGCTGAACCCGCGCGGGTGCCGTCGGCGGCAGGCCGCCCTCGCAGGGCGGGCGCGCGCCACGGGGCGCCCTTGGCCGGGCCGGGCGCCAGCCGGCGGGGCGGCGACGCGCTCCAGCGGCACGGTGTTCAGGCCGCGCGGCCGGTAGCAACCGCGCCGGGCCGGACCCAGCGCGTGCCGGGGTGGCCAGGCGCGCGCGGATCCCGGACAGTGACCGGCCCTCGCACTCGGCCGGTTCGCCGGGGATCAGGCGCCGGGCGGGATCCCCCGGCGCCTTCCCCACACCTCCGTCCGTCACCGCCCCGCCCCGGGTGAGCCCCCTGCTCGCCCCTCACATGCCCGCCCGTCAGGCACGGGACAGCACATGGAGCGCGGTGCGTGGTGCGCGGTGCGCGCCGGGCGGCGCGCGACTGTACGGCGCGGCGGCGCGGGTGGTGCGCCGACGCGCCGGTGGTTCACTCGCACGAGTGATTGTTACGCTACGAACAGTCGCGGACACTCTGGGTACCCGGAGGGCTCGTGGGGAGTTCTCCCGGCGCAAGGGAGAGGCGTCATGAGCGCGACCGAACCGACCATCGCCCGGATCCCGCAGATCACGCAGGGCCTGCAGTCCACCGACCAGCAGCAGCACCTCGCGGCCATCGGCGGCAACCTCAACGCCGTGTGGCGGGGCTGGGTGTTCTGGAGCCCGGGCAACGGCACGTTCAACCTCCAGATCCCGTGGAACGTGATCGGGACCGACTCGACGGTCGTCATCACGGCCTCCGAGATCGACTCCAACAACAACCGGTTCGTCGGCGCCGCGCCCTTCCAGGTCTCGAGCATCGCCCCCGGCAACGGCGTGGTCACCTTCAAGATCAACATCGCGTGGGGCAGCCCGCTGCCGATGCGCACCGACATCCTCGTCTTCAACTGATCCGCCCGCCCGCACCGCCGGCCCCGTCCGCGCGGTGACACACCGTTCCACCGCCGCCCGCCCCGCACCGCACCGCCCGTCGCAGGGCGGGCGCCGCGGGGCGGGCGCGCTCGCGGTGACGACGGCCGAGGGGCCCCGCGCGAACGGCCACCCGCCCGGAGCCGGCCCGGACCGGCGGGTGCGGGGCACGGGCGGCGCCGGGCCGGCGGGTACGGGCACGGGGGGCACCGGGCCGGCGCGCTCGCACCGCACGCGCGGATGCAGGGCCGGGCGCCAGGAGCAGGACGTGCCAGGTGCAGGACGGTACCGGGCGGTGGCGGGCGTGACGGGCCGGTGCGGTCGCATCCCACGCGCGGGTGCGGGATCGAAGCCCCTGCCGGCGGCCGGGTATCAGGTGTGGACAAGGCACGAGCGGAGCCGGGCCGGTGCGGGCGCACCGCACGCGCGGGTGCAGGGCCGAAGCCCGCGCCGGGTGGCCGGGTATCAGGTGCGGACAAGGCACGGACGGCGCCAGGCCGTTGCGCTCGCGCCGCGCGCTGGGGAGAACGGGCCGGTGCGCCCGCACCGCACGCGCGGGTGCGAGGCCGAAGCCCGTGCCGGGTGGCCGGGTATCAGGTGCGGACAAGGCACGGACGCAACCGGGCCGTTGCGCTCGCGCCGCGTGCCGGGGAGAGCGGGCCGGTGCGCCCGCACCCCACGCGCGGGTGCGGGGCCGAAGCCCGCGCCGGGTGGCCGGGTATCAGGTGCGGACAAGGCACGGGCGCAACCGGGCCGGCGCGCCCGCGCGGCGTGCCGGGGGCGGGCGGGGCCGGTGTCAGGTACCCGGGCGTCAGGTGCCCGGATGCCGGGCGGGATCCGCCCCCGCCCCGGCCCGGGGGGTGTCCGGCCGGTGGCCGGCGGCCCTCGCCGGCGTCTTCCGGTCCCCGCGCGGGCGGCGTCCCGTCCTCCCCACGCCCTGCCGCCGGCGTGCGGCCGCCCTTCACCGGACGCCGGCCCACGGGCCCGGGAACGGGCAGTAGGATCAGCGGCGTTGCATCCCGTATACCGCTGGTAGGAGGCTTTCCATGGCTCAGGTCACGCTGAAGGGGAACCCGGTGCAGGTCGACGGCGCGCTGCCGGCCACCGGCACCCAGGCGCCCGGGTTCACCCTGGTCGGCGAGGGACTCGCGGACGTGTCGCTGAAGGACTTCGCGGGCCGCCGCAAGGTCCTGAACATCTTCCCCAGCATCGACACCCCCACCTGCGCGACCTCGGTGCGCACCTTCAACACCAAGGCCGCGTCGCTGGACAACACCGTGGTGCTGTGCGTGTCGGCCGACCTGCCGTTCGCGCAGGCCCGCTTCTGCGGCGCCGAGGGCCTGGAGAACGTCAAGACCCTCTCCACCCTGCGCGGGCGCGACTTCCACGACGCCTACGGCGTGGCGATCGCCGACGGCCCGCTGGCCGGGCTGACCGCCCGCGCGGTCGTCGTCCTGGACGAGAACGACACCGTCCTGCACACCGAACTCGTCGCCGAGATCGCCGACGAGCCGAACTACGAGGCCGCGCTCGCCGCCCTCAACTGACCCACCCGCGCCCCAGCCCGGGCGCCTTTGACGGCGGCCCGCCCCCCCCCGGCACACCACCCCCGCCCCCGGCCCCGCCCCTTTTCACGGCGTGGCACGGGGGCCGGGACCCACAGAGGGGGGGCGGGCCGCCGTACGCGTACCGGCCGCCTCCTTCCCGAGGCGCCCGCCCGGCGGGCACCCGCCCGCGCCGCGGCACGGCCCGCTCCCGTGCCGCGGCCGGACCCCGGAGTCCCGCCCCCGACACGAAAAAAAGGGGCCCCTCCGGCGGGCGGCCCCCGCACGCCCCGGGTACCGCGATGTCCCAGGCCCGCCGTCCCGGGCAACGCCCCGGGCGGATACGACACCCCAGGGGCCCCGGGGCCGTAACGCCCCGGCCGGGCCCCGCCCGGGCGGACCGCCCCCAGGGCGCGGTACCCGCCCCGGCCCCCGGGGCCGAAGCGCCCCGGGGCCCGGGGCCGAAGCGCCCCGGGGCCCGGCCGGCAGACCGGGCCGAGCGGAGCCGGACAGAGACCACGGGCACCCCGGCCACACCCCCGGACCGGCGCCGCACCCCGGACAAAACACCCCGGCCAGGCCCCGGGCGGGCCCGGCACCCCGGCTGATGATGAGGATCCGCGACAACGGCCGGGCATGCTCTCCGCTCCCAGCCGGCCGGGCTGTTCAACGGCCTGAGGACGGTGGGGAGCGAGGGCCCCGAGGGTGGCCAGCGGGTCAGGTCACGGCACTCTCCGCAGTGGCGGAACCCCGGGCATGCGGCCCATGACATGCCGGGCGGCTTCCCGGGGCGGCCGGCAGCGCGACGACGGTGATCGGCTGCCGCCAGTGCCGGCAGTGCGGGCAGCCGCGTGCCGCGGCCGGCTCCAGGGGGTCCCGGACCGGGGTCCGCTGCCGCGAGGCGGTGCGGATCGGCGGCGGAGGGGACTCGACGCGGGCCGGCGGCGCAAAGGATCGCGCCTGCCGCAGACGGCGGGCTCGCACCTCGCCCGGTGCCCGGCCCCGGCGGTGCCCGGCCTCGCGGCACCAGACCACCGGGCAGGAGACGGTACGGACGGTCTCGCCCGCCTGGAACGGGCCGTCACCGACCGGGCAGGTCCGGGTCTCCACCTGGGCCTCGCCGCGGCGGAACGCGGTCCGCCACCCGGCCGAGCAGCACTCCCGCAGCCCGCGCCGGTCAGCCACCTCCATTTACATAAGCCATGAATATAAAAGCGCTATGCTTTGGCTCATGAGCCGTCACGACACCGCTCCCGGCGCGTCCGCCGCCATCGGGGCGGCCCTCTACGCCCTGGCCACCAGGGCCGCCAGACGCCTGCCCCGGGACATGAGCCTCACCTCCGCCGCCACCCTGGCCACCCTGGAGCGGACCGGCCCGCGGCGCATCACCGATCTCGCCGCGGTCGAGGGCGTCACCCAGCCCGCGATGACCGCCCTGGTCCGGGTGCTGGAGGAGTCCGGCCTGGTCGAGCGGCGGGGCGACGCGTCCGACAAGCGGGTCACGCTGGTGTGCCTGACCGAAGCCGGCGCCTCCTACGTCCACACACGGCGCCAGGCGGGCGTCCACGCGTTCGAGCGGTTGATCGGCGAACTCACCGGCGACGAGGCCGAGGCGCTGATGGCGGCCCTTCCGGCGCTGAAGCATCTGGCGGAACTCGAAAACCGGGACCGCGAAGAGCCGAAGCAGTGACCGGGCAGCCGGCCGGCGCGGGCGCGGTGAAGGCGTTCCCAGCCACGCGTTCCCAGGCGCGGCCGCTGGTCCCCGCCCCGATGTTCATCGCGCCGGCCGTGGCGGCGGCCGCCGGCCTCGGAACGCCGCTCATCACCAGCGTGGCGACCTCGTTCCACGTCCCGCTCGCCAGCGCGCAGTGGACGCTGACCATCGCGCTGCTCAGCGGCGCCGTCGCCACGCCGGTCATGGGCCGGCCCGGAGCCGGCCCGCACCGGCGGGCCACGATCCTCACCACGCCGGCGGTCGTCGTCGCCGGCAGCGCGCTCACCGTGCTGCCGCTGCCGTTCGGCTGGCTGCCGGCCGGCAGGGCGGCCCAGGGCGCCGGGCTCGGGCTGACGGCGCTGATGATGGGCGTGGCCCGGGACCACCTCCCCGAGGAGCGCGGCGCGGCCGTGATCGCCCTGATCCCGGTGGTCTCGATCATCTGGGCCGGCGCCGGCTACCCGCTGGCCGCGCTGCTCGCCGAACTCGGCGGGGTACGGGCCGCCTACGGCCTCGGCCTGGCCGTCACCGCCGCCGCCCTGCCGACCGCGTGGCGCTCCATGCCCCAAGCCCCCGAAGACCGCCCGGCCCGCGTGGACGTGGCAGGCGCGGTGGTCCCGGCCGCCGCGCTGCTGCCGGTGCTGTTCCCCGCCGGCGAACGGAATCCGTGGAGCCGGCACCTCGCCGTGGCGGCGGGCCTCGCCGCCGTCGCGGTGGCGCTCCTGTGCCTCTGGGCCGTCATCGAGCTGAACAGCACGACGCCCCTGGTCGACGTGCGGGCGCTGCGCCACCCGGCGGTCGCCGGGGCGAACCTCGCCATGTTCACCGGCGGGATCGGCACGTACCTGCTGCTCACGCTCATCACCCGGTACGCGCAGACGCCGCACGGCGCCGGCTACGGCTTCGGGCTGACGACCTTCGCCGCCGGGCTGGTCCTCATCCCGTCCTCGGTCCTGGGGTTCGCCGCCGGCAAGCTCACGCCGCGGCTTGGGACGCGGATCGCCGGCCCCCTGCTCCCGGCCGGCAGTGCCGTCGTGGCCGGCGCCGCCTTCGCCCTGTTCGCGGCGGCGCGGTCCAGCCCGGCCGAACTGTTCACGGCGATGGGCGTGCTCGGCTTCGGCGTCGGCGGCTTCTCGGCCGCGATGCCCGGCGTCATCCCGGCCGTCACCCCGAGGAGCGAGACGTCGAGCGCCATGAGCTTCCACTACGTCGTCCACAGCGCCGGCTACTGCCTGGGCAGCGCCATCGGCGGCCTGATCCCCGCCGCGGGCACCGGCCCCGGCCGCCTCCTGCCCGACGACAGCGCCTACACCGGCGCGGCGCCGGCCGGCCTCGGTGCCATGGCGATCACGGCGCCGGCAAGCCTCGCTCTCGCCCGCCGGCGCCCGCCCCGGACCACCCCGTAGATCAGATGCACTCATCCCGACACTGGAGGTTCCATGCCCAAGGGCTACTGGGTCAGCGTCTACCGCACCATTTCCGACCCTGAGAAGCTGGCCGCCTACGACAAGCTGGCCGCTCCGGCCGTCAAGGCCGGGGGCGGACGGGTCCTCGCCCGTGACAGCCGGGTCGTCGCACACGACGCCGGAATCGCCGAGCGCACCATCCTGATCGAGTTCGACAGCTTCGAGCAGGCCGTCGCGACCCGCGAGAGTGCGGCCTACCAGGAGGCCCTGGACGTCCTCCGCGACGGCGTCGAGCGCGACTTCCGCATCGTCGAGGGCACCGGCTGACCGAGGCCCGGCGGATCTTCACCGAAGATCCGCCGTCTTGGCTTCCGCCGGTGCGGCGGGTCCGTGGGTGCTCGTGCCGGCCGTGGGCGGCCGTCTTCGGTCCTGATCGTCTGCCAGCGGCCGAGTCCACGGTCCGTCAAGGCGAGCAGGGCGCGCAGCGGGCTGGTGGCGCGAGCGGGGCCCGTGCGGAGTTCGGTGAGGTTGCGCCGGGGTCTTCGGGTGCGCGAAGCCGTGCTCGACGGGGGCGCGGCAGCGTGAGGAACCACGCGAGCGGGTCCGGCCGGCACCCGAGCACCGGGCGGGGAACCTCGAAGAGCCCTGTCACCGAGCACCCCGGGCCGGGCCCCCGGGCGTGGTGCACCCCTCCCCCGGGGCCGGAACACCCCGACGCCCGGCCTACAGACCGGGCCGAGCGGAGCCGGACGGACACCACGGGCCCCGGGCACACCCCCGCCCGGGCCCGGTACCCCCGGACGGGACACCCCGGCCAGGCCCCCGCCCAGGCGCCACACCCCGGGCGGGACACCCCGGCCGGGGTGTCCGGCCGGGGCCAACCGCCCCGGGCGGCCCCCGGTCAGGTGATCGAAGCCCCCGAGTCGATACTCACGACCTGCCCCGTCATACAGTCCTGATCCAGGAACAGACTCATCGACCGCGCCACCTCCCGCGGCGTCACGAACCGCGGCACCGGGACCTTCTCCAGCATCCCCGCCACCACGTGCTCGGGCAGCGTCCGCGTCATCCCCGTGATCATGAACCCCGGCGACAACGCGTTGACCGTCACCCCCCGGCGCCCGCACTCCGCCGCCAGCGTACGCGTCAGCCCGATCAGCCCCGCCTTCGACGCCGCGTACGCCGTCTGCCCCGCCGTGGCGATCAGCGCCGACGGCGACACGATGTTCACCACCCGCCCCCACCGCGCCCGCAGCATCGCCGGCACACACACCCGCGCCGTGTGGAACGAACCGATCAGATTCGTGTCGATCACCTCCCGCCACTGCCCCGGATCCTGCATCGCCATCAGCGCGTCCCGCCGCACCGCCCCGTTGTTGACGAGCACGTCCACCGGCCCCAGCGCCGAGCGCACCCGCTCGTACATCGCGCCCACCGCCTCCCAGTTCGCCACCGAACCCGTCACCAGCACATGGTCGTTGACCAGCTGCGAGGCGACCTTCTCCGCGCCCTCCCGCGAGGAGTTGTAGTGCACCGCGACCCGGCACCCCGCCGCGTCCAGCGCCAGCGCCAGCTCACCGCCCAGCCCACCCGAGGCACCCGTCACCAGCGCCACCGGCGACGAAGGCCGCCGCCCGAAAACGTCCCCGCCGCTCACCGCGCCACCCCTCCCCACGTCAGCAGCACCGAACCCCACGTCATCCCCGCGCCGAAACCCGCCAGCAGCACCGTGTCACCGTCCCTGATCCGCCCCTCGTCCAGCGCCTGCGCCAACGCGATCGGGATCGACGCCGACGCCGTGTTCCCGTACCGCTCCAGATTCGTCACCAGCCGGTCCCGCGGAATCCCCGTGTGCGAGAGCACCGAATTGATGATCCGGATGTTCGCCTGGTGCGGCACCACGTGATCCACCTGCTCCGGCGCCACCTTCGCCTGCTCCAGCGTCTCGCGGATCGTGCGCACCGTGTACCGCACCGCGTTCAGATAGATCTCGTTGCCGTTGATCCGCGCGTAATGCAGCCCCCGGGCGACGGTCTCGGCACTCGTCGGCATCCGCGAACCACCCGCCAGGACCTTCAGGCTGTCCTTGCACGAGCCGTCCGCCCCCAGGTTCCACGCCCGCACCCGCTCCACCGCCCCCGGCACCAGCACCACCGCCCCCGCCCCGTCCCCCACCAGGATCGACAGATCCCGATCCGCCGGATCCGCCGTCAGCGTGTGCGTGTCCGAACCGATCAGCAGCACCGGCCGCGGATCCATCCGCATCAGCCCCGCCGCCGTCACCAGCCCGTACACGAACCCCGCGCACTCCGCGTTCACGTCATGCGCGCTGCCCGCGATCCCCAGCGCCTCGTGGACGAACGCCGACGTCGCCGGCGACGGCTGCTCCGGCGTCGCGGTCGCCACGATCAGATGCGCGATGTCCGCACCCGAAAGGCCCGCCCGTTCCAGAGCCCGGCGCCCGGCCTCCACCGCCAGCGACGCCGTACTCTGCCCCGCACCCACCGCCCGGCGCTCACGGATACCGCACCGCGACACGATCCAGTGCTCGTCCACCCCGAAACGCCGCGCGAGTTCCTCACTGCTCACCACCCGCGCGGGCACCGACATCCCCCAGCCGGTGACATCGAAACCGCTCACCGCGCGGCCCTCCTGCGCCCTGGCCACCGCCGCCACCGCCCCGGGCCTCAGTTGCCCGCGCCCGGCACCAGCGCCAGGATCCGCTCGTGGACCACGCGCAGCGTCGTCGTGTCATCGATGTCCGCGAACAGCGACTCGTCCGCGGGAATGTGCGGGTACTGGTTCTGGAAGCCGTACAGCCACTCCATCAGGTCCAGCGAATCGACATCCGCGATGTGCTGCAACGCCGCGTCCGCGTCGATCTCACGCGCACCCGAGACCGCCTGGAGCTGCTCGGCCAGGTCCTCGATCGTGGGAATCAGAGACATCAGTGATCGTTTCCTCTCCACACCCACCCCTCCCATCAGAAGGGGGGTGGGCGCAAGGTCAGTGAAGCCAACAGGGAACGGAACAGGTCCGGAACACACCACCCACCCGGACCACCGGCCCGGCCACCCGCCCGGCCACCAGCCCGGCCCACCGGCCCGGCCCACCCACCCGGCCACCCACCCGGCCACCGGCCCACCAGCCCGGCCACCGGCCCGGACCACCGGCCCGCCGCCGTATCCCGCCGCCACCAGCCGGCCGCCGTATCCCGCCACCACCGGCCGGCCCCGCACACACCCCCCGCACCCCGGCCACCGGCCGACCCCGCACACACCCCCGCTCCCCGCACCCCGCTACCACCGGCCACCCGGAGGCCTCCGGCGGGCCGGAGGCTCCCGGCGGGGCCGACAGCCCACAGCCGGGCTTCCGGTCTCCCCGCCGCCCGGCGCGGTGCCCCACCACCCCGAACCCACCCGCCACCCACCGCCCCGCCCGGGACCGGACCACCCGGGACCGGCCGTGCCGCAGCCCCCTTTTCGCCCACCGCACCACGCACCACGGCGCGGGCAGAGAGCCGGCGGGACAGCGAACCGGACGCACCAGCCGGCGGCAGACGGACCGAGGGCCGGCGAACCGGCAGACGGACCGACGGACCGGCGAACCGGCGGACGGACCGACGGGCCAACGGACCGGCGGACGGACCGGCGGACACACCGGAGCGGACGGAACAGACCGAAGGAACAGTCGGAACAGGCGGACGGACGAGACGAACCGGTCAACGGAACAGACCGGCGGACGGAACAGGCGAAGCGGATCGAACGGCAGAGCAAGCGCAACGGGTGAAGCGCGTGGAACGGGTGGAGCAAGTCGAACGGTGAGGCAGACAGAGCGGGTTGATCAGGTGGAGCAGGTGAAGCGGATCGAGCACGTGAAGCAGGCCGAACAGTGAAGCCAGTGAAGCAGGTGGAGCAGGTGGAGCGGGCCGAACGGTCAAGCAGGCGACGCAGGTCGAGCAGGTGACGTGGTAGAGCCGACCGAACGGTCAAGCCGGCAGAACACGCCGAACCGTGAAGCAGGTGAAGCGAGCCGAACCGTGAAGCGGGTAAGGCAGGTTGAGCGGGCCAAGCGGTGAATCGGTGAATCAGGCCGAACGCTCAAGCAGGCGACGCAGCTTGAGCAGGTGACGTGGTAGAGCCGACCGAACGGTCAAGCGGGTCGAGCGGGTGAAGCGGGTGAAGCGGGTGAAGCGGTTGATCCGGCCGAACGGTCAAGCAGGCAGAACACGCCGAACCGTGAAGCAGGTGAAGCAGGTCGAAACAGTTGAAGCCGGTGAAGCCGGTGAAGCCGGTGAAGCGAGCCGAACCGCGAAGCAGGTAAGGCAGGTTGAGCGGGCCAAGCGGTGAATCGGTGAATCAGGCCGAACGGTCAAGCAGGCAAAGCTGGTCGTGCGGGCCGGCAGGTGGAACGGCCGGCGACCGGGACACGGCCACCAAGGCGATGACACCCCAGGACACGGCACGAACCCGGCCCCGGGCTGAGCGCGACCACCCCCGGCGGGAGACCGGGACAGGCGGCCGGCCGGAGACCGAACGCACCGGCCGGGACA
>NZ_JBVITE010000108.1:0-12893 GCF_055575155.1 Kitasatospora sp. NPDC034533
AACCCGGAAGCTAAGCCTTTCAGCGCCGATGGTACTGCAGGGGGGACCCTGTGGGAGAGTAGGACGCCGCCGAACAATTCTTCAGAAAGAACCCCCATCCGGTTTCCGGATGGGGGTTCTTCGCGTTTGTGGCTCAGGCGAACTGGTCGAATTCGCCGGCCTTGGCACGGAGGACGGTTGCGAGCAGCCGTGCCGAGGCTGTTCGCTGGGCGGGACCCCACGCGGAGGGCATGCCGATGGGAAGCGCCTGGCGCATCCGGGGATCGGAGACAGCCTGCTCGATGAGCCGCTGGGCGAGCCAGTGGTGGGTCAGCTCGCGGATGGCGAATGTGAGGTGGAGGGACGCGGCCTCGCCCACCGAGTAGGGAGCGTGGATCCAGCCACGCGGGACCCACAGGGTGTCGCCGGGGTGGAGGGTGGCTTCGAAGTCGGCCGGCGCCGTTCGGACGTGGTGCCGCTGTTCGTCGGTGAATCCGGTCTTCGGGAAGCTCAGGTGCTCGGGGGTCGGGTTCTCGATGACCGGGCGATGGGTCGGCCAGGTCTTGGAGCCCTCGACCTGGCCGACCAGGACGGGATAGGAGTCCCAGTGGTGACTCAGGCCCCGGGCGCCGGGCTGGGTCAGGTAGGCGCTGACGTGCATCGGGTGGCCCAACTCGGCCTGGAGGCCGGTGTGCAGGGCTGAGACAGCGGGGAAGACGCCCTGGATGTTCCGCAGGGAGACCGTGTCGCCGCCGTCGTGGCGTTCCCAGACAGCTGAGGGGATGATCCGGTCATTCTCGACGTACTGATCCTGGGGCGTGATCTTGCCGTCCCTGATCAGCACGATCTCGTCCGGCCGGATACACCTCGCGTCGATGGCGGCCCGGATCTCGGCAGTGGTGAGCGGTGGGGGCTCGTGCCACCGGGCCTGGTTGGTGCGGAACGGGAGCGCCGGCCACGCGGCCAGGACCTGGGAGGCATCGTCGACGAAGAGGTCCAGGGTCATGACGCTCCAAGAGCCGCGGTGGCTCGGGGGTCCGGGCAAGGGATGGACGGCCAGACCCGATTGGGGCAGCAGACCGCGGCCAGGTGGACGAAACGCGGGCCGGCCTCCTGCTGCCAGTACGACCACACCACGTCGGAGCCGCCGGTGAGGGCTTCGGCGGCGTACTCGGCCCGTGATGCGAGGGGGAGCTGCTCGGCCTGGGCGGGCGGCGGAGGGCTCTCCTCGTAGCGGGACTGAAGCCAGGCGACGGTGTCGTCCGGGGTCGAGAGGGTGGAGGAGACCAGCGGGGGCGGCTTCAGCAGCCACCAGCCGGTCATCATGGGAGGAGTGGTCGAGGTCCTGAAGCCGGTGTCGGGTACGGGTCGTCGTGGGGCCTCGTTCTTGAGCTGCTGCCCGTCACCGGACCACAGGTAGGTGTGCCAGTGCACGTGGTGCCTCCGAGAGTCGGGTCGGGCCGCCCCGAGCGTGACTCGGGGCGGCCCGGTGAGGAGACGGGTGGGTCAGAGGGTGATGCCCTCGGCCAGCGCGAAGCCGCGCACGAAGTTGACGAGCTCCGAGCGGCTGACCCGGATGGCGCCGTTGACGCCCGGGTTCTCGGAGTGGCCGAGCGCGAACGCGTCGGCCATGCCGGGGACGGCGGCGACGGTCAGGCAGGACTCGTCGTTGTCGTTGCCCTGGTTGCCACCGCAGAAGGCGTGGAAGTCGACGCCGGTGAGGTCAGCCGCGTAGAGCGCGGTCACGTCCATGGGATCACAACCCTTCGTCGCGAAACGGTTGGGAGCGCGGGCGCCGGGCCGGACTTAGCGTGACGGCCTGGATCGTCTGCGTGACCACCTTGGCGCAGGCAGGGGAAATCTCCAACAGGATTTCTGAGGATTTCTCAGATCCAGCTCTCGGCGACGTGGGTGAGCAGTCGTCGAGCGTCCGAGTCGTAGAGGGCACTGGGTGCCAGGAGGTCGAAGACCTTGCGGTACTGGGCGACTTCCTCGGGCAGGCCCAGCCGCAGTTCGGCGCTGATCACCTCGACGACGACCTGTTGATCGTCGAAGATGCAGAAGCCATGTGCGGGGGTGACCGGAAGGCGGCTGCGAAACGGCACGATGCCCAGCCGTACGGCGGGGAGTGTTGTGGCCGAGACCAACCGGTCGATCTGGGCGCGCATGACGTCTGCGGAGGCGGTTCCGTAGCGGAGGGCGGCCTCGGTGATCAGGATGTGCCAGCGCCGATTGCCGGGTGAGTACAGCAGCTCCTGGCGGGCGAGACGGGCGGATACGGCAGCGTCGGTGTCCGGCGAGACATCGTGGAGCAGGGCACTCTCGCGGAAACGGGCGGCGGCGTAGCCGGCCGTTTGGAGGAGGCCTGGCACGCAGGACGACTCGAAGGCGCGGATGGTTTGCGCGCTGGCTTCCAGGTCCGCCCAGGACTGCTGGATGGCGGCGTGGCCATGGTGAAGTTCGTGCCGCCACTGGGCGTAGCGGCTGTCCAGATCGCGGAGCAGGACCACGAGCTCGTCAGCAGCTTCAGGGAAGCCGCAGGCGGCTGTCCATGCGCGGAGGTCTTCCACGGTAGGGGACTGGCGCCCGAGCTGGAGCTTGGAGACCTTGCTGGGGGGCCAGCCGAGAAGGGACGCCAGGGTGCGGCCGTCGAGCTCGGCCGCCGTGCGGATTGCCCGCAGGCGGCGGCCGAGCTCCAGACGGGCCTCATGGACCCCCTGACGTGCGGTGCTCAACGCGGCGGATGCTCCTTGACAAAGTCCTCGTACCGGCGCGCGTGGTGGAAGGCCGCGTCGAGCCAGCGGGCATGCTCGACGACCACAGCAGGGTCCGTCACGATCTCGGCTCCGAGCGACTGTCCAGTATCGGTGAAGTGCAGAATCGCCAGTGTATGCGAGTCGAACAGCCAGAAGTCCCGGTCGGGTAGGGCGAGGTCGTTCGCGGTGGCACGGTCGAGGTATCGGATGTCCTCTCCGGCGCTGGTGTTGTGACTACAGAGGAACAGTTCGAAGCGCAGGTAGTCCGTCAGGTCAGGCGGGACGATGCGGACACGGGCGATGGTCTTGCCACCCTTGGTGTGTTCGCGCATGGTGTCCAGCCATGGGGAGAACCAGCTGACATCGACATCGGATCCGTTGAGGAACTGCTCGAATGACTCTCGCTCGTTCTCGATGTCGTAGTGAGTCCGGGTTTCGAGACGCCGAGCGGTGTGGGCGAAGTTGCGGAAGAGCGCGCCGAAGGCCTCGCCGGTGAGGAGCTCGGAGGGCAACGGTTGGGGCCGCTTGGGCGAGAACCGTTCCAGCAACTGGCGGGGTACTTCAACGACATCCTCGTCATCGGCGAGGTCGCGCAGATCTCCGCGCACCGGATCATCGGGGGCGATCCGCTTGCCTTGGACGACGGCGGTGTCGCGGTCGGTTTCGTAGATCGAGGGGCAGTTGCCCGTGATGCTCGTGCTTCCCACGAACCGCAACTTCATGGTTGCTCCTCCAGGAGAAATTTCTCCAAGTTTCGCGCTCGGCTGGGAGGGCGGGGAAGGCTGGAACCAGCCAATGCGGGAACGGCGCCGCCCGCTCGTTGGGGGCCAACGAGCGGGCGGGGGAGGCGAGGTGGCCTCAGGTGAGGTGGTCGAAGTCGCCGGCCTTGGCGCCGAGGAGGAAGGCGCGGAGCTTGGCGGCCGAGGTAGTGACGATGACGTCGGGGTCATCGGATTCGCGAAGGTGACGAACGTCCCCGATGCTGGCCGCGAGTTCAAGGCAGCTACCGCCCTCGTTTGTGCCGCTGAACGATGACTTTTGCCAACGGAGTTCGGACATCAGAAGCCTTTCAAGCTTGCAACAAGTAGAGGAGATGTCGAATGAGGCCCCATGAGTCGCGCGAGGAAAGCGTTGTCAAGGACTGGTCGACAGGCGGCAATGCCAGCTCACTCAGCTGGTTGAAGGTCTTTCGGTAGGTCTCGATCGAATGCTGGTCGCCAAGATACTCGGTGTGGCTGGGGTGATCCACGATGACCGTGGAGAGCTTCGGCGATCCGGGGTCGACCAGCACGAACTGGCTGGTGTAGGGCGGCTTCTCCGCAGCGGTGAACGGCAAGACCTTAATGCTGACGTTCGGTAGCTCTGAAATCTCCAGCAGGTGCACAAGCTGCTCCCTCATGGCGGTATCGCCAGGGAAGCGCAAACGCAACGCTGTCTCGTGGATCACGAATCGGAACTCGCGGCGTGGCAAGTCTGTGAGAATGCGCTGCCGTTGCTTCCGGAACTCGATTTCGGCTTCTACGTCCAACTTGCGGTGCTGGTCGACACCTTCGTACATCGCCGTGACGTAGGCGGGCACCTGGAGAAGCCCCGGAATGTAGAAGGTCTCGAAGTTGTCGAGCTGAGCCGCACCGTGCTCGGCCTCCGCGAGATCGAGCAGCAAGGTTGGGACCCTGTCCGCGAAGTCGCTCCACCAGCCCTTTCCGTTACTCCGGCCCATGTCAGCGAGCTTCGCGCGGTAGGCCGCGTCGGTGCACCCGTACGCGTTGAGCCAGATTTCAAGGCGCTCGGAGTTGAGACTGATGCGCCCGGCCTCGGTGTGGCTCACCGCGGGTCCCTTCATTCCCACAAGCGCGCCGGCCTCGGGCGCTGACAACCCTGCCGCCATGCGCAGGCGTTGGAGCTCCTCCCCGAATCGCCGTTGCCGCTGGCTGATCGGTCCCTTGTACGCCACAGGTGGTCCCTTCTCGTAGGTGAAGTGTTTCGCATGGGCCGGGTGGCTCGCCATCGAACGTGCAAGCCTGCACGTTCGATTGCATGGATGCCCCTCAATCCCCTACCGTCAGTGTTGCACCGATCACATAGCGGAGTGTCCGCTTTGTCGATTCCTCCTCCCTCTCCTGGGGGCTCTCATGCGTGCTTGCAACCCTCCTGACTGGTCCACCGCTCGTACCGAGCTGTCCGACCTCCTCACCTCCGCCGGGTGGCGACCCTCCGTCATCTCCGATGCCGAACTCGCTCTCCACGAAGTCTTCTTCAACGCATGGCGGCACGGGGGCAGCCCTGCACCCCTGGTCGTCGTCGCTCTCGCCGACCACCGACTCCGGGTCTCGGTCGCGGACAACAGCCCGGTCCTCCCTGACCCCCACCTCCCCGCCGACCTGCTCGCCGTCTCCGGCCGGGGCCTCCACCTCGTCCGCGCCCTCACTCACCGCTTCGGTGCCGAACCGCGCAAGGACGGCAAGGTCGTCTGGTTCGAGCTGTTCAAGGAGGCCACTGCGTGAAGCTCCAGCCGCTGAAACCCTCCGACCAGCGGATCCGCTCCTGCTCCGAGCAGGACATCCGCGCCCTCCTCGGTGAAGTTCACGAGCGCGGCGGGAAGTTCGGTCTTTCCTTCCCCGACGCCCGCACGGACACCCACGACGGCCAGGTCGTCGTCCGGTTCGGCCTGGCCCCGGCCTCCACCCTCCTGAACCTCCTCTCCCTCCTCCTCGACGCTGACCGCGAGCGGCCCTGTGGTTCCTGACCACTGCGTTCAACCTTGCAAGCCCGACGATGGGGAGCCCCGATGAACGCGCTCGACCCGGCCGCTGATCCCGAGGTCGCCAATGCCCTCGCCGCCGCCAACTACGCCGTGGCCACGGCCTTCAACACCGTCTTCGGCGTCACCGTCGCCCCGCCCGTCTCCGATGACTTCGACTGGCCGACGCTCGACGACTTCGTCCACGAGCTGGGCTTCGCCGCAGACGACTCGGACACCGCCCTCAACCTCTACCGCCTGCTCTCCGCCGTCCAGCGCATCGCCTACCGCGAAGCCGCGGGCCGCAACTCCCCCTGGCAGGCCACCCGGCTCAACCCCCGATGAGCGTGCGGCTGCCGCCCCACCCCTCGGATGCGGGCTGTGAGTAGGAAGTCGGCCCGTCCGACTTCCTACTCCGCCCGGAAAATCCGCAGGACAGGCAGCCACAACCTCCGGTACGACAGGCCGGTGAGACTACGAACGAAGATCCACCGGGTCCGCCTCGGCCGGGACGAGTACCGGGTTGTCACCCCGGTGCGGCAGGCAGCGGGTGCCTTCCTTCACGCGAGCCCGGGTGCGTGGTCCATGGACCTGCACCTCGACCGCCAGGGCGCCGAGGACCTCGCCACCGCCTGGGCTCTGGCCGCCCGGTCCCGGCGCTCCTTGATCCACCTGCCTTTGCGCACCAACTCCGGCCCGGTCGGCCTGCCCGACGTCCCGCCCCAAGACCGGCTGGACCTCCTGCTCGTCCACCACAGCATCGGCTTCCCGCCCTCCCGCTGGAAGGAGCTCCGAGCCCGCCTGGGCGCCGGCACGCCGCACACCGTCGACCTCCCCGACACCGTCTTCCCGCCCGAGGGCGCGGAGTCTTCCTTCGCCGACTCGCGGGACGAGCTCCGTTTCGCCGGGGCCGCCCACACGCTCGTGGTCACCGGGAGCGCCACCACCTTCCGCCGGACGGGTGCCGAGCTCCACGGGCTCAGCCGTGAGGCCCCCGGCTGGCGCTTCGGGTGGCGGCCCGACGCGCACTACTGCGTCACCCTCGCCCACGAGCGCTGGGGCTCGCCTCACGCGGCCAAGGGCGTGCCGTCGAGCCTGCACGTTGCGTACGCCCATCGCTGGCAGGTCGGGTGAGTGGGAAGTCGGGCGGGCCGACTTCTTGCGCCGGCGGCGCGCTGCTGCTTCGGGGCGTGGGTGAACGTTTCTGCTGGCGGGGCTCTGCCTCGTGTGCCCGCTGGCTGTCGCACCGGGGGAACAGGAAGTCGGGCGGGCCGACTTCTTGTGCGGGTGCTGTTTCGCGGTGGGGCGTGGGTGATCGTTTCTGCTGGTGGGGCCCGTCTCGTATGCCTGTGGGCTGGCGGGCTGGGTGCGTGGGAAGTCGGACGGGCCGACTTCCTGTGCGAGGGCTGTTTCCCGGTGCGGTGTGGGTGAACGTTCCTGCTCGTGGGGGCGCGCCGCGTACGCCCATCGCAGGAAGTCGGCCCGTCCGACTTCCTGCTCCGGCGATGCCTACTTCTTCGGCGTGAGCGGAGTCAGCGGCAGTGCCGCCCGGCTCTCCCAGGCCTGCTCCAGCGCTCGGCTGAACGTTTCCGCAGGCTCGGCGCCGGAGACGCCGAGTCGCCGGTCCAGGACGAAGAACGGCACGCCCGTCGCCCCCATGGCGCTCGCCGTGGTCTCGTCCTCGCGCACCGCCTCCGCGTACGCCTGCGGATCGGCCAGGACGGCCTCCGCCGCCTCGCCGTCGAGGCCGGCCTCGACGGCCAGCTCGACCAGGCGGCCCTCCTCGAACGCCGAGCGCTCCTCGGCGAAGTTCGCCCGGTACAGCGCGTCCAGCAGTTGCCCCTGGCGGCCGTGCTCCTTGGCGAAGTGCAGCAGGCGGTGCATGTCGAAGGAGTTCGCGGCGTCGCGCCCCTCGCGCAGGTACGGCAGGCCCTCGGCGTGCGCGTTCCCGGCGATCCGGGCCTCCGCCGCCTCGGCCTGCTCCAGGCTCATCCCGTACTTGGCGGCGAGCAGCGGCACGACCGGACGGGCCTCCCGGGGCGCCCGAGGGTCCAGCTCGAAGGAGCGGTGGACGACCTCCACCTCCTCGCGGTGCGGGAACGCCGCCAGCGCCTGCTCGAACCGGGCCTTGCCCACGTAGCACCACGGGCAGTTGATGTCGCTCCAGATCTCCACGCGCACGGCGCCGCACTCCTTCCAGCCACGCGCGGACCTCCCGCGCCTACGCTGGGCGGAACACCTTCGGGCACCTGGATATTTCTCCCCCTGAAACATCTGGCCCACCGGTCGGCGGCCTCCTGCCTCAGCGCCGTTCCCAGGCCCCGCGCTCGGTGTCCCACCGGCCGGGCTCGCGCTCGCTCAGGGCCCGCGCCTCCGCGATGCCCGCGCCTCGGCGATGCCCTCGGCGGAGCGCCCGGCCTTCGCGAGCGGACCAGCCAGGTGTGACGCGGTGCCGAGGCCGTCGATGAGCTCCAGCGCCCGATCCGGGCGGCCCGCCTCGGTCACCAGGCCGGTCGCCTTGTGGAAGGAGGCTCCCTTCGGGGTGCTCGTACGTGGGCCGTCCGACATCGACGGCCTCGTCCAGGCGCCCCCGGCGGGCCAGGAAGGGCATGAGGCACCGACGGGCCTGCCGACCGTCCGCTTCGAGGGCCTCGTACAGGACGGCTTCGGCCTCCTGGAGCCGCCCCTGCTCCTCCAGCGCCTCCGCGCACCGGGTCAGGGCGAGTTCCGCGTGCTCGCCGGTGGCCGGCTCGCGCAGCGCGTCGATCCGGCACCGGCGGGCGAGGAGGTCGGCGTACAGCCGGGCGACGCGCGGGACGACGCAGGACCGGGCCCAGCCGCCGGATCGCCTCGTCCGCCCGGCCCGTGCGCTCCAGGACCCGGCCGTACAGCACCAGCACCTCCGACGGCTGGTGCCGGCACTCGCGCGGACCCCCGGCCGCGGAGCGCCGGCAGCCCGCCGTGCCGCCCAGGGCCCGCTCGGCGCACCGGGCGAGCAGTTCCAGGACAACGGGCGTCACGGCCTTGTCCCCTGGTCAGGTCGACCAGTTCCTCCAGGATCCAGTGCGCTCCGAGGTGGGGCGTGAGCACCTCGACGGCCTCGTCCACCCGCCCGGCCTCCTCGGTCCGGCCGCCTCCTCGATCCGGCCCTGCCGGACCATGATCGTGGCGGACTCCCGCACGGCGAACGGCCGGCCGACCGCGACGGACGGTTCCGGACCGCCATGGCCCGTTCGAACCCCCAACCGCGCACAGCTCACCGACGGCCGCCTCGGCGCAGGACCACTCACCGCGGTCCCGGACGGTCCCGATCAGCAGCTCCGACTGCCCCTGCCGGGCGAGAGCGTCGAGGTTCACCGGGCCAGGCCGTGTGGCGGGGGCGGCGTCCCGCTCGGAGATAATCGGCGGATGTCCGCCACCTTCATCGACCTGGGATTCGTCACCGCGCCGTCCGGGGTGGTGGTGCTCGGCATGGCCACGTGGATCGACGAGTGGCCCCGGATCGGCGAGCCCTTGTCGGTGCGAGCCGGGGTGGCCGCGAAGGCGGGTGGCGGGCACCTGCGGGAATGGGAGTACGAGGCGTTCGCCGTGCCGGCCGCCGCCGGCCGGCCGCTGGCGGTGCGGGCCACCGCCGAGCCCTCGGTGTTCGACGAGGAGCCCACCGTCGCGACGCTGGAGGTCGAGCTCGGCCTGCCCTGGCCCGAGGGTGCGGAGAGCCCGGTGCTGCTCGGGGACCTGCCGGTCGACCGGGGCGGCATGGTGGTCGGCGACTCCGTGGGGCTGGACGCGTGGACGGGGCCGGAGGACGAGCCGGCCGACGGGCTCGCCGACCTCTCCTACTGGGGCCGCCACGAGGACGAGGCGCACGCGCGGTTCGGCGGGGAGCGGATCCCCCAGCACGGCGGCGTCCAAGGGCCGTACGGGTGGCTCGGCCTCCCGGTGGCGGAGGCGGTCGCGCTGGAGGCCGAGATCAGCACCTGGCGGGGCGGCGTGCGCGGCGAGGGCGTGGCCGCCATGGTGGAGCCGCACGTCGACTACTTCCGCTTCCGGCGGGCCGGCCTGCACCACCCCCTGAAGGCGGGCGTGATCGAGGTCGGTGGCTGCCGGGTGCTCGGGATCGACTGGTGCCAGGGGGACCACTCGCTCCGGCACCACGGCGGGCGGGACTGGGGTCAGGCCTTCCCGGTCACCCTCGAAGCCGACGGGGAGGGCGGGACGGTGCTGCGCTGGACCATCCCGCCCCACGACGAGGACGAGGGTGCGGAGGAGGTCTGAGGCGCGACTTCCACGAGGCCGGTCCGGCACGGACAGGGAGACGGAGGCCGGACCGGGGGAGCGGGAGGTCGGGCCGGCCGGCTTCCCGCTCCACGCCGCCGACGGGGCCGGTCAGCAGGAGATGTTGCCGCCGCCCACGTTCGTGCCCAGGGTGCCGACGAACTTCCTGAACAGGTTGATCCGGTCGTCCCGTTGGCCCGGGTTCTTGCCGTCGCACTCCAGCGCGCCGTTGATGGTGCGGATGGTCTCGCCGAAGCCCTTGTTGTTGACGATGGCGTCGTGCGCCGTCATCCGCCCGGCGCCGGTCTGGGTGTTCCAGAACCAGAGGGCGGTCTTCCAGGAGACGGCCGGGTCCTTCTCGACCTTGTACGGGTCGTGCAGCAGGTCGATGTGCAGGGCGTCGCCGGCCGCCTTGTAGTTGAAGTTCCAGCTCAGCTGGAGCGGGCCGCGCCCGTAGTACGCGGACTGCCCGGCCGGACAGCCGTACGGCTGGGAAGCGTCGCAGTAGTGCGGGTAGTTGGCGGTGTTCTGCTCGACCACGAACTTCAGCCCGCCGGTCTCGTGGCTGACGTTGGCGAGGAAGGCCGCCGCCTCGCGCCTGCGGGTGGCGTCGTCGCCGGTGGTGGCGAACTTCGGGTAGGCGCTCAGGGCGTCGGTGAGGCCCTTGTAGGTGTAGAAGCCGTTCCGGTTCGGGAACATCTGGTTGAACTGGGACTCGCTGACCACGAAGGAGCCGGCGGCGGAGGCCGGGGCGGTCTGGCCGGCGACGGCGAGGGTGCCCAGGACGGCGGCGGAGGCGGCCAGCGACAGGGTGCGCGAGAGCTTCATCGATCTCCTCGGATCCGGTTGGCGGGACGGGCACTTCGCTCGCGAAGAACCCCGGCCATCGTGGTGGCTCGACGACGCGCCCTGAAGCCCCGGAAAGCCAAACCACCCGTACGAGTCGTATCCGACGCAAGGTGTGGACGGCCGCCGCCGCGCCAGTGATCACCGGGCTGTCGGCCGGACCGGATAGCCTCCTGCGGAGCGGGACGGAACAGGGCGGACCACCGGGGGAGCAGGGGCGGATGAGCGGTCACACCGGCGACGAGGGCGACGAGCGCCTGGCGGCCGAGGGCGAGGCCGCGGTGGCCCGGCTGGCGATCGACTCCGGCGATCTGGCGCACGCCGCCGAGCACCTCGGCGACGCGATCCTCGCCGACCCCCAGTTGCCCGAACTGCACGAGGCGCTGGCCGAGTTGTGCGCGGCTGCAGGTGGCCCGGCGGCGGCCCGGGAGCTGTTCCCGCTGGACGGTCAGGTGTACCTCGGTACGGCGGTCTGCCGGGCCCACGTGGAGGCCGCCGCCGGAGACTGGGACACCGCCGTCGGCCTGCTCGCCTCCGCCATCCGGTACGAGCCGAACCGCCCCTGGTCGCACGCCGCCTGGCTCGCCCGCGAGGACCTGCCCGGCCTGGTCGACCCGGACGCCGTGACCCAGGCGGTGGCCCGGGCGACCGGCTCACTGCCCGACCCGCTCCCGGCCGAACCGGCGGACGCCGTGAGGCCGTTCCACGACTTCGTGCTGGCCGTACTGGCCCACCACGGCGACCACGTGCCGCTGCTCGCGATGGCCTCCGGCCTGACCCGCCGGCTCGGCGACACCGCCCGCGCCGTCGAACTCGCCGACCGGGCCCACCGGTTGGCCCCCGGCTACCTGCCCGCCGTGATGCTCGGCAACGCCCTGCGCTCGGCCGGCCGCCCGGAACAGGCGCTCGCCGTCTGGGAGGCCGAACTGGAGCGGACGGCCCCGGACCGCGACGACAACAGCGGTTACCTCGCCGTCGACGTCGCCGAACTGTACGGCGCCCTCGGCCGCCCCGCCGAGGGCCTGCCCTGGCTGGACCGGGTGCTCGCCGCCGAGCCCGGCCACCCCAAGGCCGGCCCGGCTCGGTACGGACTGCGCCACGCCCTCGACGGCGACCCGGCCCACCTCCTCGGCCTGGCGGACCACCACCGCGCCCACCCCGACCACGAGTACGCCCAGGAGCTTCTGGAGCGGCTGAGCCACCGGGAGCCCTGGCTGGGCCTGGTCTCCGGCGCCACCGAGGCCACCATCAACGTGCTGCACCAGGTGCTCGCCGCCCCCGGCACCAACCGCGACACCGAGATCGAGTGCACCGCCTCCACGGTGGAGCCGCCCAGCTCGGTGCTGGCCGTCCGGCTCGCGCTGCCGCGCTCCACCGTCGGCTACCAGGCCGTCGGCGAACCCGACCCCCGGCTGCCGCTGGCCGAGTCCTCCGTCCGGATCTGGGAGTGGGACGGCACCGACCCCCGCCCGGCCGTCGCCCCGCCCGCGCCGCGGAGCGCCGAACTGGTCCGCGCCACCGCCGAGATCTTCTGGCCGACCGTCCCCGCCGCCTACGACCACGCCGTCCGGCTGGCCGGACTGCCGCTGGACGACCTGCTCGGCGTCCTGGTCCACCCGCCGGCTCCGAGGGAGGACGAACTCGGCCGCGCCCTGCTGTCCCACCAGCCCGAGCTCTGGGTGCGCGCCGTCCAGGTCTTCGCCTGCCTCGGCATCGCCCACCACCGCACCGACCAGCCGTGGGAGGACTCCGAGCGGCGCCGGGTGCTGCGCGGCCTGCTGCTCGGGCCGGAGGACTGGGTGGTGGAGGCGGCCGGCTTCGCGCTGGTCGCGGTCGGCTGGACCGAGCCGCGGACCCGGCCGGACGTCGCCGACCTGCTCAGGCAACGGCTGCACCACGGCGCCCGCGCCCGCCGCACCCGGGTGGTGACGATCCTGCGCTCGCTGTCCGCGCTGGTGCTCGTCGCGCCCTGGATGTCCGAGGAGGACCGGGCGCTGGCCCGGCACCTGACGGCCCGGGAGGACACGGCCGACGCGGGGGCGGAGGCGGAGAACGAACCGGCGCAGGCGCCGGCGCAAGAGCCGGAGGCGGCGGGGGCGGCGGAAGCGGCGCCCCGCCCGGGGCGGCTGCGCCGCCTGTTCGGCAGGCGCTGAGGGCGAAGGCCGGAGCGGGCGGGCCCGGAACGGACGGGCCCGGGCAGCACCTAGATGACTGATGCCAAGGGCTCGCCTGCGCGCATGACATGAAGCGAGGGAGTCCAAAGATCGGTTGTGACGCCTGATCTGGACTCCCTCGCC
>NZ_JBVITE010000109.1:0-12858 GCF_055575155.1 Kitasatospora sp. NPDC034533
ACAGGGCAGCATGATCCGCCGCTACATCATCTGGCGAAACAAGCATGCCGCCGATCAGCGGCTACGCGAAGTCGTCACCAGGGCAAACGTTGCCTAATGCGGCACTAGATAGAGGCAGTCCTAAAACCGTCGAGGGGGTCACCGACATGGCGAAGCGCACCCGTACGACACGCGCCGCGCAGCAGAAGGCGTACACGGTCGAGGCCGAGTGGACCGCTGCGGATCTGGAGCTGCTGGCGGACCTGATGAGAGCCGAGGCCGCCCTTCCGGCGGACGCGCCCCGGGCACTCCTCTCGGTCCGGCTGTCCGTGCTGACGGAAGACACCACCTCCCCCGTCCGCCAGGAGCTCGACCTCCGCCGCGAGGCCCTGAACCGGGGGTGCCGGGTGGTCGGCGTCGCCAGCGACCTGAACGTGTCCGCGACCAAGGTGCCCCCGTGGAAGAGGAAGCAGCTGGGCGACTGGCTGAACAACCGGGCGCCGGAGTTCGACGTGCTGCTCTTTTGGAAGCTCGACCGGTTCATCCGTCGACTGTCCGACCTGAACACGATGATCGACTGGGCGTTGAAGTACGGGAAGAACCTGGTCTCCAAGCACGACTCGATCGACCTGACCACGGTCGTCGGCAAGATCCTGGTGACGCTGATCGGCGGCATCGCGGAGATCGAGGCCACCAATACGAGCACGCGCGTCGCAAGCCTCTGGGACTACGCCAAGACCCAGTCCGCCTGGCTGGTCGGCAAGCCGGCCTTCGGATACACCACCGCCGAGGACGAGAACGGGAATGTCGTCCTTGTCATCGAGGCCGACGCGCACAAGGCCCTGCACTGGTGCCGCCGCATGGCCCGTCGGGGCGTCTCCGCCACCCGCATGGTCAAACTGCTCAAGCGCGCGGGTCTCGCCAGCGACGGCCTCACGGCCACGACCCTCCTCCGCCAGCTCCGCAACCCCGCCTTGATGGGCTACCGGGTAGAAGAGGAGAAGAAGGGCGGCGCCCGCCGGTCCAAGCTCGTCCTGGACAAGGCCGGGAAACCCATCAGGGTCGCGAAGGCCGTCTTCGCCGACGAGGAGTTCAACGAGCTCCAAGCGGATCTCGACAAGCGCAGCAAGAACCAGCCCCAACGCCGGCCCGGTGGTGCCACGAAGTTCCTCGGAGTCTTCTTCTGCGTCGACTGCGGGACGAACATGCTGGAGCAGCGGAACCGCGTCAAGGATCGGGTGTACGAGTACCTGCGGTGCCAGGGTTGCAAGGGCGGAGGCTTGGGCGCTCCCAACCCCGAGGTGATCAACGCCAAGCTCGTCCTCGACGTGCTGTCGGTCCTCGGCGATGAGCCCGTGCAGGTCCGCGAGTACGCATGGGGTGCGGAGGCACGCGCTCAGGTGGCGCAGCTTGAGGAGTCGATCGCCTACTACATGAAGGAACTGGAGCCCGGCGGCCGGTACGCCAAGACCCGGTTCACGCGCGAGCAGGCGGAGGAGACGCTGGACAAGCTGATCACCGAACTCGGGGAGATCGATCCCGAGACCACCGAAGACCGGTGGGTGAACGTGGCCAACGGGAAGACGTTCCGACAGCAGTGGGAGGACGGCGGCACCGAGGCCATGGCCGCGGACCTGCTGCGGGTGGGCATCCGCTGTGAAGTCACCCGAACCAAGGTCAAGGGTCAGCGGGTTCCCGCGATCAAGCTGCGGCTCATGATCCCCAAGGACTACCGCGACCGGCTGATCGTCAAGGAGGACGACTTCGCGAGCAAGCTCTGACGAGCGGCCGACCATGCGGAAGCCCCCGGTCGTCGAGGCCGGGGGCTGTCATCGCTCAGTGCTTGGCGGGGTCGTACGGCTCTTCGTGGCCCTCGTCGTCCACGATGACGATCTCACTCTCGATGATCGGGGCCAGGTTCTGCCGTAACGGGACCGGCCCTGCCACCCGAGGCTCGGCCGACGGTCGGAGAGCAGCGCGCTGGGCTGTCACCTTCTCCCCCGGTCTCGATCCGCCACCTTCGCCTCTTCACGGGCGACTTCCCTGTTGGGTGGCGAGGTCTTCGGCGATATCGCCGCGATCAGCGCTTCGGCCGGGGAGTGACCGACCCCGACGAAGCGCCAGACACCTTCGACCACCGTCTCGCTGTCACAGCCGCCGTACAAGCCCTGGGCGTGTTCCGCACGAGCGGCCCTGAGCTTCCCGTATGTAGTGGAGTAGGCCCGCGTCTTGGTGAGGCAGTGCCCCAGGAAGCCGAGCATGTGGGCCCAGGCTCGAAGGCGCAGGTGTTGCAGTTCGGGCAGGCCGCCGAGGCGCCAGGCGGTGGCGATGAGCGCGCGGACGTGCGGGCTGATCCGCAGTGCCTGCATCTCCGCCAGGGAATCGACGCGGCGGTCGACAGCGCCCGCAGCTTCCACGCTCTTGCTCGTGTACTTGGCTACGTAGGCGGCCACGGCGTCGTCCGTGATGCGTCCACCGTCCCCGTTGGTGAGCCGGTGCGCGTCCAGCTGAGTGCCGAAGCCGAGCCGTCCGCCGCAGTAGGCCGCCGAGTCGGGGCACGGGAGCGCCACGGCGGCAGCCGCCGAGCGGACAGCCTCCAGGAGAAGCTCCCCCGTCGCCCAGGCCGGAGGCGGGGTAGTAGGGCCACCGGGACCGTCGAGTCTGACGACGGCATGGAAGTGGACGGCGCCACGCTTCTGGTACTCGGCGACCTTGGCCGCGGAGACCCGGACCAGGGTGCGCACCTCTGACCGGCCGACGCCTGCCCGGGCGGCGAGGTGGTGGTACAGGTTGTCGCGGAAGGCCTTCCAGAGGGCCGGGGCCATGGCGTTCCACAGGACGTGCCCGGGGTAGTCGTAGCAGTCCGCCCAGAGCGGTTGCCCGACGAGCGGGTCAGCGACCGAATGGGTTCGACCGCAACCGCGCCGGCCCCCTTGCTCACCCCGTCGGCGCCGGGCTGGGTGGCAGCTGCCCGCCCGGTGGACCGGTCCGAAGGAGGGCGCGGTCAGGGTGACGAACAACCGCGGGTGCGTCCGCACCGTCTCCGGGACGCCTCTACCGCCGATGAGGCCGGAGCGGACCAGGTGGAAGGTGTCGCCGCTGTGCTCACGGGAGCAGGGCGCGCAGCTGGAGGCCCTGCGGTTGCGGCAGCGGACAGCGAGCCGGCCGCCGGGTTCGGTGGCGGTCGTGAAGTGCCGGAGCACTTCACCGGTCTCCGCGTCGAGGGTTGTGGTGTGCCCGGAGAGGTACACCGGTTCGGCGCAGCCACCGGTGGCGCGGATCTGCTCCAGCCAGCGGCCCAGGTCCGGCAGCTCGCCGAGGCGGACTAAGTCACGCTCTGTCGGGGGCGGTTGGCACAGCCGCGCCTCCCGGTCGAGGAAGGCGCGGCGTGCGGTGGGGTCGGTGTACGGGTTGGTGCTGACGGTCATGGCGGGTGTCTCCAGGCCCAGGGTTCGCCGGGCCCCGGCCGGGCCAGGCAGGCGGTGGCGCGGCCGGGGGCGGCAATGGGACGGGCGGGCTGGGTGGCTGGTCGGGTTGGCGCGGTGACGCCTCTCAGGTGGTGTGGGTGAGGCCTTGGACGATCCAGGTCACGGCGTAGACGGCGGTGTCGGCCCACCCGATGCGGTCGAGGTAGACACCGAGGGCGCCGGTCAGGACGACGTGCCAGACCTTGAGTTCGCCGGAGCGGACCAGGAGGAAGGTGACGAGGGCCAGGACGGCGGTCAGGATGAGGGCGGCGCCCATCAGAGGTGGACCCCTTCGCTCTACTCGTCCGGCACGTGGAGGCCGGGCCAGGCCGGCGCCAGCCGGGAGTACTTTCTGGCAGCGCGACGCGCCTGTTCAGGGGTGACGTGGACGGACCGGTCCCGAGCCCATCGGCCGTCGGCGTCCGCCGCGATGGCGACGCCCTGCTCGGCAACAGTGATCTGCTGAGCTGCGACCAAGGCGTCCTTGTCGAGGTCGCCGAGCGCCATCTCCGCCGTCCCGGCATCGTTCACCCGGTGGCAGACTCGACCGGCCAGGCGCGCGCGCAGGGCGGTCACCCCAGGCCCGAGGTCCGAGCCGACCCGTTGCCCCGCGATCACCAGGTGGACACCCAGGGCCGCACCGAGCTGGGCAAGCCGGAGCAGATTGGTGGAGATCTCCCCTACCTCCGCCTTGTCCTCTCTGGTCGCCGCCAGGTACAGCTCCGCGACCTCGTCCACGATGAGCACGACGGGCATCTTGCGGAGCTTCGCCGGCAGGTCCCAGATCGACCGGGCCCCGACCGAGCGGCACAGCT
Source organism: Kitasatospora sp. NPDC034533 (assembly GCF_055575155.1). Classification (NCBI taxonomy): domain Bacteria; kingdom Bacillati; phylum Actinomycetota; class Actinomycetes; order Kitasatosporales; family Streptomycetaceae; genus Kitasatospora; species Kitasatospora sp. NPDC034533. The sequence goes on from NZ_JBVITE010000109.1 coordinate 4,262, forward strand.
GCATCCGCGCTTCGGCCTCTGCGACCAACGCCACGAGCAGGTGCGCGGCTTCGGCCCGGGTGGCCAGCAACGCGACCCAGAGCAACTGAAGGACGACCACGGCCGTCCCCGTTCTCCAGCACCGCGTTCTGCGCCTCGACCTCCAGGTCGCGGGCTGACCCACGGTCTTGGTGGCGACGGTGGCGATGTGGTCGAAGAGCTGGGCCCCCTCGTCGTCCCGACCGAACGGGTCGACCTCTTCCGCCAGGTCCCCAAGCTCCCTCAGCAGGCCGCGCAGCCTCACGCGCGTCGCGCTGCTCATCAGGCGTCGCCGCCCTTGCGCGAGGCAGCCGAAGCGGCGACCGGAACGGGCGTGATGGCGTCGGCCCGGAATGACAGGCCGTGCCGGTCCCCCATCGCCCACGAGAAGGCGGTCAGGCCGGTCACGTGCACCCGCACGCCTTCGACCACGCCGACCGGTTCGCCGGACACGCTGATCTCGATGATCGAAGCCCGTCGGCCGTCCTGCCGGACCGCGACCCCGACTGTGTAGACCGTCTGCCCCTCCCGGTCCCTCCTCACCTCTCCGGTCTCGCGGTTCGCCACCCGCGCCTCGGGGGCAACGATGCAGGTCATCGTGCCGAGCTGGGTTCCGTCAACGGGAATGGACTGCATGAGCACACACCCCTCTGACATCAAAGGCCGCATGACGTCAGTCGTCAAACGTACTTACCTTTGACTCTTCCTTGACGCCTCGACGCAAGCAATTCATGCTTACGTTTAACGGCTAGCAACTGACGACAGACCTAGCGATGCCGCCCGACCAGGGCAAACGACCACAGACGAACCCTCGAAAACGACACGGCACACGCGAAGCGGGCCCGTTCCCCGGCGTCCGCACCAAGGGGTCAACACCATGGCGATCATTCGGAACGAGGCACTGCACAAGCAGGTGGCGGCAGCGATGCGACAGTCGATCGCCACCGGCGAATGGCCCCCCGGCACCCAGCTGCCCACCGAAACCGATCTCGCCGAGACCTACGGCGTCTCCCGCCCCACCGTCAGGCTCGCCGTCGCCGCCCTCCGCAGCGAGGGGCAGTTGGACGTGAAGCAAGGCCGCGGCACCTTCGTCCGCGCTGCCGTCCACGGCCCGAGCAGCAGCCTGGACCGAACCGTCACCGCCCAGGGCGACACCTTCTCGACGCCCATCGACGCCTGGTTCGACCACGCCGAGAAGCCCACGGTCTACCGCACCCGCACCGACGCCATCACCGCGCCGCTTCTGGAGATGGACCAGGACGAACTGATGCTCGGCTGCGACCGCCTGCTCGCCGACCCCACCGGCAACGGCCGCGCCCTCCACCGCCTCCTGCTCCCCATGGAACGCGTCGAGGCCACCCCGCTCGCTCAACACCCCACCGCCACCCCGGCCGAGGCCTACGCGGCGCTCGCCGCCGCCGGCCACGACCTCACCTGGCGCGAGCGGGTCAGCGCCCGGGTCCCCCAGCCCGACGAGCGCGAAGCCCTCCAACTCTCTGAAGCTGCCATCCTCCTGATCGCGTACCGCATCACCTGCGACCAGGCCACCGGCCTCCCCCTCATCCTCGAAGAGACCCGCCTCGGCGCCGAAACCACCGCCCTCACCTACGCCATCGACGCCCACAAACCCAAGCGCGCACCTCGCCCCGCCAAGGCCTCCCACTAGCCACTCCGAACACGCCGACGCCCCCACGTCCACACCGGGCGCGGGGGCTGTCGCAACTCTTCTTCACTTACTCAAGGGCGCGCACAGCGCGCCAGCGCGCGGCCCTGCCGCTCGCCGTCGCTCCTGTCTGCGCCCCGCTTCGGCGGCGGCCGGCCGCGCCCATCAGAACGTGCGGCCCAGAGAGCGCCGAGGGCCAGAACCCATCGTGGCCGGGGCCGGGCGGCTCCGCGGTTTTACCCACCTTCCCGGACCGGGACCCGCGTCGAGCAAGATCGGGGGGCCACTCGGCCAAACTGCGGTCAGGCCCCAAAGCCCTGACCGAGTCGCAGCAGCTTACGGCCCCCCGGCCATGCTCGACCCCACCCCAGGCAGGACACCGGCCAAAACCGCTCCGCCGCCCACTGCATGCCTTTAGGTCCTCGAGAGCCGGTACCCTGCTTCCCTATTAGTCCCCCTGCCGCCGATGACAAGGGCACGCAGATGATCGACGTCAGATTCCTTGACCTCGCACACCGCCGGCTTGTCAGTGGCGAGATTCGCAGGGAGATTCCGGACATAATAAACTTTGCAGACATAAACCGCATGTGGTTCATGATCCGACCCGCTCTATTGGAATTTCTTCAAGGCCCCTACCCCGGCCCCGATCAAATAGAGCTAGTAGAGCATCCAAAGAATCATATATCCGTCCGGCCGATAGCGAGATTCGGACTCCGCGATCGGCTCATATGGGATGCCCTCGGCCTTGAAATATCATCTACAGTAGACCGGGTAATTCCCGATAACATCTACAGCCATCGCGGAAATAGGCCATCATCCCATTCAGTTAGTTACTGGCTTAGAATGCGAAATAAGGCCAGGGGGATATTGCGAAGCGATGGCCGTCTGATTATGGCCAGAACCGATGTGGCGGCATTCTACGAAAACATCGACCATGAGATCATGGCCATGGACCTTATGAGCGCAGGGGTTCCACAGCACACGACCAATGCGGTGCGCTTCTTTCTCGAACGATATCAGCAACAGAGTAGAGCATGAGGCCTCCCTCAAGGCTCTGGCACATCTGGAGTGCTAGCAAATATCTACCTTCTACCTGTTGACGAGTTCATTCGCCAAAGCGGCACGCTGCACGTTCGATATTCTGACGACATGTATTTGTTCGATATTGACCACGACAAGCTGCGGGCAGCACTCCTCCACGCCAACCAGGCCATGCGGTCGCGCCGACTCTCGATGTCGGGACCGAAGACCGAAATTCTAGGACGAAAAGAATCGGAGAATTACCTCGATGATTCCCTGAAGGATGCAATTAGCTACATGCTAGGCCTCGGGAAGCCATGGGCGCGCAAAATGTTGCGAACGCTGTTCGCAGAGGCAGTCTCATCCAAACCGCCAAATGAGCGTGACATTAAATTTACACTACCGAGATTTAGAAGAAAGCGCGATGACGAAGCCTTGGCATGGGCGCTAGATAACCTGAAGGACCTTCATCACCTGTCCGATCAGCTAATGCGCTACTGTGAGGCATTCGAACCGAAGAAGAAGGATCTTTGCAGCGCGATCGAGGAACTAATTGAGACCGTCGACCTCTCGAGCTATCCGTATCTCGAGCGGAATATTTTTCAATCCTGCCTGAGGAGTCAGGTCTCATCGCCAATAATCAAGGAGCATGCCTGGAACGTGCTTCGAGACCAAAATCGGACGAACCTTCCGCGAGAATTTGCCGCCAGATATATAGGGCTAAACGGAAGTGCCGCCGACGGTCCACTATTGCGCCTTCAGTACGAGTGCGAATACCAGGACCCAGTTCGCAGGGCGCTACTGGTCAGTCTTTACGAGGCAGACTACCTTCCCCGCGGACTGCTTAACAACCTCTCAAAGTCAAGACTTGACATACGGTGGACAGCAGAGTATCTATTGCGCCTCCCTCAAATACCTGCACCTTCATAATCTGAGATAACTTGGAGGAATAATTGACTAAGATCATCTCATACGCCGCCGCCTGTGTCGCCCTGCTTTTGGGTGGATTCATCTTCCCAAACTCAACCGCAGGGGATATCTTCACGGGCGGCTTCCTTGCACTGCTCACCCCTCTCGGGATCCAAATTTTTGCCGGCCGGGTCCACCTGCGCCACTTCTGGTATTCACTGCGGTATTCGCGGCGGGAGGTAAGAATCTCTGCTGCCTACCTCTTTAGGATTAAAGTGGACGGCAAATACCTTCTCGTAAAGGGGGCTAGATTCCCTCAATATCAACCGGTCGGCGGAGTATTCAAGGTATCCGCCAAAGGTGCCGCATTTCTGCAGAGCCTCGAGGCTCGAGACGATGATCTAGTTGGTGTCGATAGCACAAGTGAAGCAGATCTAAGGATTCGAATCAAAGGGCGGAACCTTAGTAAGTTCTATGCCTGGTACGACGCCCGAGAAGGCCGAGAAGACGCACCCTGGCGCGAGTTTCACGAAGAGATCATAAAGCCTGGAATTGTCCCGCCAGCCGACTTCCCCTACATATTCCATAATTATACAGGGCGAGTTGTCGACAGGATTCGATTCAGCGAATATGCGGATTCGCTCGAAATTCTAATTGCAGATATCTATGAGCTGCTTCCGAACCCTTCCCAGGAAGCTCTACTGAGAGCAACCATGAATGAGTCTTCTGAGCTGTTCACGTGGGTAGACGAGGTTACGATTCAGCGTCGGGGGGCCGTACCTGGGCAACCACAGCAGCCGTACATTGCGGGACATTCCATAAAGATTCTCTGAGTGGCCATTGATTCTTCATCATTCGTCCCAGCTCATCCCTGGCGATACATCAATTGATCTTCAAGAAATCTGGTCATGTCTCAAAAGACCTGCTGAAGTTTAATGGCTTGCCTATAGTGGAATCAGATAGATACAAAAGACATAGGGCGATTGGCGGAGGCCTAGTGGTGACTCGTCCAGAAATTGCCTCATTCATCGCAACTCGCGCCGAGCGTAGGCGGCCAAGCAAAGAAGCTCTTCGAGACTCAGCCAACCTTCGGCGACACCTTCCAAGCGAACCACCGAGCCGCCTCTGGAATCAGTGTCAGCGATGGCCCGCAACTGTGCGCGCTCCACTCCGCACGTCGCAAGCAGGCTGTTCAGCTCGTCGGCTGCCCGCTTGGCGGCCCGCCAGCCAGCGGCGTAGTCCACCCCCGGCAGCCACACCCACGAGTCAGGGTCGAGGCTCGCCGCCAACTCCGCACCGAAGTCGTCGTCCCCGTCCAACTGTTCTTCAACTCCCCTGGTCAAGAACCGAACCGGCTATCCATGCGCTGGCATGCCGAGGAGCCCGATACCATCGGCATCGGGTTCCGACCCACCGGACCACCCCTCTCCCGCCAAGGTTCCGGGGTGGTCCGGCACGTCTTCAGTTGTCCCTGATCAGGTCAGGTGCGGTCCCGAGCCGGCTCCTCGCAGCCGAAGATCCGCCGGAACAGTTCCGCCTCGGTCAGGTCGAGTAGCGGGTCGTCAACGCCGGTCTTCTCCCGCCAGATCCGCCGCATGAGCAGCAACCGCTGCTCTTCGGTGAAGTCAGGCTCCGCGTACCACGCGATCGCATCGCGGTGCGCGGCTCGCCGGCTCGGCGAGACAGCCCGCACCGGCCAGGAGAACTGGCCGTCCAGTAGCCACCACATCGAAACCCGGTCCCGCCAGGTCCGCAGGTGCCGGATCACTGGGGCCTCCCGGGGCCGGCGGGGTACAGGCGGACCACGGTCGGGGTCAGGCCGACGAAGGCCAGGGCCCGCACCTCTCCGTGCGTCGCGAGCCGGCGCCCGATCTCCTGCTCCTCCGACGGCCCGAACAGCTCGGCGAAGTAGGCCTGCTGGTCCGGGCCGAGCGGAAGCGTCTCGACCGCGGCCAGGAGCGCGGCCATCGCCTCCGGCAGCTTCCCGAAGTGCTCGGGCTCCGCAACACCTCGAACTTCCAGGATCACCGGGAAGGGGTACGGGGAGAGCGTCTCCGGCGCATCGGGGACTTCAAGCGGCATCACTTCCCCGACACCTCCCCCGCGCGACGCGGGTGCCACCTGTGAACAGCGACCGTCTGCCCGTTCACGACGATGCTTCGGGTCAGCGCCTTGCTCAGCCCCGCGCCGCAGTAGTAGCAGCGAGCCGCCGTCCCGGACTCCCGCCTGCTCATTCCACACCGCCTTCCGGGCCCACCAGGGCCCAAACGATCTTTCCGATGCCTTCTGGTCGGGGCTCGAAACCCCATTCCCGGGACAGGGCCTCCACCAGGTACAGCCCGCGCCCGGAGACGTCGCTCAGGTCAGCGGCGCACCGGATCGTGGGCTTCTCGCTGCTCGCGTCGTGCACCTCGATCCGCAGGTGGTCGCACACCACCTCGAACCGGACGGCGATCTCACGCCCAGGCGAAACACGCGCGTGCGTCACCGCGTTGGCCACCAGTTCGCCGAGCACCAGCTGGGCGTCGTCCATGAGAGCCGGGCCGCCTGGGACGTTCTGAAGGAAGTCGCGCAGGTGGTTCCTGGCCACCGTGGCGGACCGCCTGTGCCGCGTGAGCCTCGCCTCGAACGCGGGTATCCCGGGGGCCGGCTTGTAGGGTTCGGAGCCGTCGGGGGGTTCTCCCGAACTGGTCACGTGCACCACCTCCCGATGCCCAAGTGGCGGCCCGAAACCCGGACGTTCCGGCCCTTTACTCCAGGCTGCCGGGAGGAGGTGCGGACTTCGTACCCAAGCTGGTTACCCAATGTGGGTAAACTCACAGTCAATCAACTTGCTTGCAGGGCTGCTGATCGACAGCGGGGGCAGTGGTGACCGAGGCTCGCGTACTGGACCGGCTCCCAGCGGGCCTGCTGTCCAACCCGGAGATGATCGCTGCGTGTCGAGCGCGGGACTTCGCCACCGTGTTCCGGCTGCTCAAGACGGCCGGGATCTACCCGTCGCTCATCGCCCGCGCCTGTGACATGACACCGAGCCGGGTCGGTGAGGTCATGTCCGGGAAGCGCAGGATCGAGAAGATCGATCTCATCGAGCGGATCGCCGACGGCCTTCACATCCCGGGCCAAATGCTCGGCCTGGCTTCTCGTTCATGGGAGCTGGAGACGCCGATCCGGCAGCCCCGCCGCCGCCAGCCGGAGCCGTCCGCCGACGGCCGGGGCCCCAACGCACCGATCGACCCTGAGCTCTTCGTGAGCCATCTGCGCGGTGCGATGCCCGGCCATTACAAAGCCGCGAACCTGCTCGGCTCCCGCCACGCACTCGACCCGGTGACGAGGCACGTCCGGCTACTCGACCACCTCCAGCAGATCGCCGGGGGCCGCGCCCGCGACGAACTGCTCGCAATCGGCGCGCGCACCGCGGAGTTCCTGGGCTGGCTGAACCAGGATCTCGGGGACTTCGACCGGGCCCTGTTCTGGTCGGACCGCGCCATGGAGTGGGCACAGGAGGCCGGCGACGACGTGATGGCCGCCTACGTGCTCTTCCGGAAGAGCAACCAGGCCACCGCCCAGCGGAACGCCCCGAAAGCCGTCAGCCTTGCCCGCGCGGCCCAACGGTCGGTCGGGGCCACTCACCGGATCCGGGCACTGGCGGCGCAGCAGGAAGCGCAGGGCCACGCGATGATGGGCAACCCTCGCTTCGCACAGGCGAAATTCGACGAGGCTCACGAGATCGCGGCCGCGCCGGACGACTCGCACGCCGACGACGCTCTTGATCTCGCCTACTGCACACCGACCTATATCGAGATGCAGCGCGCGAACTGTCTGATCGAACTCGGCGACCCGCACACGGCTGTGGGCATGTTCGAGGCGGAGCTCCGAGTTCTGCCGCCGGTCTACCGCAACGACCAGGGCGTCTACCTCTCCCGGCTGGCGCGGGCTTACGCGGTGTCCGGTGAACCCGAGCAGGCAGCCGCCGCAGCCGACCGTGCGCTGTCCATCGCCGTCGACACCGAGTCAGCGCGCGCAATGTCCGAACTGTCCGCCGCAGGCAAGGCCCTCCAGCGGTGGAGCGCCGTACCCCAAGTAGCCACGTTCACCCACCGCTTGGCACTGATGAGCAGCGGAAGCCCTCTCGACCGCTGAGGACCCGATGGGAGAGGCTGGGCCCATGGACGCACTGATCACGGCCGCCACCTCCGCAGACGAACGCCGGCGCGGCGCCAAGATCGCCGTGCTGCCGGTCGGCAGCTTCGAGCAACACGGCGATCATCTGCCCCTGACCACCGACACCGTCGTCGCCAGCCTGATCGCCCAGCGGATCGCCACCGACTACGACCTGTTCCTGCTACCGCCCATCACGCTGTCCTGCTCCCACGAGCACGCTCACATGCCGGGCACGGTCAGCATCAGCGCCGCCACGCTCTACGCCGTGATCAACGACATCTGGAAGTCCCTCCAGGCGTCCGGCGTCCCCGGCCTGCTGATCGTGAACGGGCACGGCGGGAACTACGTCCTCTCCAACGTGGTCCAGGAGGCCAACACCGAAGGCCCGCGCGTCGCTCTCTTCCCGGTCCGCGAGGACTGGCACCAGGCCCGCGAAGCCGCCGCCTTGGAGAGCAGCGGCGCCGAGGACATGCACGGCGGAGAGCTGGAGGTGTCCCTCCTCCTCCACGGCGCCCCCCACCTCGTCCGGAACGGCATCGGGGGCGACGACCACGACGCCCCGGAGCGCCCGCACCTCCTCACCCTGGGCATGGCCGGCTACACCCGGAACGGCATCATCGGCCGCCCATCGCTCGGCACCGCCGAGAAAGGCAAGGCTGTCCTGGACAGCCTGTCCAAGTCGGCCGCTGCGCACCTGTCACTCATTGGTGGAAGCTAACTCCTACGCGGAAGGCACTAGGGCGTGTTTCAGAAGTGGATCTTGCAGTAGGAGGATCGCGCGCGGTGCGGCGCGTCTACCTTTGCTGTTGAACCACTGCGGTGCCGC
>NZ_JBVITE010000110.1:0-12847 GCF_055575155.1 Kitasatospora sp. NPDC034533
TTCCGCTCCGTTTTCCGGAGTTTCATTCATCGGATTTGCTTTCCGCTTTGTCAGCCCCGGTCTCCCGCGGCGACTCCGGAACTGTACGGGCACCGGCCCGCCACATGCAAATCGTCCCTGCCCGGGCTACCGGGCAGGGACGATCGCCACTGATCAGAGCCGGGTCAGCGGACCTCGGTGATCTCCGGGCCGCGCGCGAACGGGTCGAGCGAGGCGCCGCCGAAGCGGCTGTCGCCCTCGCCGCCGGCAGCGGCCGCCCCGCCACCGTCGGCGACCATCTGGGCGTCCTCGGGGAGCTTCAGCACGATCGGGTCGCGGGGAGCCATCGGGGACTCGCCTCGCACGACGACCGTCTGGCGGAAGACCTGCTCCAGGATTCCGGCCATCTCCGGCTGCACCGCGGCCTGGCCGGAGATCACACCGCGCAGGAACCAGCGCGGACCGTCGCAACCGACGAACCGGACCAGCTGCACGCCCTGGGTGCCGTCCGGAAGCTGCACGGGGACCTGGGCGCGGAGGTGCCAGCCGAGCGGGCCCTCCTCCTCCTCGATGAGGCCGCCCTGCGAGGTGATGCCGTTGGCGATCTCCTCCCGGACCTCCCCCCAGATGCCCTCCGACTTCGGGGCCGCGAAGGCCTGGAGCTGGATGGCGCTGTTGCCGAGCACGAGGGTGGCGGCCACGATCGCGTCACCGGCGACCTCGACCCGCAGTTCCATGCCCTCGACGCCGGGGACCAGCAGACCCCCGAGGTCGACTCGTCCCTCCTCGGGGTTCTCCAGCTCGGTGTGGTCCCACGGACCGTCCGGCCGGGGGGCCGGCGGCAGGCCGACCCTGTCGGCCGGGTCCAGCTCGGACACGTTCTCGCTCTCGGCGGAACCTTCGACGTCATCGGCCGTCTCGTCGGCGCTGATGGCGTCGTCGGCGAGCTGCTCGACAGCGTCCTCGCTCTTCTGGCGACGACGGAACACGGTCACTGTCCTTCCCGGTCCAAGACCGATGCGTATACCTGCTCGGCTTCCTGCGAGGCCGCGGGCATGCTAGACCGCGGCGTGGCCGCCGGTCGACCCGAACCCACCCTCGGCGCGTGCCGACCCAGGCAGCTCCTCCACCTCGTGGAAGCGGGCCTTCTCGACCTGCTGGATCACCAGCTGGGCGATTCGGTCCCCTCGGCGGAAGCTGACCCCCTCGCGCGGGTCCAGATTGACGACGATCACCTTGATCTCTCCACGGTACCCGGCATCGACCGTCCCCGGGGCGTTCACGAGGGCAACTCCGCACCGAGCTGCCAGCCCGGAGCGGGGGTGGACGAAGGCCGCGTAGCCGTCCGGCAGGGCGATGGCGATTCCGGTGGGCAGGACGGCCCGCTCGCCGGGGGCCAGCTCGGCGTCGACGGTGGTGCGCAGATCGGCACCGGCGTCCCCGGGCTGCGCGTAGGCGGGCAGCGGCAGCTCGGGGTCGATGCGCTTGATCAGGACGTCCAGCTGCGGGCGGGGGGTGTCGCTCAAGGGTTCACCTCAAAGGCTCGTGCGCGCTTCATCAGATCCGGGTCGTCGAGGACCTTCTCGATGTCCTCGGGGCGACCGTGCGTGGTGAAGTGTTCCAGCTTCACCTGGATGAAGAGGGCCTGCGCGCGCACGGCGACCGGTCCCTCCGGGCCGCCGATCCGCGCCTCGGCGGCGCTGTAGATCTTGCGGCCGTGCGCACCGGTGATCCAGGCGCGCAGGTGCAGCACCGAGTCGACGGGCACCGGGCTGAGGAAGTCGGTCTCCAGCCGGCCGGTCACGGCCGGGACGTGCAGCAGCCAGTTGAGCGTGCCGAGGGTCTCGTCCATCGCGGTCGTCAGCAGGCCGCCGTGGGCCAGGCCGGGGCCGCCCTGGTGGGCGTCCCGGACGGCGAACTCGGCGGTGACGTCGAGTCCCTCGCCGGCGACGGCGTCGATCCGCAGGCCGCCGGGGTGCTGCGGGCCGCAGCCGAAGCAGTGCTCGTAGTGGGAGCCGAGCCGGGTGCCGGGGGCGGGCGCCTGGGGGTGGCGCTCCGGCAGGACGGCGTCCGGCGGCGGGGTGGTCGGGGTCACCGGCGTCGTGGGCGCCGGCCGGTCGGTGGGGGTGTGGGGAGTTGTCGTACCGGTCACGGGGAGCCAGCCTACCCAGGGGTAGCGGGGCCTCCGGTGGGGGTGGCGTCCGGGGCCGGGCGTCGGGGCGACCACAATGGAGGGCATGTACGACGAACGCCTCACGGTGCCGCGGTCCTGGTGGCTGCTCCCGATCGCGGTGGGTCTCACGCTCTCGCTGATCCTGATCCGGGTCAGCGGTCCGGCCGCGCTGATCGGGCTGGTGGTCGGCATCGCCGCCGGCGCGGTCGCGATCAGCAGCTACGGCTCGGCCCGCATCCGCGTGGTCCAGGGCTCGCTGGTGGCCGGCCCGGCCCGGATCCCGGTGGACGCGCTCGGCGCGGCGCAGGCGCTGAGCCCCGCCGAGGCCGCGGCCTGGCGCGGCCCGAAGGCCGATCCGCGCGCCTTCATGCTGCTGCGCAGCTACGTCCCGACGGCACTGCGGATCGAGGTGACCGACCCGGCCGACCCGACGCCGTACCTGTACCTGTCGACCCGCTCGCCGATGAAGCTGGCGGAGGCGCTGGAGGACGCCCGGCGCGGCGCCCGCACCTGAGGCGCGCCGGCCGGCCACGAGCCGGCCGGGCCGAGGAACACGCCGGCCGGACGGGCCGGACAAACGGAGAGGGACGGTTCCGCTGTTGCGGGACCGTCCCTACGACTTCGTCCTGACCGGTGTGCCGGCCGACTCCGTCCTGCCGGGCCCGTCCAGTCGGACGGTTCCCGGGTCTGCCGTCCGGCCCCGCTGCCCGGGGCCGGAAGGAGCGGTGTGCCGGTCCCGCGGGCGCAGCCGCGGGCACCGGGCCCTGTCCGCCGCGGTGCTCAGGCGCCGCAGTCCCGGCAGATCGGGTTGCCGTTCTTCTCGCTGTAGAGCTGGCTGCGGTGGTGCACCAGGAAGCAGCTCATGCAGGTGAACTCGTCGGCCTGCTTCGGCAGCACGCGGACGGCGAGTTCCTCGTTCGAGAGGTCGGCGCCGGGCAGCTCCATGCCCTCGGCGGCGTCGAACTCGTCCACGTCGACAGAGCTTCCGCCCTTGTCGTTCCGACGGGCCTTGAGCTCCTCGATGCTGTCCTCGTTGAGCTCGTCGTCGGTCTTGCGTGGGGTGTCGTAGTCGGTTGCCATTTTTCGCTCTCCCCCTCCGGGTTGTGCGGTGTGTGCGGTATCTCCAGCGCACGTAACGCATGGGGGGTCGGTCTTGTGCCCGACCCGAGGCGGAGATTTTGCCTTACTTCAAGCCCTGTTACTCAATCGACACTCAGCCCGGGCTCCATCGGGGTGATCCCCGGGGCTGGGGAAGGCCTCACGCTGGGCCATCGTCGGCCCTCCACAGCCCCGGGAAACCGGACACGCACAGTGAGCACGGCAGGTACGGGCACTCGCCGAATCCCTTGCCGGTCAGGGATTCTGAGCGATTCCTGAGACCGGGCCGGGGGCGGAATCCGGTCACGGACGGCAATCGGCACCGGCGATCGAGCGGTCACTCTCCGGGGTTGCCCGGAATCCGGGAGCGACACGGTGTGAGCTTGGTCACGTTAGGAATCTTCCGGGGCAAAGCACGGAAAATCCACCCAGCCCGTCGCCGGCCGGGGCGGGCCCGAACGCGGAGCGGGGCGCCCCGCTCGGGGTTCGGGCCCGCCCCGGCCGCCGTTCGGCCGTGTCCCGGGCCACCTCTCGGGCCGTGTTCCGGACTTCCTCCCGGCCCGGCGTCCGGGGCTCGCCTCAGCCGGCGTTCTTCCGGGCCTCGCGGCGCGCCAGCAGGGCGGCCTGGCGCTCCTCGAACTTCCGGGCCTGGCCGTCCAGTCCGTCCAGGAAGACACCCAGCTCGTTCTGCGCGAGCAGGCCCTCCGGGCCGAGGCCGCCGAGCTCCATCACCTTGAGGTGGCGCAGCACCGGCTGGAGCACGTCGTCGTGGTGGATGCGGAGGTTGTACACCCCGCCGAGGGCGATCTGCGCGGCGGCGCGCTCGAAACCGGGGATTCCGTGGCCGGGCATCCGGAAGTTCGTGACCACGTCGGCGACGGCCCGCATGGCCTGGTCGGGGGCGATCTCCAGGGCGGCCTTCAGCAGGTTCCGGTAGAAGACCATGTGCAGGTTCTCGTCGTTGGCGATCTTCGCCAGCAGCTGCTCGCAGAGCGGGTCGCCGGCGTACTTGCCGGTGTTGCGGTGCGCGATGCGGGTGGCGAGCTCCTGGAAGGCCACGTAGGCGACGGAGTGCAGCATGCTGTGCGCGTTGTCGGACTCGAAGCCCTCCGACATGTGGCTCATCCGGGCCCGCTCCAGCTCCACCGGGTCGACCGCCCGGGTGGCGAGCAGGTAGTCGCGGATCGCTATGCCGTGCCGCCCCTCCTCGGCCGTCCAGCGGTGGACCCAGGTGCCCCAGGCGCCCTCGCGGCCGAACATCGTCGCGATCTCGTGGTGGTAGCTGGGCAGGTTGTCCTCGGTCAGCAGGTTCACCACCAGCGACACCCGGCCCACCGCGGTCACCTGGGACTGCTCCAGGGACCACGCCTCGCCGCCCAGCACGCCGTCGAAGTCACGGCCCTGGCTCCACGGGACGAACTCGTGCGGCATCCACTCCTTGGCGACGCCCAGGTGGCGGTTGAGCTCGTTCTCCACGACCTCTTCGAGGGCGAGGATCAGCCGCGCGTCGGTCCAGCCGCTCGCGACGAGCGAGGAGCTGCTCTGCACAGGGGCGATGGTCACGGTCTGGCTCCTGAGGGGACGGGACGCGCTGGGACGGGCGCGCTGCACGGGATCGACGTGGTTCGGACCCGTCGGCGGGGCGGCCGGCGGGATTCACCTACGGTTGCGTAGGTTACGACACCGTAAGTTGCTCGGGCCGCAAATGACAAGCCGCCCCCGCCAGGCCTTATGTCGTCTTGACGGGCCTGGCGGGGGCGGCTGGAAACGGTCGCCTACGGAAGGGGCGTTCGACCCTTACGGTGAGGGGATCCGGACCCTCATGGTGAGTCCGCCGCCGGCGCGCGGCGTGGCCTCGATGGTGCCGCCGTGGGCGCGCACCACCGAGCGGACGATGGACAGGCCGAGCCCGACCCCCTTGTCGCTGCGGGTGCGGTCGGCGCCCTTGATCCGGCGGAACGGCTCGAAGATGTGCTCCAGTTCGTACCCCGGCACCACCGGGCCGGTGTTGGAGACCACCAGCTCGCCACCGCCGGGCACGGCGGTGGTGGCCAGCTCGACCCAGCCGCCGGGGGTGTTGTAGCGGACGGCGTTCTGCAGCAGGTTGAGCGCCAGCCGCTCCAGCAGCACGCCGTTGCCGGCGGCCACCGCCGGATCGAGCTTCGAGCGCAGCTCCACCTCGCGCTTGTCGGCCTCGGCCCGGGTCTGCTCCAGCGCCCGGGTGGCCACCTCGGACAGCTCCACCGGGCGCCGCTCGGTCAGCTCGTTCTCGCTGCGGGCGAGCAGCAGCAGGCCCTCGACGAGCTGTTCGCTGCGCTCGTTGGTGGCCAGCAGGGTCTTGCCCAGCTGCTGGAGGTCCGGCGAAGCCGCCGGATCGGAGAGCTGGACCTCCAGCAGGGTGCGGTTGATCGCCAGCGGGGTGCGCAGCTCGTGCGAGGCGTTGGCGACGAAGCGGCGCTGGGAGTCGAAGGACCGGTCCAGCCGGTCCAGCATGCCGTCGAAGGTGTCGGCGAGTTCCTTGAGCTCGTCGTCCGGGCCGTCCAGCTCGATCCGGCGGTGGAGGTCGGAGGAGGCGACGTCGCGGGCGGTGCGGGTGATCCGGCCGAGCGGGCGCAGCACCCGGCCGGCCAGGGCGTAGCCGGCCGCGAAGGCGATGATCGCGAGGCAGACCAGCATGGTGAGCGACTTGCGCAGCAGCGTGTTCAGCGCGGAGTCGGAGCGCGCCAGGTAGTAGGCGGTCTGCGCGTCGTTGAACTGCCTGCTGTCCATGTCGACGCTGGTGCCGTTGGCGCCGACGACCCGGACGAAGTCGCCGTTGAAGTTGAACGTGCGCGGGGCCAGGTAGGAGACGGCGTCCTGGAAGAACACGTACATCAGCAGCAGCAGCACGACGCCGGCCATCAGGAACATCCCGCCGTAGAGCAGGGTGAGGCGCATCCGGATGGTGGGGCGGAAGGGCAGCCAGGCGAGCATGCCGTCGCCGGGGACGTAGGTGTCCCTGCGGTGCTGCTGGAGCTTGGGCGGGCGCGGGGGGTGCGCGGGTCTGGGGGGTACGGCACGCGGGCCGCCGGCGGGCGCGCCGGAGGGCCCGCCGACCGGGGGCGGGGTGGTCATGATGGTCCTCTCGGGGCGTCCGCCGGGGCGGGCGCTTCACAACGGGGAGCCCTCGGGGGCGGGTCCTCGTCGACGGGGAGTCCGCCGGGGCGGACTCCGGTGGTCAGATCCGGTAGCCGGAGCCCGGCACGGTGACGATCACCGGCGGGTCGCCGAGCTTGCGGCGCAGCGTCATCACGGTGACGCGCACGACGTTGGTGAACGGGTCGGTGTGCTCGTCCCAGGCCTTCTCCAGGAGCTGTTCGGCGGAGACGACCGCGCCGCCGGCCCGCATCAGCACCTCCAGGACGGCGAACTCCTTGGGGGCGAGCTGGACGGTGCGCCCGTCGCGGATCACCTCGCGGCGGCCGGGGTCGAGCGAGATGCCGGCCCGTTCCAGCACCGGGGGCAGCGGGATGGTCGCCCGGCGGCCCAGCGCCCTTACCCGGGCGACGAGTTCACTGAAGGCGAACGGCTTCGGAAGGTAGTCGTCCGCGCCGATCTCCAGGCCCTCGACCCGGTCGCTGATGTCGCCGGAGGCGGTCAGCATGATCACCCGGGTCGCCAGGCCCTGCTCGACCACCTTGCGGCAGACGTCGTCCCCGTGCACCAGCGGAAGATCGCGGTCCAGGACGACGACGTCGTAGTCGTTGACCGCGATGCGCTGGAGCGCGGCCTCCCCGTCGTACACCACGTCGACGGCCATCGCCTCGCGGCGCAGGCCGGTCGCGACGGCCTCGGCAAGCAGCTGCTCGTCCTCGACGACGAGAACCCGCACGGTCGTTGTCCCTTCTCCAGGCCGGCCCCGGAAGCGGACGCACGGCTCCGACGGTGCCTCCATCCTGCCTGGTCCGGCGGTAAAGCAGCGATAAGCTGCCTGTCGGGCACGGTCGCGGACCCCGGGGCGGCACTCGTTCGCACCCGCATCACTCCGCTTGGACTGTGACACAGGCAACTTTCTTCCGCCGGGAGGTTTCCGGGCCTCCGGGGTGGGGAGGACAGCTGCACACCCGCGATCTGGCTGACGGCCGGTCGCACCCACCCGCCGTGCGTTCATCCGCGCCGGCCCTGGGGCTTTGGGACATCACCGGGAGCGGCCGAAGGTCGTCTCCGCACTCGTCCGGCGATCCACCACCTGCCGGTCGGCGTGCTTCCACCGGCTGGACCTCCCCGGGGCGGAGAGCGCACGACCGTGCACGTCCGACACAGTAAGGGGGCCCGTATGGACGCCTTCAAGGCCGGAATCCTGCAGCGCATAGCCAATGCCGAGCAGGATCTGCACCGCGCGATCGAGGCCGGGGACGAGTTCCTCGCCGAGGTGGAGCAGTCCGAGCTGGACGACCTCCGCCGGCTCGCCGCCGAACACGGCGTGGACACGGTGCTGGAGCGCCACCGCACCGCCGCCTGATCCGTCCGGCGCATCCGACCAGTCGCCGGACCACCGGCACCAGCGGCCCTGCGGGGGCCGTGCGAAACCCAGGCCCTGGCATCCCCCGTGTGTCAGGGCTCTTCGCATCCCCGGGCCGTCCCGCCCCTCTTCGGAGAGGTGCGGGACGGCCCCACGGGGACGCCTCAGCGCAGACGCCCCCGGCGGCGGTCCTCACGGGGAGGCCGCCCGGAAGCGGTCAGTCCGCCCAGGCGCGCAGCGCGGCCAGCCGTTCCTGGAGCGGCTCGTACACCCCCGGGGCGGCGGCCACGGTCAGTTCGGCGGCCGGCCCCTGTCCGGGGCGGCCACCGACCAGGGCGCCGGCCTCGGCGGCGATCAGGCACCCCGCCGCCCGGTCCCAGGGGGCGAGGCCGCGCTCGTAGTAGCCGTCCAGCCGCCCGGCGGCGACGTCGCACAGGTCCACCGCGGCCGCCCCGCCCCGGCGGATGTCCCGCACCTGCGGCATCAGCGCCAGCAGCACCTCGGCCTGCCGCACCCGCACCGCCTGGACGTAGTTGAAGCCGGTGGCGATCAGCGCCTGGCCCCAGGGCGGGGCCGGACGGGCCGAGAGCGGGCGGCCGTCCAGGCGGGCGCCGCGACCGAGGACGGCGTGGAACAGCTCGCCGCGGGCCGGCGCGTACACCACGCCGACGACCGCCCGGCCGTCCACCTCGGCGGCCACGCTGACCGCCCAGGAGGGCAGCCCGTAAAGGTAGTTGACCGTGCCGTCGAGCGGGTCCACGACCCAGCGGACCCCGCTGGTGCCGGGCCGCTCGGCGCCCTCCTCGCCGAGGTAGCCGTCGTTCGGGCGGCGGCCGGTGATCAGCTCCAGGACGAGCTTCTCGGAGGCGAGGTCCATCTCGGTGACCACGTCGACCGGGCTGCTCTTGGTGCCGGCCACGCCGAGGTCGGCGGGGCGGCCGTCGCGCAGCAGGGCGCCGGCCTGCCGGGCCGCGTCCAGGGCGACCTCCAGCAGCTCGTCGAGGAGCCCGTCGTCGGGCAGGGCGGGGTCAGACATGGCTCTCCTCGGCGACGGCGGGGCGCGGGCCCCGCGGGTTGGGACAGCAGGCCACGGCGCACACGTCGTGGCTGGGACCGAGGGCGCCGAGGGCGCAGCGGGCCACGCTCTCGCCCCGCTCGGTGGCGGCCCGTTCCAGGACGAGTTCGCGCACGGCGGCGGTGAACCGGGGGTCGGCCCCGACGGTGGCGGCCCGGGCCACCGGCAGGCCGAGTTCGGCGGCCTTGGCGACGGCCTCGGTGTCGAGGTCGTACTTGACCTCCATGTGGTCGGAGACGAAGCCGATCGGGACCATCACCACGGCAGGCGCGCCGTCGGCGTGCTGGGCCTCCAGGTGGTCGCAGATGTCGGGTTCCAGCCACGGGACGTGGGGCGCCCCGCTGCGGCTCTGGTACACCAGCTCCCAGGGCCGGTCGGCCACGCCGGTGCGCTCGGCCACGGCGGCGGCGATCAGCCTGGCCACGTCCAGGTGCTCGGCGACGTACGCGCCGCCGGGCCGGCCGCGGGCCGGGTCGTCCGGGGCACCGGAGGTCTCGGCCATGGCGTCCGGGATGGAGTGGGTGGTGAACGCCAGCCGGGCGCCGGGGCGGACGGCCTCGGGCAGTTCCGCCAGGGCGGCCAGGGTGGCGTCGATCATCGGCTCGACGAAGCCCGGGTGGTTGTAGAAGTGCCGCAGCTTGTCGACCCGCAGGGCGGGCACGCCCTCCTCGGCGAGGGTGGCCAGCGCGTCGGCCAGGTTCTCCCGGTACTGGCGGCAGCCCGAGTAGCCGGCGTAGGCGCTGGTGGCGAGCACGGCGATCCGGCGGTGGCCGTCGGCCGCCAGCTCCCGCAGGGTGTCCACGAGGTAGGGCGCCCAGTTCCGGTTGCCCCAGTAGACCGGCAGGTCCAGCCCGTGCCCGGCGAAGTCCTCGCGCAGCGCGGCGAGCAGTTCCCGGTTCTGCTCGTTGATCGGGCTGACCCCGCCGAACATGAAGTAGTGCTTGCCCACTTCCTTCAGCCGCTCCTTGGGGATGCCGCGGCCGCGGGTGACGTTCTCCAGGAACGGGACGACCTCCTCGGGGCCCTCGGGCCCGCCGAAGGAGAGCAGCAGCAGGGCGTCGTACGGGGCGGCGCCGGAGGGGGCGGGTTTGCGCGCGTCGGACATGCCACCGATCCTGCCACTGAGGGGCCGGGCGCCGTCGCCGGGGCCGCGCGGTAGTCCGGAAAATACCGTTTGCCAACGTCCGTAAGCTGTGTTTGCCAGCCTTGTTCCTTACCCCTGCCTGCCCGGAGCTCCCGTGCTGTCCAGCTACCGCCAGATCTTCGCCTCCCCCGGCACTCTGGCCTTCTCCTCCACCGGCTTCGTCTCCCGACTGCCGATCTCCATGACCGGGATCGGCATCGTGACCATGCTCTCCCAGCTCAGAGGCTCCTACGGGGTGGCCGGCCTGGTCTCGGCCTGCCTCGCGGTCTCCGCCGCGATCCTCGGCCCGCAGGTCTCCCGACTGGTCGACCGGCACGGCCAGCGCAGGATCATCCTCCCTGCCATGGCGCTCACCATCGTCTCGGCCACCGGCCTGCTGCTCTGCGCCCGGCTGGAGGCCCCGGACTGGACGCTGTTCGTCTTCGCCGCCGGGATGGGCGTGATGCCGAGCACCGGCGCGATGGTCCGCGCCCGCTGGGCCCACCTCTACCGCGACGACAGCGGCAAGCTGCACACCGCGTACTCCTTCGAGGCCGTGGTCGACGAGGTCTGCTTCATCGTCGGCCCGATCCTCTCCATCGGCCTGGCCACCTCCGTCTTCCCCGAGGCCGGACTGCTGCTCTCCGCGGTCTTCCTCACCGTCGGCGTCCTGCTGTTCGCCGGGCAGCGCTCCACCGAACCGCCGGTCCACCCGGCCGCCCGGCACCAGGGCCGCTCGGTCATCCTCAACCGCGGCCTCCAGGTGCTGATCCTGACCTTCGTCGCCACCGGCGCGATCTTCGGCTCGGTCGAGGTGGTCACCGTCGCCTTCGCCGAGGACCAGGGCCACAAGTCGGTCTCCAGCGTGATCCTCGCGCTGTGGGCGCTCGGCTCCTGCCTGGCCGGAGTGGTGTTCGGCACCCTCAAGCTCTCCGGCTCGATGGCCGTGCGCTTCCTCGGCGGCGTGCTGTTCATGGCGATCAGCATGGTGCCGCTGCTGCTGGTCGCCCACGCGGTGCACGGCGCCGGCGGGCTGGTCGCGGTCGGCGCCGCGCTGCTGGTCGCGGGCATCGCCATCTCCCCCACCCTGATCACCGCGATGGCGCTGGTCGAACGGCTCGTCCCGGCCGCCCAGCTGACCGAGGGCATGACCTGGACCACCACCGGCCTGGCCCTCGGCGTCGCGGCCGGCTCCTCGGCGGGCGGCTGGGTGGTCGACGCCTCCGGCGCCGCCGCGGGCTACTGGGTGCCGCTGGCGGCCGGCCTGCTCGGAGTCGTCGCCGCCCTCGCCGGCCTCGGCCGGCTGCGCGCCGGGCTGGCGGCCGGCACGCCGGCCACCGCGGCGGGCCACGAGGTCGAACTGCCCGTAGACGTCGAACGGTGAACTGACTAATCTCTCGCCCTACCTGCGGGCCTACCCGTGGGTAGGGCGGCGCGCCGCCCCGGACCGCGCCGACCAGTTCGGCCACGGAGCAGGAGGCAGCGCAATGCCCCAGGCCAGTACCGCGACCCCCGCCCGCTGGACCAACTGGGCCGGCAACCAGAGCGCCCGGCCCGCCCGGGCCGCCGCCCCCGGCACCGTGGAGGAACTGGCCAAGGAGATCCTGCGGGCCGCCGAACAGGGCCGCACCGTCAAGGCCGTCGGCTCCGGCCACTCCTTCACCTCGATCGCCTCCGCGGGCGACGGCGTCCAGATCCGCCCGCACGCGCTCACCGCCGTCCGCGAGATCGACCGCGAGGCCGGCACCATCACCGTCGAGTCCGGCCTCCCGCTGCACCGGCTCAACCGGGTCCTCGCCGCCGCGGGCCTCTCGCTGACCAACATGGGCGACATCGAGGTCCAGACCGTGGCCGGCGCCACCAGCACCGGTACCCACGGCACCGGCCGCGACTCCGGATCACTGGCCGCCCAGATCCGCGGGCTGGAGATCGTCCTCGCCGACGGCACCGTCCGGCGCTGCTCCCCCACCGAGAACCCCCGGCTCTTCCAGGGCGCCCGGCTCGGCCTCGGTGCCCTCGGCGTGATCACCGCCCTCACCTTCGGCGTCGAGCCGGCCTTCCTGCTCACCGCGCACGAGCAGCCGATGGGCTTCGACGAGGTGCTGGAGCGCCTGGACGACCTCACCGCCGTCAACGAGCACTTCGAGTTCTACTGGTTCCCGCACACCGACCGCTGCTCCACCAAGCGCAACAACCGCAGCCAGGGCCCGGCGGCCCCGCTGCCCCGGTTCAAGGAGTGGCTGGAGGACGACTTCCTCTCCAACACCGTCTGGGAGGGCGCCTGCCGGGTGGGCCGGCGCTTCCCGGCCTCGATCCCCTCGATCGCCTCGCTGGCCAGCCGGGCCTGGTCCGAGCGCAGCTTCACCGACACCGCCTACAAGGTGTTCACCAGCCCGCGCAAGGTCCGCTTCGTGGAGATGGAGTACGCGGTGCCGCGCGCCGCCGTCGGCGAGGTGCTGCGCGAGCTGAAGGCCCTGGTCGAACGGTCCGACTGGAAGATCAGCTTCCCGGTCGAGGTGCGCTTCGCCCCCGCCGACGACCTCTGGCTCTCCACCGCCTCCGGCCGGGACAGCGCCTACATCGCCGTCCACCTCTACCGGGGCACCGCCGACCAGGGCTACTTCACCGGCGTCGAGCAGCTGATGACCGCCCATCAGGGCCGCCCCCACTGGGGCAAGCTGCACACCCGCGACGCCGAGTACCTGGCCGGCGTCTACCCGCACTTCGGCGACTTCACCGCGCTGCGCGACGAGGTCGACCCGCAGCGGGTGTTCGGCAACGACTACCTGCGCCGCGTGCTGGGCGGCTAGATGACTGATGCCAAGGGCTCGCCTGCGCGCATGACATGAAGCGAGGGAGTCCAAAGATCGGTTGTGACGCCTGATCTGGACTCCCTCG
>NZ_JBVITE010000111.1:0-12571 GCF_055575155.1 Kitasatospora sp. NPDC034533
AACGGCAGCCGCCTGATAGCCACACCCAGCACCCCTGGGCGACCCAACCTTACGAGTGGCTCGATCAACCCAGCTCAGAAGGTAGAGCCGCCTGAGCCGGCGCCGGGCCCGGTCGGGAGCACTTCGGCCGGGCCCGCGCGTTCGGGTTCGGCCAGGGCGTGTCCGGCAGTCCCCACCGGGCCCGCGGCGCGCCCCCGGCCTCCGGCCGGGAGGTACCCCCTCCTCCGCCTCGCCGTGCACGCACCCCGACGCCGCGCCCTGATCCGCCGCGACCTGTCAGACGCGCGCCCCGGCGCCGACCAGCGGCCGGTGGCAGGCCGCCGTGCGGCCGGGTGCCACCTCGCGCAGCGCGGGGACCTCGGTGGCGCAGCGGGCGTCGGCCAGGGGACAGCGGGTGCGGAAGCGGCAGCCGCTGGGCGGGGCGAGCGGGGAGGGCGGGTCGGCCGGGAGCAGCCCGGTGTCGCGCAGCGGGCGGCCGGGCTCGGGGACGGCGGCGAGCAGCGCCGCGGTGTACGGGTGCGCGGGGGAGGCGAGGACGGCCTCGGTGGGGCCGCGTTCGCAGATGCGGCCGAGCTGGAGCACGGCCACCTCGTCGCTGACCGCCCGGACCACGCCGAGGTCGTGGGAGATGAACAGGCCGGCCAGGCCGCGCTCCTCGGTGAGCCCGCGCAGCAGGTTGAGCACGGTGGCCTGGGCGGAGACGTCGAGGGCGGAGACCGCCTCGTCGGCGATCAGGACGTGCGGTCCGGCGGCCAGCGCCCGGGCGATGGCCACCCGCTGGGCCTGCCCGCCGGAAAGCTGGTGGGGGCGGCGGTCGCCGAAGAGGGCGGGCGGCAGGCCGACGGCCTCCAGCTGGCGGGTGACGACCTCCTCGCGGTTGCGGGCCGGGTCGGGGTGGGTGTCGAGGGGTTCGGCGACCAGGTCGCGGACCCGGCGGCGCGGGTTGAGGGAGGACAGCGGGTCCTGGAAGACCATCTGCATCCGGGGGCGGAGCGCTCGCAGGGCGCGCGGGGAGAGGGTGGCGAGATCGGTCCCGTCCAGGGTGACGGTGCCGGCCGTGGGCGGGGGAAGCCGCAGCAGGGCCTTGGCGATGCTGCTCTTGCCGGAGCCGGACTCGCCGACCAGGGCGAGGGTGCGGCGCGGGTACAGGGCGAGGTCGACGTCGCTGACGGCGTGCAGCGGGCCGGAGCGGGTGCGGTGGACGACGCTGAGGCCGGTGGCCTCCAGGACGGCCTTGCCGGGGCCCGGGGCGCCCGGGGCGGCGGCTTCGGGGACGGCTTCGGAGGCGGTGGTCATGCCGCGGGCTCCAGTTCCTCGGGGGCGGGAGTGTCGGCCTCGGTGAGCGGGAAGTGGCAGTCGGCCGTGTGGCCGTCCGCCGCCGTGTGGGTGGGCGGGGCGGTGGTGGTGCACAGCTGCGTCGCCCGCTCGCAGCGCGGGGCGAAGGGGCAGCCGGCGGCGGGCCGGCTGAGGTCGGGCGGCGAGCCGGGGATGGCGGGCAGGGTGCGCCGCAGCGGGCCGGTGACCCGGGGCACGGAGCGCAGCAGGGCCGCGGTGTACGGGTGCCGGGGGTGGGCGGTGACGGCCTCGGTGGGGCCGGTCTCGACGATCCGGCCGCCGTACATGACGGCGATCCGGCGGGCCCGCCCGTACAGCAGGCCGATGTCGTGGGTGATCAGCAGGGTGGCGAGGCCGCGGTTGAGCCGGTGCTGGTCGAGCAGGTCGAGGACGGTGCGCTGGACGGTGACGTCGAGGGCGGTGGTCGGTTCGTCGGCGAGCAGCAGCGCGGGTTCGCCGGCCAGAGCGGCGGCGATGCCGACCCGCTGGCGCAGGCCGCCGGAGAGCTCGTGGGGGTGGGCGCGGGCCCGCCGGGCGGGGTCCGGGACGTCGACCGAGGCGAGCAACTCGGTGGCGGTGCGCAGCCGTTCGCGGCGCGAGAGGCGGCGCCGGTTGGTGAGGGACTCGGTGACCTGGTCGGCGATCCGGACCACCGGGTTGAGCGAGGTCATCGGGTCCTGGTGGACCATGGCGATGCCGGTGCCGAGCAGTTCGGCCCGGCGGGCGGCGGTGGCGGCGAGCAGGTCCTCGCCGTTCAGCCGGATCTCGCCGGTGGCGGCGGTCCGGGTGGTGCGGGACTCGACGCCGAGGACGGTGCGGGCGAGGACGGACTTGCCGGAGCCGGACTCGCCGACCACGCCGAGGCACTCTCCGGCCGCGATGCTGAGGCTGACGCCGTGCAGGACGTGCAGGGTCCGCCCGTCGGGGGTGTGCAGGACGGTGTCCAGCGAGCGGACGTCGAGGACGGGGGCGGAGGTCATCCGCGCGCTCCCTTCGCAGCGGCGGGACCACCCGAACGCAGGTGCTCCCCGAGGTAGTTGAGGGCGAGGACGGTCAGGCAGAGCACCGCCGCGGGGGCCAGCGAGATCCACGGCGCGCTGCCGAGCGCGGTGCGGCCCTCGGCGATGATGCCGCCCCAGGAGGGCTCCGGCGGGCGCAGCCCGAAGCCGAGGAAGCTGAGCGAGCCCTCGGCGACGATGGCGGCCGTGGTGGCGGTGAAGGCGAAGGTGACGGCGGCCGGGGCGACGTGCGGCACGATCTCGCGGCGCAGGACGCGCAGCGGGGCGGTGCCGAGCATCCGGGCGGCCTGGACGAAGCCGCGCTCGGTGAGCGAGAGCACGATGGCGCGCACCACCCGGGTGAAGTGCGGGACGGCGAACAGGCCGATCAGCGTGCCGATCACGGTGAGGCTGGGCCCGCGCAGCGAGACCACGATCATCACCAGGATCAGGCTGGGCACGGACATCAGCAGGTCGATCACGAAGCCGATCACCTTGTCGACCGGGCCGCGGAACCAGCCGGCGGCGAGCCCGAGGGCGCCGCCGCCGAGCAGCCCGACCAGGATGGTCAGGGTGGCGACGGTGAAGGAGGCGCGGGCGCCGGCGACGGTGCGTTGCAGGACGTCGCGCCCGGAGCCGTCGGTGCCCAGCCAGTGGCCGGGGCCGGGGGCGGCGGCGGGGTGGGCGAAGTCGCCGTGGAGCGGGTCGAAGCCGGGCAGCAGGGGCAGCAGCAGGGCGGCGAGGGCGACCACGGCCAGCCAGGCCGCGGCGGCGAGCACGCCGACGGGCGGGCGGCGGCGGGCGGTGCGCGCCGCCCCGGCGGCCGGGGCGGTCACGGCGGCGCTCTCCGCGGCGGTGCCGGCGGCGGTGTCGGCGGTGGTCACGGTGGCCGTCTCGGCGGTGGTGTCAGCGGTGCTCATGGGCGATCCTCGGGTCGATCGTGCGGTACAGCAGGTCCACCGCGAGGGTGGCCGTGACCACGCCGACGGCGCTGACCACCACCACGGCCTGGACGACCGGGAAGTCCCGGCCGGCGATGGCGGCGGAGGCCAGGTTGCCGACGCCGGGCACCGCGAACAGCGACTCGACCAGCACCGAGCCGCCGAGCGAGGTGCCGATGCCGATGCCGACCAGCGTCACCAGCGGAAGGCTGGAGGGCCGCAGGGCACGGCGCAGCAGCAGCCGGGTGGTCCCCATGCCGCGGCTGCGGGCGGCGGCGATGTAGGGCTGGTCGAGGGTGTCGAGCAGCTGTCCGCGCAGGGTGCGGGTGAACACGGCGGCCTCGGTGAGGCCGAGGGTGAGCGCGGGCAGCACCAGGTGGCGCAGGTTCCCGGCCGGGTCCTCGGTGAACGGCGTCCAGCCGGTGGCGGGCAGGACGCGCAGCTGGACGGCGGCGACCCAGATCAGCAGCAGTCCGAGGGCGAAGCCGGGGACGGCGAGCCAGCCGAAGGTGCTGGCGGTGGCGATCCTGTCGAAGGTGCCGCCGGGCCGCCAGGCGGAGAGCAGGGCGACGGGCACGGCGATGCAGAGCGCCACCAGCTGGGCGGCGAGGAACAGTTCGAGGGTGACGGGGATGCGGTTGCCCAGTTCGGTGGTGACGGCGACGCCGCTGGACAGCGAGTGGCCGAGGTCGCCGTGCAGGGCGTCGGCGATCCACTGCCAGGTGGCTGCGAAGACGTTGCGGTCCAGGCCGAGTCCGGCCTCGTACGCGGCGATCTGCTCGGGGGTGGCGGTGGGGCCGAGGGCGGCGACCGCGGGCGAGCCGGGCATCAGGTGGGGCAGGGCGAGCGCGGCGAGGGCGACCAGCAGCAGGACGGCCGCGGCCCGGCCGGCCCGCCCGCCGTACCGCAGGGCGGTGCGGGTGGTGGCGGTCATCGCTTCACCCACAGGGTGGCGGGGGAGACGTTGATGACGGTCCGCTTGGACAGGTCGGGCAGGCCGCCGACCTTGGCGGAGGCGAGGAAGCCGAGGCTGTTCTCGGTGAGGAAGGCCATCGGCACCTCGTCGGCCACCCGCTGGGCGGCCCGGTTGTAGGCGGCCGACCGCTGGGCGGCGTCGGTCGAGGCGCGGCCCTCGGTGATCGCCTTCGCGGCCTCCGGGTCGGACCAACCCGTGAAGTTGTACGGCGAGTTGGGGAGGTAGAGGTTGCCGAGGGCGGTGTCGGTGTCGCCGAACATGCTGGTGACGAAGTCCATCACCTGGAACTTGCGCTGGAACATCGCGGTGCCCAGGCCGGCGCTGTCGAGCGGCTTGACGGTCATCTTGATCCCGGCCTCGCCGAGCATCTGCTGGAGCACGGTGGCGCGCTGCTGGCCCTCGGGGCGGCTGTCGACCAGGTAGTCGAAGGCGAGGTCGGGGTGGCCGGCCTCGGCGAGCAGGGCGCGGGCCTTGGCCACGTCGCGGGCCGGGTACCCGGCGGCGGCGCGGTACGGGGAGCGGGAGCCGATCGGGCCGTCCGCGACGGAGCCCTGGCCGAGGTAGACGACCTTCTCCAGGGCCTCCCGGTCGATCGCGTAGCGCACCGCCTGGCGCACCCGCACGTCGTCGAAGGGCGCGGCCTTGGTGTTGAACAGGACGGCGGTGGTGGAGCCGGGTCCGGTGGCGGCGCGCAGCCCGTCGGCGGCGGCCTGCTTGAGCTGGCCGGGCGTCTCGGCCCAGATCACGTCGGTGTCGCCGGAGCGCAGCGACTGGTAGCGGCTGTCGACGTCGGGCAGCACCCGGTAGACGAGCTTGTCGGCGTGGCCCTTGGCGCCCCAGTACCCGGGGTTGCGGGCGAGGGTGACGGAGACGCCGGGCTGCACGCTCTCCACGGTGTACGGGCCGGAACCGACGGCGGGGGAGTCCCCCGCCGGGGCCTCGGAGACGTAGCCGAGGGCACGGGTGAAGAGGTTCGGGAAGGCCGCGTCGGGCGCCTTGAGGGTGAAGGAGACGGTGGTCGGTCCGGTGACGGCGGTGGCGGCGATGGTGGCCGCGTCGGCGGCGCAGGCGCACTTGTTCTCCGGCTTGGCGAGCCGCGCCACGTGGTCGGCGACGGCCTGGGCGTCCAGCGGCTTGCCGTCGCTGAAGGTGACGCCCTCGCGCAGGTCGAGGGTCCAGACGGTGGCGTCGGCGTTGGAGGTGAAGGACTTGGCGAGGTAGGGCTGCACGCTGCCGTTGTCGCCGTTGACCATGAGCGGGTCGTACAGGGCGTTGGCGAGGACCATCAGCGGCATCGACGTCAGCGCGCTGTCGGCGGGGTCGAGCTTGGCGAACGGCCGGTCCAGGCCGATCTTGAGGGTGCCGCCGTCCACCGCCGGCCCGTCGCTCGCCGCGCCGGCGGTGTTCCCGGCGGCGGTGCCACCGCCGGCCAGCGCGTCGTCGGAGGCGGAGCAGGCGGTGAGGGCGAGCGCGGCGGTCAGGGCCGCCGATGCCAGGAGGTAGTGGCGCTTCATGGTTCCTCGGTTCGGGGGAGTGGGGGCGGCCAGGGGGAGGTCGGCCGCCGACGCCCCACACCATTCCGGAAGTGGCAGTACTGTCAAAAGGCAGTTGTGCAAATTCCAGATGACGAAGATCGGAAGAGTCGGCGCTCGCCTTGAGCGAGCACGGCAGGTCGTGATTCGGTACTGCCAGCGGCCCCCTCGGTGGCCCACGACCACTCGACTCACCGGGGCTCAACTCACCGAGAGGAAACGGAAGAACGATGCAGGGGACGGACACCGTGGCGGAGCCGGGCATGCGCGACCGCAAGAAGGCGCGCACCCGCGACAGCATCCGCAGCGCGGCGCTCGACCTCTTCGAGGAGCAGGGCTACGAGCGCACCACGGTGGACCAGATCTGCCGCCGCGCCGACGTCGCCCACCGCACCTTCTTCCGCTACTACCCGGCCAAGGAGGCCCTGCTGTTCGGCTGGGACTTCGGCCACGTCGTGCTCGACGCCTTCGCCGCCGCCCCCGCCGAACTCCCGCTCTGGGCCGCGCTCGAACACGCCCTGGCCGTCACCGGCGGCCGGCTGGAGGAGCCCGTCGAACACACCGAGCGCCGCCGCCGGCTGCGCCGCGGCCTGCTCGACGTCCACGCGGTGCGCAACTACGCCCTGGTCGTCATCGACGCCTTCACCGAAGGAACCGTCACCATCGCCGCGGAGCGGCTCGGCACCGATCCGGCCACCGATCTGCGCCCGGCGGCGTTCGGCGCGCTGTTCGGCGCCGTGGTGCGGCGCCACGTGCTGATCGGTCAGGAGACCGGCACACTGGCCGACTGGGTCGGGGCCTACCGGGACGTGCTCGTCACCGCCGGCTGACCCGACCCCCGACCCCGATTCCCTTCCCCTCCGGGCGCGCCGCAGGCCGTCCGTACGGCACCGCACGCCCACTTATCCCCCCGTGCGCGGTCCGCCGCGCGCATTCGCACACCCTTCGCAATTCCGAAAGGCCCCCCGTATGTCCCTGGTCAACTTCCGCGACCCCGCCACGCTCACCGACCCCGAGGGCCGCTGGATCCGCTCCGGCGCGCTGTTCCGCTCCGCCCAGCCCTTCCCCTCCGCCGACGAGGCCACCGTCGCCCAGCTGCGCGAGCACGGCATCACCACCGTCGTCGACCTGCGGGGCGAGGCCGAGAGCAGCCCCGAGGACTGGGCCGCCGTCGAGGCGGCCGGCCTCACCGTGGTCGCCGCCCGGATCGATCCGAGCGGCGACGAACTCGCGCGGGCCATGCGGACCATGACCACCGCCGAGGACCTCGGCGCCTTCTACCTGCTGATGGCCGAGTCCGCGCCGCAGGCCGTCGCCGCCGCCGTCGAGGCCGTCGTCCGCCCCGGCGGGGTGCTGGTGCACTGCGCCGCCGGCAAGGACCGCACCGGGCTGCTCACCGCGCTGCTGCTGGAACTGCTCGGGGTGCCCGCCGAGGAGATCGTCGCCGACTACGCCCGCACCAACGAGGCGATCCAGCGGATCTGGGCCGGCCTCGCCGACCGCAACCGCGCCGCCCTCAACGAGGTCGAGGCGGGCCGCATGGTCGTCCCCGCCCCGCTGCTGGAGGCCCCCGCCGGGGCGATGAGCAGCTTCCTCGCCCTGGTCCACGGCAAGTACGGCGACGCCGCCGGCTTCCTGGCCGCCTGCGGGGTCACCGCCGGGACCCTGGACGCCTTCCGCGCCAAGGCCGCCGCGCCGGACGCCGCCCCCGCCGCGGCGGCCGAGGTGACGGCATGACGGCGGCCCTGCTGCGGCACACCGACGGCACCCCGTTCCGCGACCTCAACCACAACGGCACCATGGAGCCCTACGAGGACCCGCGGCTGCCCGTCGAGGAGCGGGTCGAGGACCTGCTCGGCCGGATGACGGTGGAGGAGAAGGCCGCGCAGATGCTGCACGGCCGGATGCTCCCCGGCGACCAGGGCCCGTTCCCCTCCGGCGCGGAGCTGATCACCGAACACGGCCTCACCCACTTCGCCATGATGGCCGTCCCGGACCCGCGTGCGATGGCCGCCTGGAACAACCACGTCCAGGACCTCGCCGCGGCCGGCCGGCTGGGCATCCCGGTCACCCTCTCCTCCGACCCCCGGCACGGCTTCACCGCCAACCCCGCCACCGCGTTCACCGGCGGCGGCTTCAGCACCGGCCCCGAGCCGATCGGCCTCGCCGCCACCGACGACCCCGAACTGGTGCGCCGCTACGCCGACCTGATCCGCCGCGAGCTGGTCGCCGTCGGCATCCGGGTCGCCCTCCACCCGATGGCCGATCTCGCCACCGAGCCCCGCTGGGCCCGGATCAGCGGCACCTTCGGGGAGTGCCCGGAGCGCGCCTCGCGCATGATCACCGCCTACGTCGAGGGACTCCAGGGCGAGCGGATCGGCCCGGACAGCGTCGCCTGCATGACCAAGCACTTCCCCGGCGGCGGCCCGCAGGCCGGAGGCGAGGACTCGCACTTCGCCGCCGGGCGCCGGCTGACCTACCCCGGCGGCGAGTTCGAGACCCACCTGCGCCCCTTCGAGGCCGCCTTCGCCGCGGGCACCGCGCAGATCATGCCCGCCTACGCGATCCCCTCCGGCAGCGGCCTCGCCGAGGTCGGCGCCAACTTCAACCGGGACGTCATCACCGGGCTGCTGCGCGGCAGGTACGGCTTCGACGGCGTGGTCTGCACCGACTTCAACGCCCTCACCGGCATGGAGATCCCCGGCGTGGCCACCCTGCCCCCGCGGCACTGGGGCGTCGAGGAGCTGTCCCTCGCCGAGCAGGTGGTGCTCACCCTGGAGGCGGGCGCCGACCAGCTCGGCGGCGAGAGCGACCCGGAGCTGATCCTCACCGCCGTGCGCTCCGGCGCGGTGACGGAGGCCCGGCTCGACGAGTCGGTGCGCCGCGTCCTGCGCGACAAGTTCCGCCTCGGCCTGTTCGACGACCCGTACGTCGACGCGGACGCGGCCGCCGGACTGGTCGGCGCCCCGGACGGCCGGGCCCTCGGCGTCGAGGCCCAGCGCCGCTCCCTGGTCCACCTGGCCGGGCGCCCGAGGGGCGGATCGCTGCTCTACGTCGAGGGCGTCGACCCGGCCGTCGCCGCCCGGTACGGCACCGTGGTCGAGGACCCGGCGCGGGCCGACCTCGCCGTGGTCCGCCTCGCCACCCCGTACGAGCGGCGCGAGGGGATGCTGGAACGGCACTTCCACAGCGGCTCGCTGGAGTTCGGGCCGGCCGAGGTCGAGCGGGTCGCCGCACTGGCGGCCGTGGTGCCCACGGTGGTCGTCGCCCAGCTGGAGCGGCCCGCCGTGCTCACCCCGATCGCCCCGCACGCGGCCCTGCTGGTCGGGGAGTTCGGCGCGGCGGACGAGGTGGTGCTGGACGCCGTCCTCGGCCGCGCTCCGATGACCGGGAGCCTCCCGTTCGACCTGCCGGTCTCCGACGCCGCCGTCGCGGAGTCCCGCGAGGACGTTCCCTTCGACACCCGCGCGCCGCTGTTCCGCTGCGGCCACCGGGCCAGCGACGGAGGCTGAGGGCCGGCCGGGGTCCGTCACCGCGTGGTGACGGACCCCGGCGCCCGTGCTCGGCCCTGTACCCGGTGCGAGCGACCGCGCCCGTGCTCAGCCCGGCGGGCCCGCCCCCGCTCAGTCCAGGCCCCGCGCCCGGCGGAACCGGTCCGCGAGCGCGTCCGGGCCGATCAGCGGGGCCGGGTAGTCGGCGCCGGCCAGCCACGGCCGGTGCACGGAGCGGCCCGGCAGGTGGGCGAGTTCGGGCACCCAGCGGCGCACGTACGCCCCGTCCGGGTCGTACCGGTCGGCCTGGCGCAGCGGGTTGGGCACCCGGTTGGGGCGGGTGTCGGTGCCGGTGCCCGCGACCCACTGCCAGTTGAGCTGGTTGTCGGCCACGTCGCCGTCGACGAGCAGCGACAGGAAGTGGGCGGCCCCGATCCGCCAGTCCAGGTACAGGTTCTTGGCGAGGAACCCCGACGTCAGCAGCCGGGCCCGGTTGTGCATCCAGCCCTCCTCGGCGAGCTGGCGCATCCCGGCGTCGACGACCGGGTAGCCGGTGCGGCCCTGCCGCCACGCCTCGGCCTCGCGCTCGTCCCGGTGCCAGCGGTCGCCCCTGGGGCGGTAGTCGCGGTGCGCGGCGTCCGGGCGGGCGGCGAGCACCTGGTGGTGGAAGTCGCGCCAGGCCAGCTGCCGGACGAAGGCCCGCGCCCCCTCGCCGTCGTGGCGCAGGGCGCCCTCGACCAGTTCGGTGGCGGACAGGCAGCCGAAATGAAGGTAGGGGGAGAGCCGGGAGGTCGCGTCGGCGGCGAGGTCGTCCCGCGCCTCGTCGTACCCGTCGACGTCCCAGCGCCGCCACCGCCGCCGCCCGGCGCTCTCGCCGCCGGGCGCCAGGGCGGGGGAGCACGGCCCCGCGAGGGCCGGGATCCCGCCGCCGATGCCCTCCGGGGTGGCGAGCGACCGGGGCGCGCGCAGCACCGTGCGCCGGGGCGCCTGCTGCCAGGCGCGGAAGTACGGAGTGAACACCGCGTAGTGGTCCCGGCCGGCCGGGACGATCCGGCCCGCCGGCACCACCGTCAGCGAGGCGTCGTGGACGTGCAGACGGTCGCCGAACAGCGTGCGCAGCCGCGCCTCGCGGCGGCGGGCGAAGGCGCTGACGCCCGCGGCGACGTGCACGGTGGCGGCGCCCGCCTCGGCGGCGACCCGGGCCGTCTGCTCGGCGGGCTCGCCGGTGCGCACGGTCAGCCGGGAGCCGATCCGGCGCAGCGAGGCGTCCAGGTCGGCGAGGCAGTCGGCCAGGAAGGCCTGCCGGTTGGGCGCCGCGAAGCCGGCGCCGGCGACGGCCGGGTCCAGGACGAACAGCGGCACGACCTGGTCGGCGGCCGCGCGGGCGGCGTACAGCACGGGGTTGTCGTGCAGCCGCAGGTCCTGGGTGAACAGGGCGATCGATACGGTCACGGGGTGGGCCCTCACAGATGGTGCCGTCGGGGGTGCTCGGGCACTCCTACCGGATGTCCGGACCCGTCGGCGAGGTGGATTGGTCCGAACGGGCGTGAGAGGCTCGCCCCATGGAACAGCGCCTTCTCGGCCGCACCGGCCGTCCCGTCTCGATCGTCGGACTCGGCACCTGGCAGCTCGGTGCGGACTGGGGGGACGTCCGGGAGGAGGACGCCCTGGCCGTGCTGGAGGCCTCGGTGGAGGCCGGAGTCACCCTCTTCGACACCGCCGACGTCTACGGCGACGGCCGCAGCGAGCGGCTGATCGGCCGTTTCCTGAAGGAGCGCCCGGACGCGCAGGTGCTCGTCGCCACCAAGTTCGGCCGCCGGGCCGAGCATCTCCCCGAGCACTACCACCTCGCCAACTTCCGTGCCTGGGCGGACCGTTCGCGGGACAACCTGGGGGTGGAGCGGCTCGACCTGGTGCAGCTGCACTGCCCGCCGACGCCCGTCCTCTCCTCGGACGAGGTGTTCGACGCCCTGGACACCCTGGTGGCGGAGGGGCGGATCGCCGCCTACGGGGTGAGCGTGGAGACCTGTGCCGAGGCGCTGACCGCGATCGCGCGCCCGGGCGTCGCGAGCGTGCAGATCATCCTGAACGCCTTCCGGCTCAAACCGCTGGAGCGGGTGCTGCCCGCGGCCGAGGCGGCGGGCGTGGGGGTCCTCGCCCGGGTGCCGCTGGCCTCCGGGCTGCTGGCGGGCCGCTACACCGAGCGGACCGTCTTCGGCGCGGACGACCACCGGACGTACAACCGCCACGGCGAGTCCTTCGACCAGGGCGAGACCTTCTCCGGGGTGGACTTCGCCACCGGCGTCGAGGCGGCCCGGGAGTTCGCCGCGCTCGCCCCCGAGGGGGCGACGGCGGCGCAGACGGCGCTGCGCTGGGTCACCCAGCAGCCGGGGGTGACCACGGTGATCCCCGGCGCCCGCGACGTGGCGCAGGCCCGGGCGAACGCGGCCGCCGCGGCTCTGGCGCCGCTGGCGGCGGACACCCTGGCCGCGGTGCGCGAGCTGTACGACCGGCGGATCCGGGCGCAGGTGCACGACCGCTGGTGACGGGCGGGCGCCGGGCCGGGCCGGGGTCGTCCGGTCCGGCCCGGCGCCCGGGCGGTCGTGGCGGTCACGACGGCCGCCGGACCGGGTCCGCGTGCCGGGGCCGGCGGTGCGACGGCCGGTCCGCCTCGCGGCCGGTGACCTCCCTCCGGTGATGGTGCGGACCGTCCTTCCCGGGCGTGCTCGCGCTCCCGGGCGTGCTCCAGGAGCCGGCGCGCGCGCCGGACGCGCCCCTGGGCGGCTTCGGCGGCCGGCGGTGCACCAGGTGGTGGCTGCCCCAGGCGAACGCGCAGATCAGTACGGCGGCGATGGCCAGGGCGGGTACGGCGACGGCGAGCAGGGACGGGCCGTCGGCCGTCGGCGAGAGCGGTTCGGTGGTCATGGTCTTCTCCTCTCCTTCGGTCCGGCGGCGGGCCCGGCCCGGAGGGGAGGGGGTACGGAGCCGGGCCCGCCGCATGGGGCCCGCCTACCCCGGCCGTCGGCGGGCATGCCCCTCGGCCGGCCGGCCGGGCCCGCTCGCGGGCGGGCCCGGCGCGCCGAGGCCGCGCTCCGGCGACAGCCGCCGGGCGGGGCCCCGGGACTCGCCCGGCGGCCGGACGCCGCCGGGCGACCGTGCGAGCCGCGGGCGTACGGACCCTTGTGACCCTTGTAGCCCTTGGGCCCCTAGTAGGGCTTGGTCAGGTTCGTATGGGTGTGGGTATGTCGCGGTGGCAGGTCGGACAGTGGCCAGCCCAGGTGGCGAGGATCAACTGCAG
>NZ_JBVITE010000112.1:0-12472 GCF_055575155.1 Kitasatospora sp. NPDC034533
TGTTGTTTGGGTTTGTTGGTTTGTGGGTTTTTTTTTTTTTTTTTGTTTTTTTTTTTTTTTTTTTTTTTTTTTTTTTTTTTTTTTTTCCCCCCCCCCCCCCCCCCCCCCCCCACCACTGTTTTCCCGGATCCTCAGCGCCAGCGCCAGGCGTGGTCGACCGGCCCGATCCCGGCGCCCAGGGCGAAGCCCCCGGCGATCGCGCCGGTGACGTACTCCTTGGCCGAGGCCACCGCCCGCGGCAGCGGTTCGCCCTTGGCCAGGCCGGCCGCGATCGCGCTGGCCAGGGTGCAGCCGGTGCCGTGGGTGTGCCGGTTGTCGTGGCGCGGCGCCCGGAACCAGTGCACCTCGCCCGGGCCGCCGTACAGCAGGTCGGCGGCCTCGCCCGGCAGGTGGCCTCCCTTGACCAGCGCCCAGCGCGGCCCGAGGTCGACCAGCGCCTTGGCGGCGTCCAGCATCTGCGACTCGTCCTCGACGGTCAGCCCGGTGAGCTGGGTCACCTCGTGGAGGTTGGGGGTGGCCAGGGTGGCGACCGGCAGCAGCCTCTCCCGGACGGTGGCGACGGCCTCGGCGACCAGCAGCGCGTCCCCGTGCTTGGAGACGCCGACCGGGTCGACCACCACCGGGGCGTCCACCCCGGCGAGCAGGTCGGAGACGGTCTCGACCAGTTCGACCGAGGCGAGCATGCCGGTCTTCACGGCCTGCACGCCGATGTCGTCCACCACGCTGCGGAACTGCGCCCGGACGGCTTCGGCGGGCAGCTCCCAGTAGCCCTGGACGCCGAGTGAGTTCTGCGCGGTGACGGCGGTGATCACGCTCATGCCGTGGACGCCGAGGGCGAGCATCGCCTTGAGGTCGGCCTGGATGCCGGCGCCGCCGCCGGAGTCGGAGCCGGCGACGGTCAGGACGCGGGGAGGTGCGGTGGAGGACATGCCCTCAACCTACCGGCGCCGGTTCACAGCACCGCCTCGGACTCCGTCCAGCGGTTCTCGGGCACCGTCTTCAGCCGGGTCACCGCGTCGCCGATCGGCAGCAGCTCGATGTCGGTGCGGCGCAGCGCGGTGAAGTGCCCGAACGCCCCCTGGTGGACGGCCTCCACGGCGTGCCAGCCGAACCGGGTGGCGAGCACCCGGTCGTAGGCGGTCGGGATGCCGCCGCGCTGGACGTGGCCGAGGATGACCGGCCGGGCCTCCTTGCCGAGCAGGTCCTCCAGCTCGTGGGCGAGCCGGTTGCCGATCCCGCCGAAGGTCCGGTGGCCGTACTGGTCGACCTCGCCGTGGTCGAAGCGCATGGTGCCGGGCACCGGGGACGCGCCCTCGGCGACGGCGATGATGGCGAACTTCTTGCCGCGCGCGAAGCGGTCCTCGATTATCCGGGCGACCGCCTCGATCTCGAAGGGCTTCTCCGGGAGGAGGATGCCGTGCGCCCCGCCCGCCATGCCCGCGGTGAGGGTGATCCAGCCGGTGTGACGGCCCATCAACTCGACCACCATGACGCGCTGGTGGGATTCGGCGGTGGTCTTCAGCCGGTCGATCGCCTCGGTGGCGACGTGCACCGCGGTGTCGAAGCCGAAGGTCACGTCGGTGGCGTCGATGTCGTTGTCGATGGTCTTCGGCACCCCGACCACGGGCAGTCCGGCGTCGCTGAACAGCTTGGCGGCGGTCAGCGTGCCCTCGCCGCCGATCGCGATCAGCGCGTCGATGCCGATCTCCCGGGCCAGCGTCCTGGCGTTCTCCACCGCCCAGGCGATCCGGTCGCGGCGCACCCGGGCCGAGCCCAGGATGGTGCCGCCGAGGGTGAGCAGGCCGGTCACGTCGTCGTGCGAGACCGTCCGGGTGCGGCCCTCGATCAGGCCGAGGAAGCCGTCCAGGATGCCGACGATCTCGTCGCCGTGGACGTCGGTGCCCCGGTGCACCACCGAGCGGATCACCGCGTTGAGGCCGGGGCAGTCGCCGCCGCTGGTCAGGACACCGATGCGCATGTCTGGTGTGCTCCCGCTCGCCGTGGTTGGGACCGCCCGCACCGGACGGACGGGCGGACGGGGATGGCGCCAAGCGTACGCACAACGCACCCCCGAAGCCCGTCCCCCGGGCCCGTCTTGACACGCGCGTCCGGGGCGGTCGCCGGCTACTCGGCGAAGTGGTCCCAGCCGCCGACCCGGTCCCAGGGCGCGCCGTCCACCGTCACCCGGCCGCTGCGGCTGCCCGTCGGACGGCCGGTCACCTCGCCCACCACCCGCCAGCGGGCCGGGAGTTGGACGCCGCGGGGGAAGGTGGCCACGATCGCGTGGTCCTCGCCGCCGGCGAGCACCCACACCAGCGGGTCCACCCCGACCGCCTGGCCGATGTCGGCCATCTGCGCCGGGACGTCGAAGTCGGCGGCCTTCAGGTCGATGTCCACCTCGCTGGCCCGGGCCACGTGGCCGAGGTCGGCGACCAGCCCGTCGCTCACGTCGATCATCGAGGTCGCGCCCAACTCGGCCGCCGCCGGGCCCGCGTGGTACGGAGGTTCGGGCCGGCGGTGCGCCTCGACGAAGGCGCGCGGGGAGCGGAAGCCGCGCTGGAGGACGGTCAGCCCGGCGGCCGACCAGCCGAGCCAGCCGGTCACCGCGATGACGTCACCGACCTGCGCCCCGGCGCGTGTCACCGCCGCGCGCCCCTGGAGGTTCCCGAGCGCCGTGATGGCCAGCGTGACGGTGTCCCCGCGCACCACGTCGCCGCCGACCACCGTCGCGCCGGCCACCTGGCACTCGTCGCGCAGCCCGTCCATCAGCTCGGTGGCCCAGGTGGTCGGCAGGTCGGCGGGGGCGACCAGGCCGAGCAGGATGGCGGTCGGCACCGCCCCCATCGCGGCCACGTCGGCGAGGTTCTGGGCGGCGGCCTTGCGGCCCACGTCGTAGGCGGTGGACCAGTCCCGGCGGAAGTGCCGGTTCTCGATCAGGACGTCCGTGGTGGCCACCACCCGGCCGTCCGGGGCCTTCACCACCGCGGCGTCGTCCCCGGGGCCGAGGTCGACCGCATCGGTGAGCGGTACCCGGGCGGTCAGCTCCCTGATGAGGCCGAACTCGCCGAGCTCGCCCACGGTCCCCTGCATCTGCCGTCCTCTCGCGTTTCCATCCCGATCTGGCTCCCCCGCGCGCAGCGTACGCCCTTCCGGGGGCTCGGGGTCTCCCCCGTCCGGCCCGCTGCGCGGTAGCGTGGTGATCAGACTGCCGTCGAGCCCTTCCCCACCCCCGACGCCTGACCGGGCGACCACGGCGGCGATCCCACCCACCGGCTGCCGGAGGTCCCCCCGTGGTACAGGCCTACATCCTGATCCAGACCGACGTCGGAAAGGC
The DNA here is from genome assembly GCF_055575155.1 of Kitasatospora sp. NPDC034533. Lineage (NCBI taxonomy): Bacteria > Bacillati > Actinomycetota > Actinomycetes > Kitasatosporales > Streptomycetaceae > Kitasatospora > Kitasatospora sp. NPDC034533. The sequence goes on from NZ_JBVITE010000112.1 coordinate 3,335, forward strand.
CACCGCGGTGGCCCAGACCATCGCCGAGATCCCCGGTGTGATCACCGCCGAGGACGTCACCGGCCCCTACGACGTGATCGTCAAGGCCGAGGCCGGGACCGTCGACGAACTGGGCCGCATGGTGGTGGCCCGGGTCCAGAAGGTCGAGGGCATCACCCGCACCCTCACCTGTCCCGTGGTGCACCTCTGAGGTCCGCCGCCGAGGGCCCGGTTACCATCGGCGGGTGGCCAGAGAACTCCGTGTCCCCCAGGCACTGACCGCCCTGCCGGCCCCGGTTCGCTGGCTGGCCCTGCCCGTCGCCCTCACCTGCGCGGTCGTGGTGCTGGTCGGCAGCTGGGGCCCGGCCGACCCGAAGGTCGAGGTCCCCCACCCCAGCGGGAAGGCGGCCGACTACTGCCGGTCGCTCGCCGCCGCGCTGCCCGCCGAACTGCTCGGGCACGCCCGCAGGGACCCGTCGCCCGCCTCCCCGTACGTGGCCGCCTGGGGTTCGCCCCGGACGGTCCTGCGGTGCGGCATCGACCGGCCGGAGGAGCTGAACGGCGAGCACGCCATGGACCTCTCGCCGTCGGTCGACGACCTCACCTGGTGGTCGCAGGAGCTGGACGACGGGAGCTACCGCTTCGTCGCCACCATGCGCGCCGCCTACGTCGAGGTGCTCTCCCCGCCCGGCGTCTACGGCAGCCCGCTGGACCCGGCCGCCGCGCTCACCCCGCTGGTCAAGGCCAACATCCCCGGTTGAGCGGGACGTACGGAGGGCGGGCCGGGAACTCCCGGCCCGCCCTCGTGCGCGCGCGGCCGCTACCGCAGCCCGGTGGAGCGCCGCAGCGCCGTCTGGAGCAGCCGGTCGATCAGCTCCGGGTACGCGACCCCGCTGGCCTCCCACATCTTCGGGAAGGCCGAGATCGGGGTGAAGCCGGGCATGGTGTTGATCTCGTTGATCATCCAGGTGCCGTCCTCCAGCAGGAAGAAGTCCACCCGGGCCAGGCCCTCGCAGCCCAGCGCCTCGAAGGCCTCGACCGCCTGGCGCCGGATCTCGGCGAGCTCGCCGTCGCTGAGCTTCGCCGGGATCTGCACGTCCGAGGAGTCGATGTACTTGGCCTCGAAGTCGTAGAAGTCGTAGCCCTCGCCGACCAGCACCTCGCCGGCCACGCTGGCCCGCGGGCCGTCCTCGAACTCCAGCACGCCGCACTCGATCTCGCGGCCCGTCACGCCCGCCTCGATGATCAGCTTGGGGTCGTGCCGGCGGGCCTCCTCGATCGCGGCGTCGAGGTCGGCCAGGTCCCTGACCTTGGTGATGCCGATGCTGGAGCCGGCCCGGCAGGGCTTCACGAACAGCGGCAGGCCCAGCTCGGCGGCCCGCTCGCGCACCGCCGCGCGGCCCGCCTCGGACTCCCACTCGCGCGGGCGCACGACGGTGTAGCGGCCGACCTCCAGGCCGTGCGAGGCCAGGATCCGCTTGGCGAACTCCTTGTCCATGCCGGCCGCGCTGGCCAGCACGCCGTTGCCGACGTACGGGACGCCGGAGAGCTCCAGCAGGCCCTGGAGCGTGCCGTCCTCGCCCCACGGGCCGTGCAGCAGCGGGAACACCACGTCGACCTCGCCGAGGGCCTTGGGCGCGCTGCCCGGCTCGCTCAGGAGCACCTCGCGGCTGCCCGGGGAGGCCGGCAGCGCGACCTGACCGTCGACGCCCTCGGCGACGTGCGCCACGTCCGGCAGCCTGCCGTCGGTGATGGCCATCCGGGCCGGCTCGTCACTGGTCAGCGCCCAGCGGCCCTCGTGGGTGATGCCGATCGGCAGCACGTCGTACTTGTCGCGGTCGATCGACCTGAGCACGCTGCCCGCGGTCGTGACCGAGATCGCGTGCTCGGAGCTGCGCCCGCCGAAGACCAGCGCGACGCGCGGCTTCCGGTCGGGCCGGTTCGGGGAGGACTGTTCGATGCTCATATCGGGTTCGAGACTACCGTGCGGGGTCCTGCCCGGCGGAAGGCGGCACGGCGGGGCAGCGGCCTCCGGGGGCCCGGCGCCGCCGCTCGAACCCGTGCCGTCAGCGCCGCTCCGGCTTCGCCGAACGCGACATCAGCGCCTGCATCGCCTCCTGGGTCGGCCGCCCGTTGTGCACCACGTCCACCACGGCCTCGACGATCGGCATGTCGACCCCGTTGCGCCGGGCCAGGTCCAGCACCGACTCACAGGACTTGACGCCCTCCGCGGTCTGCCGGGTCGCCGCGATGGTCTCCGCGAGCGACATCCCCCGGCCCAGGTTCATGCCGAAGGTGTTGTTGCGCGACAGCGGCGAGGAGCAGGTGGCCACCAGGTCGCCCATCCCGGCGAGTCCGGCGAAGGTGTGCGGGTCGGCGCCCAGCACCTCGCCGAGCCGGGTGGTCTCGGCCAATCCGCGGGTGATCAGCGTCGCCTTGGTGTTGTCGCCGAGCCCCATGCCGGCCGCCATGCCGACCGCCAGGCCGATCACGTTCTTGACCGCGCCGCCGAGTTCGCAGCCCACCACGTCGGTGTTGGTGTACGGCCGGAAGTACGGCGTGTGGCAGGCCGCCTGGAGGCGCTTGGCGACCGCCTCGTCGGTGCACGCCACCACGCTGGCCGCGGGCTGCCGGTTGGCGATCTCCTTGGCCAGGTTGGGCCCGCTGACCACCGCGACGCGCCCCGGACCGACCTTGGTGACCTCGTCGATCACCTCGCTCATCCGCTTGGCGGTGCCGAGTTCGATGCCCTTCATCAGGCTCACCAGCACGGTCTGCGGTTCGATCAGCGGCGTCCAGGCCGCCAGGTTGTCGCGCAGCGTCTGCGAGGGCACCACCAGGACCGCGAAGTCCGCGCCGGCCAGCGCCTCGGCGGCGTCGGTGGTGGCCCGCACGCTGTCGGGCAGCCGGACGCCCGGCAGGTAGTCCGGGTTCTCGTGGGTGGAGTTGACGGCGTCCACCAGCTCCTGGCGGCGGGCCCACAGCACGACCTCGCAGCCGGCGTCGGCGAGCACCAGCGCGAACGCGGTGCCCCAGGAGCCGGTCCCCATCACGGCGCAGCGCGTCACTTGCCCGCCTCCTCGGTGCCCTTGCCCCGCTCGCCCTTGGCCCGCCGGCGCTCGGCCAGCGCGGCCGCGGCGCGCTCCCGGGCGGCCTTGCGCATGTCGTAGCGCTCGGCCGGCGGCTGCTCGCCCCGCACCTCGGCGAGCACCGCGGTGATCGCGTTCATGATGTCGTCGGTCGCGTCGGCCAGCACCTGGGCGGTGAGCTCCTGGCCCCGGTACTTGCTCAGGTCCACCGGCGGGCCGGCCGCGACGGTGACCTTGTGGCGCGGGAACAGGTTGAACTTGCCCTTCCCGTAACCGGGCCGGCCGTACGGCGGGATGATCTCGTGGGCGCCCCAGTGCGCCACCGGGATGACCGGCGCGCCGGTCATCAGCGCGACCCGGGCGACCCCGCTCTTGCCGGTCATCGGCCACAGGTCCGGGTCCCGGGTGAGCGTCCCCTCCGGGTAGAACTGCACGCACTGGCCGGCGTTGACGGCGTCGATCGCGGCCCGGAACGCCTGCGCGGCGTCGGTGGACTCGCGGAACACCGGAATCTGGCCGGTCTTGCGCAGCATGAATCCGATGAAGGGAATCGAGAACAGCGAGGACTTGGCGAGAATGCGCGGCGGGCGTCCGCTGTTGTACTGCCAGTGCGCGTAGATCACCGGATCGATGATCGAATTGTGGTTCACCGCGGCGATGAAGCCCTCGTTCTTCGGAAGGTGCTCCCAGCCCCGCCAGTCGGGCTTCACCAGAGCGGTCGTCACCGGCTTCACCAGCACGGCCGCGAAGCGGTACCAGATGCCGTAGTCGGCGTTGCCGAACTTGGCGTACGAGCGGCGGGCCACCCCAGCTCCTTCTCATCCGATGCGGCACGCAGCGCCGCGGTCCTGGCGTCCCGGCGCCGCGCACCGTTTCCGCCGGTGCCCGGGCCACGGGCGCGGAACAGTGTCGCCCGCCCGCTCACCGGCTGTCGAGCGACCGCGCCAACCCGCCCGGCGGGCGTGATCAAACGCACGTCCGCACAGCTCGTACGGCCTGGCGAGGGCTCCGGGACCGGCGCCACAATGACGCCGGTGACCCAGGACACCGTACGCCCCAGCGGGCCCGTCGCGCCCGCCGCACCCACCGCCGGCTGGTCGCTGGTGATTCCGCTCAAGCCGCTCGCCCTGGCCAAGAGCAGACTGGCCCCGTACGCCGGGGAGCACCGGCCCGGCCTGGCGCTGTCCTTCGCGCTGGACACCGTCACCGCCGCCCTGGCCACCCCGGGCGTCGACCGGGTCCTGGTGGTCACCCGCGACGCCGGGGCCGGGGCCCGGCTGGCCGCGCTCGGCGCGCTGGTGGTCGCCGACGAGCCCGGCGGCGGCCTCAACCGGGCGCTGGCGCACGGCGCCTCGGCCGCGCTGGCGCTGGCCCCGCGGGCCCCGCTGGCGGCGCTCTCGGCCGACCTCCCGGCGCTGCGCCCGGCCGAACTGGCCCTGGTGCTGGGCGCGGTCCCGCCGGACGGCCGGGCCTTCCTCCCGGACTCCCCCGGCCTCGGCACCACGCTGCTCGCCTGCACCCCGGGCCGGCCGCTCTCCCCCGCCTTCGGGGAGGGCTCACGGGCCCGGCACACCGAGGGCGGGGCGCTCGAACTGCGCCTGACGGGCGTGGAGTCGGTACGCCGGGACGTGGACACCGGCCCCGACCTCGACGAGGCCGCGGCGCTCGGCCTCGGTCCGCACACCCGTGCGCTGGTCGCTTCCCTGAGCCCGCGCTGAGCCCGCCCGGGTTCACGCCGGGCCGGCCCCGAGCCCCTCCCGGAGCCCGGCCCGGTCCTGGCCCCGGGAGCGGGCGGCCCCGCTCGCTATGCTGCTCGCATGCAGGCCACCGCGTTCACCTTCGACCCCGCCACCCGGGCCGGCTCCGTGCTGCTCGACGACGGGACCCCGGTGCCGTTCAACGCGGCCGCCTTCGACGCGGGCGGCCTGCGGCTGCTGCGCCCCGGTCAGCGGGTGCGGATCCGCACCGAGGGCACCGGCGAGGCCCGCCGGGTGGTCTTCGTGACGCTCCAGACCTTCCCCGACCCCGCCGAGGGCTGACGGCCCCGCCTCGGGCCCCACCCCACGCCCCCACCGCAGGCCCGCCCCGCCCGGGCCGCCCGCCGGTCGTGGACCGACGACCCCCGCCCGGCACGGCCCCGGGATCCGTGCCACCCCCGAACCCCGCCCGCGCACCCGCACGTCGCGGATTCCTGACTAAGCGCCCGGAAATCGAAAGAGCCGCGGCGACCGGTTTCCGTGAATTACGGAAGGGGTGCCGCGGCTCTACGCCGAAGGCCGTCCGAGGACGGTCGCGCGGGACTTACTTGGCAGAGGTCTTGCGCGCGGTGGTCTTGCGGGTGGCGGTCTTCTTCGCCGGCGCCGTCTTCTTGGCCGTGGCGGTCGCCTTCTTGGCGGTGGCCGTGGTCTTCTTGGCGGCAGCCGTGGTGGTCGCCTTCTTCGCCGCGGCCGTCTTCTTGGTCGCGGCGGACTTCGTCGCGGCGGCCTTGGAGGCGGTCGCCGTGGTCTTCTTGGCGGCGGTGGTCTTCGCGGGCGTGGTCTTCGCGGCGCTCTTCTTGGCGGTCGCCGTGGTCTTCTTGGCGGCACCCGTGGTCGCGGCCTTCTTGGCGGCGGCCGTGGTCGCCGTCTTCTTGGCGGCGGTCTTCTTGGTGGCCGGGGCGGCGGCAGCGGCGGCGCGCTTGGTGGCGGCACGCTTGGCGGCCGGGGTGGCGGCGACGCCGCTCTTGCCCGGGGTGAGGGAGCCCTTGGGGGCCTTCTTCACCGAGGGGCCTTCCTTCGGCAGCTTCTTGCTGCCGCTGACCAGGTCCTTGAAGCCCTGGCCCGGACGGAAGCGGGGGACCGAGGTCTTCTTGACCTTGACCCGCTCGCCGGTCTGCGGGTTGCGGGCGAAGCGCGCGGAGCGCTCCACCTTCTCGAAGGTGCCGAACCCGGTGACCGAAACCCGGTCGCCGGCCACAACGGCACGGACCATGGTGTCGAGCACTGCGTCGACGGCCTCTGCGGCAGCCTTGCGACCGCCCAGCTGCTCGGCCACCGCTTCGACAAGCTGAGCCTTGTTCACGTCTTCCCCTTCGGAAACGAGCGCCGGATGATTCCATCCGTTCTTTTCGCACGTTAGGTATGTATCTGCGGACTTTCAATTACCAAACGCGCGAATCACCCTAGTGTCGCAATGGATTTGCGCGTCGGCGACCTCAGTCGAGCGGCGGGGGCCCCTCGTCGAGGTCATGTACAAAGCGACTCAACCGCCTTGCCGCCTCCGGTAGATCGCGCTTGGCGGTCTCGGTGACGATGAGGAGTTGACGGGTGAGAGCGGTCTTTGCATCGACAGACACGTTCAGCGCATGCACGCGGGCGTGAGCTTGCTTCAACCGCTCGGCCACAAGCGCGTAGAGCGCTGCGACTTCCTGGTCGTCCGGCGCCTCAGCAGGTGCGGAGGTGACGTCCGGCCGATCGTCAATTCGGCGTTCGGATGGCCGGCCCATGGAGTCCTCAGCCGCGGGTTCGCCGCCCGCGTACGGAGGTTCATGGTGCCGGTGCATGTACTGATTGTGCCATCTACCCGCAGTTGTACTTGCGCGGGGCCCTCTTCCGCAAAGCCAAATGGGCAATCCGGGGCGGGCCGCGGCGCTAACTCGCGCTCCGGAACGACGGATGGCCCGGCCCCCCCGAGGGGGACGCGGGCCATCCGGCGGATCGTCAGAATGCTTGTTCTGAAGGGAACTCAGACCACCGGCAGAGTACGGGGCTTGAAGGCCGGGCGGGTCGCCTCGAAGGCCGCGATGTCGGCCTCGTTCTGCAGCGTGATGCTGATGTCGTCCAGGCCGTTGAGCAGGCGCCACCGGACGTTGTCGTCCAGCTCGAAGGCCGCCGTGACGCCTTCGGCCCGCACCTCGCGCGCCTCCAGGTCGACGGTGATCTCGGCCGAGGGGTCACTCTCGGTGATCGCCCAGAGCCGTTCCACGGTCTCCTGCGGCAGGACGACCGTCAACAGGCCGTTCTTCAGCGAGTTGCCCCGGAAGATGTCGGCGAAGCGGGACGAGATGACGGCGTGGAAGCCGTAGTTCTGGAGCGCCCAGACGGCGTGCTCGCGGGAGGAGCCGGTGCCGAACTCGGGGCCGGCCACCAGCACCGTGGCCCCCTGTCGCTCGGGGCGGTTGAGGACGAAGGACTCGTCCTTGCGCCAGGCCTCGAACAGCCCGTCCTCGAAACCGGATCGGGTGACCTTCTTCAGCCAGTGGGCCGGGATGATCTGGTCGGTGTCCACGTTGCTGCGGCGCAGCGGGACGGCCCGGCCGGTGTGGGTGGTGAACTTCTCCATGGCTCAGGCCTCCACGGCAACGACGTCGGCGGTCAGGTCGGAGGGGGCCGCGAGGCGGCCCAGCACGGCGGTCGCCGCGGCGACCTGCGGGGAGACCAGGTGGGTGCGGCCCCCCTTGCCCTGCCGGCCCTCGAAGTTGCGGTTCGAGGTGGAGGCGCAGCGCTCCCCCGGGGCGAGCTGGTCGGGGTTCATTCCCAGGCACATCGAGCAGCCCGCGTGGCGCCATTCGGCACCGGCCGCGGTGAAGACCTTGTCCAGACCCTCCTCGACGGCCTGGAGGGCGACCCGGACGGAGCCGGGGACCACCAGCATCCGCACGCCGTCGGCGATCCGGCGGCCCTCCACCACGGCCGCGGCGGCCCGCAGGTCCTCGATCCGGCCGTTGGTGCAGGAGCCGACGAAGACGGCGTCGACCTTCACCTCGCGCAGCGGCGTACCGGCCTCCAGGCCCATGTACGCCAGGGCGTTCTCGGCGGCCAGGCGCTCCTGCGGGTCGGCGAAGGAGGCCGGGTCCGGCACGTTCGAGCCCAGCGGGGCGCCCTGGCCCGGGTTGGTGCCCCAGGTGACGAACGGGGTCAGCTCGCTCGCGTCGATGAGGACCTCGTGGTCGAAGACCGCGTCCTCGTCGGTGCCCAGGGTCTTCCAGTACGCGACGGCGGCGTCCCAGTCCTCGCCCTGCGGGGCGTGCGGGCGGCCCTTCAGGTAGGCGAAGGTGGTCTCGTCCGGGGCGATCATGCCGGCCCGGGCGCCGGCCTCGATCGACATGTTGCAGATGGTCATCCGGGCCTCCATCGACAGGCTCCGGATCGCCGAACCGCGGTACTCCAGGACGTAGCCCTGGCCGCCGCCGGTGCCGATCTTCGCGATGACGGCCAGGATCAGGTCCTTGGCGGTGACGCCCTCGGGCAGTTCGCCCTCGACGGTGATCGCCATGGTCTTGAACGGCGCCAGCGGCAGGGTCTGGGTGGCCAGCACGTGCTCGACCTGGCTGGTGCCGATGCCGAACGCCAGCGCCCCGAAGGCGCCGTGGGTGGAGGTGTGGGAGTCGCCGCAGACCACGGTCATACCGGGCTGGGTCAGGCCGAGCTGGGGGCCGACGACGTGCACCACGCCCTGCTCGACGTCGCCGAGCGAGTGGATCCGGACGCCGAACTCGGCCGCGTTCCGGCGCAGCGTCTCCAGCTGCACCTTGGAGACCGGGTCGGCGATCGGCTTGTCGATGTCCAGGGTCGGGGTGTTGTGGTCCTCGGTGGCGATCGTCAGATCGGTGCGGCGGACCGGGCGGCCGGCCAGGCGCAGACCGTCGAAGGCCTGCGGGCTGGTGACCTCGTGGAGCAGGTGCAGGTCGATGAAGAGGAGGTCGGGTTCGCCCTCCGCGCGCCGCACGACGTGGTCGTCCCAGACCTTCTCTGCGAGTGTCCGTCCCATCGGATTCCCTCCAGCCGGCCGCGTTGCCGGCCTTCTCGTGTCGTCGAGGTCAAAACGTGTGCGCCGCCGTGTGCACCCGGGCCGCTCCGTCCAGGGTGGCGGTTTTCGCTGGAGATTGAACTGGTGTCTCACGGACTGAGACCGCAGTCTTAGCGCATGGACAGCGCACGGCAGCGCGCGGAGCGCGCCCGCGGAGGCGCCCGCGGACGCCGAAGGGCCCCGCTCGCGGTGCTTGGGTTCTAGGAGTCGTTGCAACACCCCAGTTCAGGGGATGCATTGGACTTCGAGATTCGCAAGGTCCGGACGGCGCAGGGGCCTGTGA
>NZ_JBVITE010000113.1:0-12361 GCF_055575155.1 Kitasatospora sp. NPDC034533
GCCCGCACACACGCCGGCCTGACCGACCTCGACCCGAGCACCACCCTCGTCATCGGCCACTGGGCCTACCACGGCTCGGGCTACAGCCCCGGCGCGGAACTCCTCGCCGCCGCCGTGTGGCACCGCAGAGAACTGGAGCGGCAGTTCACCGCAGAAGGCGGCTGCTGATGACCACGCTCCTCGCGGGTCCAAGCACGGGCGAAGACCTGCTGACGGTCCCCCAGGTCATGGCCCGCCTCCAGCTCGGTCGCTCCGCCGTCTACGACCTGCTCCGCACCCGGCAGCTCGCCTCCATCACTCTCGGCCGCGCCCGCCGCATCCCCACCCACGCGCTCACCGACTTCATCCGCACCCGACTTGAACAGGACGCCGCCTGATGACCGCACCTCGCGACACCTCCGCCTCCCGCCGCGTCCGTGCCAACGGCGACGGCACCGTCTACCAGCGCAAGGACGGCCGCTGGGAAGCCGCCGGCTACGTCCTCGCCCCCGGCGACACCCGCAAGCGCGTCCGCGTCTACGGCATCACCCGCAAGGAAGCCCTCGCCAAGCTCACCGAGAAGATCGCCGCCAGCAACCGCGGCGTCCCCATGGTCTCCACCCAGGGCAGCCTCGGGGCGTACCTGACGTACTGGCTGGAGAACGTCGCCGTCCACCAGCTCCGCGAGAACACCCACACCCGCTACACCGCTTGCACGAACCGCTACCTCATCCCCGGCCTCGGCAAGAAGAAGCTCGCCAAGCTCGCCGCCAAGGATGTGCGCACCTGGCTGAACGGGCTGCGGACCGTCTGCCAGTGCTGCACTCGTGGCCTCGACGCTGCCCGCACCCAGCCCCGCTGCTGCGCGATTGGCACGTGCTGCGGCAAGCGGCTCTCCCCGCTGACCCTCGCCTACATCCACTCGGTACTCAAGTCCGCCCTGGAGCATGCCGTCCGGGAGGAAGAGATCCCGCGCAACGTCGCCCGCAACGTCCGCACCGGCACACCCCGCCCCCGCCGCTTCGAACCCCTCACCGCCGACGAGGCCCGCACCTTCCTCACCGCCGCCCAGGGCCACCGCCTCCACGCCCTGTTCGAACTCGCCCTCCGCACCGGACTGCGCAAGGGCGAACTCCTCGGCCTGCGCTGGGAAGACCTCGACCTGGACGCCAGCACGGCCAGCATCCGCCGCACCCTCCAGCGCACCCGCACCGGCGGCCTGACCACCCTCCCCACCAAGACAGTCAGCTCCGAACGCCGCATCGTCCTCCCGGCCCCCTGCCTGCTCTCACTCCGCACCCACCGCAAGCAGCAGGCCCACGAGAAGCAGAAGGCCGGCGCGAGCTGGGTGGACAACGGCCACGTCTTCACCCGACCCGACGGCAATCCCATCGAGCCCGCAACCCTCACCCGACACTTCAACGCGTTGCTCCGCCGCGCACACCTCCGCCAGGTCCGGTTCCACGACCTGAGGCACTCGACCGCGACCCTCCTCCTGGAACAGGGCGTCGAACTCGTCGTCATCAAGGAACTCCTCGGCCACGCCCACATCGGCGTCACCGCCACCGTCTACGCACACGTCCGACTCCGCCTCCAGCGCGACGCCATTGACCTCCTCGGCCGTACCCTCGGCAGGGCCTCCGGGGCAGCTATCGACCCCGACGACGGCGACGAGCCACCGCTTTGTGCAGCACCCGTCCGCTGACGTTGCCGTCAACTACTGCCGTCAAGACACCGCGAGGCCCCACCGAACCGAAATCGGTGGGGCCTCGCAGCGTTATTTTAGGAGATTTCCTCCAACCATCCCCAGTCACCCGGGCGGGTTCGCAGCCGGTCGACTGCCTGCTCAAGGCAATCGTCAAGGCTGGAGGATTCAGCCCGGATAAAGCCTTGCTCCCCAAGGCCCTTTCCTGACATGACTACCGTCCATGGCTCCCCGCCGTCCGCCATCCTTTCGTCATCCACTTTGAGGATCACGGTGACGCCAGAGCGACCGAGGTTCTCCATAAGCTGCTCGATATCCATTCCCTAAACTCCTGTTAGTAGCCCCTCAAGGCTGCCGCGATGTCGCCAACGTCGTGGAGCTGGCCCTTCCCAACTCTGTCGATGACGCTGCGTAGGTCTTGGGACGTGGGGCCGCTCGTGACCCCGTTACGCTCCATCAGCTGCTCGACGACTGCTTGCGCGGTCCGCTTGTTCCCATTATTGAACATGTGACTTCCTGCGATGTCGCGAATAACGACCGCAGACTTCTCCCAGAAACTGTTGTACCGGCTCGCGTTAACCAGCATGTTTTCGGGGGAACCACTCAACAGCGTTTCGCCACCGAATCCACGGTTGATCTCAGCGATCTCGTCGGGGGTGACACCGGCCTTGAAGCCGCCGAGGCCGCAGGCAGGACCAGAGTTATGCACAAGAACTGGCGTGGTTCCAGCCAGCACATAGTACGTGTGCAGGTTCCGGACGGTCAGATCGTATGCCGGGCGAACCCCACCGGAGTGCCGGACCTCGCTCACGGTGACGGTTGTCCCGTCAACGGTGAGCACCGTATCTCCGGGGACCAGCTTGCCCGCATCGACCCAGGCCTCATCGCTGACGGACCAGAACCGGTGATGGTCAGTCGCGGTGATCTCGCCGCGGCCCTCGGCGAGGGCGATCGTGGTGAACGCCGAGTCATCCGGTGTCACCATGGCCGCGTCGACCTCGGCGACGACGGTCTCCCCGGTCTCTGGATTGGTGGCCAGAACGTGGTCACCAACCACCAACTCCTCGATCGGCTTGGCTGTCCCGTCCGGGAGCAGGACCAGGACACCTGCCGGGAAGCTGTGGAAGCAGCTTCGTGCGGCCCTTGACTCCGCAGTAGCGAAGCGATTCATGGCCGTGGCGATGACCTCGAAGTCACGGGCCGCCATTGAGACGGACATCGCGGCGCCGACTTCATCGCAGTCGTTTGAATCGTGGTTGACCATGCAGTTCCAGGCCTGCGGGAGCATGGTCATCCGCGCTGCTTCCGGAATGAGCTGCTTATAGCCCTGCTTGACCCGGTCCGCATAGTCCTTGTTACAGGCCGGGGCCGTGCCTACGAGGACACCGCAGTTGTTCCGTGCGTCGCCCTTGGGTTTGGTGGCGGCATTGGCCAGCGCCTGATTGGTGATCTCGTCCTCGGCGGCCTTGTTAGCGAGGTAGTTGAGGTAGTTGCTCTGCCCCATCTTGGCGGCCTTCTCCGCCTCCGCGACGACCTCCTCGTAGCGGTTGCCCTTCCCAGTGGGTGTGGTGCCCTTGTTGCTGCAGTTGTACATCCCGTTGACGCACTCCTCGAACGCGAGACCGCTGGGGTCGCTGAGGGTGAGCGGGTTGTTGTTGCTGTAGGTGTACGCCGAAAGCGACTGCGGGTCGTTGGCCACCAGGAGTGGGTCGACCGAGAGGAACCGGCCGGTGGAAGGGTCATACTCACGGGCTCCCAGATGGGTGAGCCCGGTGGGTTCGGCCGTGCCGCCGAGGAAGCCGCGAGTGCCTGCCCAGGAGGTGGGAGCGGTGCCCCGGGTGCCGCCGAAGGGCAGCGAACGGCGCTGGTCCACGGCGCCGGTGGCGGCGTCGATGCCGACCTCGGCGGTGCCGTGGTGATCGTTGATCTGGAAAGTCAGCTTGTTGTCGTCGGTGCGGACGGCGGTGGCCGAGCCGAGCGGGTAGTAGCGGGTGGCGGTGGCCTTGGCGGCGCCCTTGACCAGCTTCAGCTCGGTGCTGCCGAGGTACAGGGTCCAGCTCTCGGCGGCGGGGGCGGCGGTGTCGAGGGTATGACCCAACAGGCGGTTTCCGCCGGCGTCATAGAGGTAGTCGGTGGTCTGGTTGGTCGTCGTGACGGTGCTGCCGCTGGTCGTCTTGACAGCCGCGGCGAGCCGGCTGAGCCGGCCCTCCACGTCCCAGGTCAGGGTCTGGTCGCTGGCCAGATTGCCGGACGGCTTGAGGTGCCGGCCGGTCGTCGCGCCCACGGCGTCGTAGTCGTAGCTCTCCACGATCGGTGCGCCGACGGCGCCGGTGACGGTGGAGGTGGAGCTCAGGCTATGGGGGCGGGCCGCGGTGGGCGCGGGGTAGGTGTAGCTGGTGATGGCGTCTTGGGTGGTGTTGCCGGTCGGGTCGTGCCGGGTCTCGCTGGCCCGGGTACCGTTGGCGTTGTAGGCCCAGCTGGTCCAGTACGGGGCCGGGCCGCCGAGCTGGGTGCCGCTGGGAGAGGAGCAGCTACCTGTATTGGGGGTGTACGCGTCGGTGAGACGGGCCAGGAAGTCGTAGCGGAAGCACTGTCGGTCGGTACCGGAGCGCGAGGTGTCGGTGACCGAGGTGACGTTGCCGGCCTGGTCATAGGTGTAAGCGGCGGAGCGGGTCGCGCCGGTGACGCCGTACTGGTCGGTGCGGCTGGAGGCGAGGCGCTGGGTGCCCCACTCGTAGCCGTTGGTGACGTACACCTCCTTGCCTGCGGTGCCGTTGCTCAAGGTGGACTGCAGCGGCTTACCGGTGAGGCTGTACGTCTGCTTGGTCAGGTACTTCGTCAGGCCCTCGGTGGCGGTGGGCCGCCGCAGGCTGTCGTAGCTGAACACCACCGCTTCGGGCAGCAGGTTGCCGACGGCCGGGTAGCTGACCGACTTGGTCAGGCCGTCGAGCCGGTAGACGGTGGTGGTGCTGTAGCTACCCGCCAGGGCCTCCTGCCCGGGGACGGACGGGACCGTCACCGTGCTGCGGGTCGGTCGGCCGATGGCGTCGAACAACGAGTAGGCGGTCTTGTACTGATAGGGGGTGCCGTTGACCGTGCTGTAGCGGGTGCTGGAGGCCAGCTGGCCCTTGTTACTCGTCGGATCCCAGGTCTGGGAGGTAAGCAACGGGCCGATCACGGATTCCTGATGGGTCTCCAGTACGCGGGACATGTTGTCGTAGACGGTCGCGATGGTCTGCCCGCGCCCGTCGGTGGTGCTGGTGAGTTCACCACGGTCGTTGTAGGACTTGACGGTGGTCCCGCTGTCCGGGTCGACCGCCTTGGTCTGACGGCCGAGCTGGTCGTAGGTCCAACTCCACAATGTGCCGGCCGGGTTGGTGAGGCCGATGAGGTTGCCCGCCGGGTCGTAGGCGTAGGTCGTGGTGTCGTAGGCGCCGGTAGGCGTCGCCGCCTTGTACTGGCGCAGTTCGGTGGTGCGGCCGGCGGCATCGGCGATCGCCGTGGTAGGGGTGCCGCCGACGGGCGGGGTGACGGTGACCCGGTCGCCGCCGTACTCGGTGAGCGTGGTGAAGAGCGGGGTGCCGGTGCCGTTGCCCGCGAGGACAGTGGATTTGATGGCCCGTCCGAGACCATCGTACGTGGTCGCGGTCTGAGTCTCGACGCCAGCGGTGTTCTCGATCTTGAATAGCGTCGGTGACGGCGCACCGGCGGCGTAGTAGGGGGCGTAGGCCAGTGCCACCTGGCCACGCTCGTCGTAGAAGGTGTCGGACAGGACGCGGCCGCCATTCTCGCCTGGAGACTGGGTCTGCCGAGTGCGGCCGAAGCCGTCGTAGAGAATGAACGAGGTCTGCTGGGTGGCGTCGTCGTTGAGTGTCTTGCTGGTGATGGCGCTGATCTGTCCGTCGGTGACGGTGTAGGCGTACTCCTGGTTCGGGGTCTGCCCGGTCGCCTTGGAGCGGTCGGGTAGCCAGACCTTGAGAGTGCGGCCGAGCGCGTCGAACTGGACGTCCGTGCGGCGGCCGTTGGTGTCGACGGTGTCGACGGCCAGACCGCGCAGCAGGTCGAAGTCGGTGGTGCTGGTCTGGGTGGTAGTGGCGTCCCCGGCCTTGGCGGGTGGGCTGGTCACCACGGACTTGGCGGGCCGGCCGGTGGCCGGTGTATAGGTGGTGGTGGTGGTTCGGGCGTCGGGCGAGGCCGTGGTGACCGGACCGGTCGCGTCTGTGGTGTCGAAGACCGTAGAGGAGGCGTTCGCGGTGGCGGTCACCGGACGCCCGTAGCCGTCGAAGGTGGCCGCGCCGTCCAGGTAGGTGGCGGTGTTGCCCGAGCGGGTCTTCAGGGTGTGGGTCAGGGTGATGTCGCCCTTGTTCGGCGCCGCGCCGTAACCCTGGCCGTCGTACCGATACCGGACGTCGGACAGGACGGCCGACGTACCGTCGGGCCGGGTGTCACGGCTGACACTGGCGCCGCAGGCGGCGGCGACGGTCTCGATCCTCGCGGTGGCCCGCAGGATCCAGGCAGTGGTGTTGTCGAGGTAGGTGGTGCGGGCACACTTGTCGTCTGTGCCGACCGCCACGTCGCCCAAGTCCTCGACGGAGACGATGCGGCCGTAGCCGTCGCGGGCCGTATTGCTCCTGGTCTCCCGCCAGGCGTAGCCCGCCCCGTTGTCCAGCGAGGTGAAACCCCTGGCGACGATAGTACCGATGATGTTGGCGGTGGTGGTGCCCCAGTCGCGGACCCTCTTGGCCGTCTCCTGCTTCCACGGTGTGTTGACCGACTTCTGCAGGATCACGCCGCCGGGCTTGTCGTACTGCTCGGTGCGGTACTCGTAGCCCGCCCAGGCGTTGTCGTCGGTGATCGTGGTGCCCTGGCCGTCGTCCACGGTGACGCTGCGCTTGCCGTTCTTGTCACCGGGATTGTCGCGGTCCTGGTCCATCCCGCGCAGGAAGTAGTGGTCGGCCTGGGTGGACATGCCGGCGACACCGCCGGTTTCCACCCGGGTGCGGGCGTAGCCGCGCCACTGGGACCAGGTTTTCAGCTTCTCCTTGGTCAGACCGTCCTCGTCATCGAAGTGCCAGGCGGGGTCGCCGAGGTAGCTGTAGCGGGTGACCATGTCGGGTGCGCCGCCGGTGCGGTCGGTAGCGACGACCGAGTCGACGACGTACTTGTTGAACCACTCCGTGACGACAGGGGTCTCCTCGGAGGCCTGGTACATCTGTGGGAAACAGCGGGTGCTGTTGGTCTGCGGAGTCGGCAGTGCGTTCCAGTCGCAGGCCGGCTCCGAGTAGTTGACGTCGATCTGGCCGCCGAGCTCATCAGTGACAGTGCCCAGCCGCTGCTTGATGAACGGCATGCGGCCGTCGCCGACCTTGTCGAGCCGGTTGGCCCGCTGCTTGTAGGCGAAGGTGGTCTTGGGAAGGGCGACGGACGGGGTGACGGAGAAGCCGGTGTGTTGGATCGAGTCCAGCAGGAGCTGGTAGTCGAAGTCGGCGGTGCCCCACTTGTGTTTCAGGTCCCAGGTGTCGACCGTGGTGTAGTTCCCGTCGGTCTGGAGCGTCTTGGCCGCGATCTGGGTGAGGCGGGTGCGGGTGAAGTACGTCGGCGAGTACTGGGCGGTGCAGTCGGTGCCGTCCTTGCAGTTCTGGTCCCACGGAGTGTCGTACCAGTACTGCTGGTTGGCGTCGATCTTTGCCGCATCGCAGACGCCCGCCCCCGACTCCAGACAGCGCTCGGCGGTGACGAAGTCGACCCGGCCCATCGGTTTGACGGTGGTCGAGTAGATGTCGCTCTGTTGCTGGCCGTACTCAATGTGGTCCATACGTCCGCCGCGGATATAGGGCGTCCGGTCAGTGGCCTTCAGGTTGCGGCCGTAGTTGTTGGTCTCGGGCGTGTACCAGTAGGTGATGTCGTTGCCGTGGGCATCGACTACCAGGTCCAGGTTCCAGCGCCAGCCCTGCTGGCACCACGAGGACGCAAAGGCACCGGCGTTGCACGGCTCGCCAGCATTGTTGCCGTAGACGGGCACCGTGTAGACGGACTTGGTCTCCGGCTTCCCTGCGCTCCAGTTCGGCAGACGGTTGTACCCGAAGTAATAGTTGGTCCCGTCGGTGGTGGTGGCACGGAAGTACTCGCCATCGTTGTCACCGTTGCCGCGAGCACCGTCCCGCAGACGCACGACCTTGGTGGCGTCGTCGTTCTTGATACGCCATTCGTCCCCGGACACCGGGATCAGCTCGCCGGAGTGTCCGGCGAAGCTGATCGTCGCGTTGTCGGTCCCCCAGCACAGATCGCCCGGGCTGGACTTCCCGGTCTTCGGCGCGCCATCGTCGGCGCAAGCCTTGTAGCTGCGCTCGACGAAGCCGGGCGACAAGTCGAAGCCGTCACCCACCCAGGAGGCCTGGTTGTTGCTGTTCACCGTACGGCCGTCGATCGCAGCGGAGTTGTAGGACAGGCCGACCTTCGGCGTCAGCCCGCCCGGCATTGCCGTGAGCGGCATGTCGTAGGACCAGCCGAACGACCCGCTGTTCAGCGCTGTCGACCACGACGAAGCGCTCGACAACGGCGTCGCCTTGTAGTCACCGCTTGGCCCCGAACTGCCCGTCGTGGCGGCGATCACCGTCACCTTCGGCGCGGACGACAACCGCGTCGAGCCGGCCGGCGCCGCGGTCAGCGTGTCTGCAGCCACCGTCTGCTTCGCGACGTCGTTGCCGCCCGGTAGTGGAGTCTGCACCCGGCACTCCGGAAGGTCCGGGGTGGTGAGCGCGCACTCGGGCAGGCGCACCAGCTTCAGGCGTGAGCCGAAGCCTGAACCAGCCGCCTGAGCGAAGGACGAGTAGTCGACAGCCATACCGACGTTCTCGTCGGCGCCTGTGACGGTCAGCAGCAGACCGTTGACGCCGGCCTTGGCGGCGGCGTTCTGGCCGAGTAGTTCGACCTTCGCCTTGCCCGCTGTACCGGAGGAGGAGAGGGCGACAGGCAGTTTGCCGGCCTTGCCAGCCTTGCCTTTCTCGCCGGGGACGTCGACCGTGGCGCTTCCCGCGCCGGGAAGGGTTCCGTGCTTGCCGTCGGTCTTGCTGACCGTCGTGTCTGCCTTACGGCCCCTGGTCTTGGCGTCCGAGCCCTTGACCGGCTCCTCGGGTGAGACCGCCGAGGGCTTGGTGTAGGGTTCCGCGGCCGCCGCGACGGCGGCCAGTGGCAGCGCCGGCAGCAGCGACCCGACCAGTGTGCCCGCAATGACCACGGACATCCTGGTCCGGGTCGGCAGCCGCAGCACCGACCTGTTCCTACTCATGGGTAAAGCACTCCTCAGTGAGAAAGGGGTGTGACGCCCGTGGGCCGGGCGGAGGCGAAGCCGCCCGGCCCACGGAGTAAGGGGGATCAGACGCCGGTGGACGTGTCCAGCTCGGCTCCGTAGTTGCCGAGCTTGCCGATCTGCGCGGGGCTCAGCACGCCCTGGTAGAGCCAGACGTCGTCGAGCTCACCGGAGAAGTACTCACCCCACGCTCCGGACTCCCTGCTCCGGCCGAACTGCACGCCGCCCGTCGCCTCGTAGGGCTGCGGCACGCCGCCAGCCCAGGAGACGTGTGACGTGCAGCCTGACGTCGGCAGGTCGGAGTCACAGGCCTGGTTCTCCACCTGGCCGTTGACATACAGGGTGAGCCGGTCCGAGAACGCGTCGTAGCTGACCGCCAGGTGCGTCCAGGTCTCCCCGTAGACGAGGGTGGCTGGCGTGTGCGCGATCAGGGTGCGCGCCTTGCTGGTGTCACTGCCCGGTGGGAGGTTCGCGTCGGAGTAGCGCACCTCCGCCTCCCACTGGCCGGTGGGCTGCTGAGTGTCCGGGTCCAGGCCTAGCGGCACCCAGCGTACGGTAACCGAGCTGTTACTGGCGCCGGCGACCGAAAAGGCCGTCATTCTCCGAGTCGGGATGCCTGCGGTGCTCGCCCAGCCGGCCAGGGTGAAGCCCTGCCCGGTGTGCAGCGGGGTCGTGGTGGTGGCGGCATAGCCGGAGGAGCCGTCCAGTTGCAGGACGCCGGGGGCCAACAAGCCGTCGACGGCATTGATCGAAGCGCCACCGTCGAGGACGGCACCCGCTTTGGCCGGGCCCTCGTCCGGGCTGACCGACCCGTTCACCGAGGCGAACTTCCAGCGGCCGGCCAGCAGCGGACGCTGCTGCACCAGATCGCGGACCTCCGGACCGGTGATGACGCGGTCGTACACCCGCACATCGTCCACATTGCCTTCGAAGAAGTCGACCTTCAGGGTCTCGCGCGAACCGGCGCCGATCAACAGCGGGCCAGAGCCGTAGAGCGAGGCGGTGTAGGTACTCTCCCCCGCCAGGTGGCCGTTGACATAGAGCTGCAGCTTGTCGGTGGCGGCGTCGAAGACGCCGACCAGATGGGCCCACTCGTCGCCGGTCGGGGTCAGGCACGGGCCGTTGCCGCAGGCGCCCTGGAGCGCCCGCGTCAGCGTGGCGCCAATCGCGTCCTGGTCGTGCCGACCAAAGACCCAGCGGTCGTCGGCGGCCGAATAGTACAGAGAGAACGGGCTGCTGTGAGCGCCGGCCTGGGAGAGGACGACGGCGTCGTGGCTGGGCTTGGCCTTGGGCAGCCGGGCCCAAGCGGACACGGCGAAGCTACGGGTCGTCAGGACGGGCGGCAGAGCGACCGTGGCGTGGGCAGCGACGCCGTCCAGCTTCAAGCCGGTGCCCGCGACCCCGCGACCGCCGAGGACGGCGCCGCCCTGCAGAACCGCATTGACGGCCTGCGGATGACCGGTCACCAAGGCCACGCCAGCCGGCTCGTTCATGTCCCACTTGGCTTTGGCGATGACCTGGGCGGTGGGCGCTGCGCCGTTGAAGACGGTGCGCGCCTCGGTGGCGCCCAACGCGTTGTCCCATAGCTGTACGTCATCCACCGCGCCCGGCCAGGCGTCGCACCAACCGGTCGTGCAGCGGGAGCGGCCGATCTGCAGCGGACCGTGGCCGTCCCAGACGGCCGTCGCCGGCGCGGAGGCAGCCAACGTGCCGTCGATGTAGAGCCGGATCTCCTTGGTCTCGGTCTTGTAGGTGGCGAGCAGGTGGGTCCAGCGTCCGGTCGTCGGCGCGGCTGCCGACTGCACGCCGACCACTGTGGCGTCGGAGTCACCAGCCGCAGTCTGCACCTTGAACGTCCAGCGGCTCTGCCCGTCTACGTCGTCCACGCCGAGGCGGTAGGCGTAGTGGTTCGGTCCGCCCTGACTCAGCACCGTGTGACTGCCGCCTATGCCGTCGTAACGCACCCAGGCGGAGGCGGTGAGGCTGCGCTGGGTCTCCAGCAGGGCGGCCGTGGTCTGGGCGAAGCCGCTGGCGGTGCCGTCCAGCTTCAGCGCGGTGCCGCTGTGACCGGGTTCGCCGGTCTTGGCACCTGTACCGAGCACGGCGTCGAAGTCGCCGCCGGCGCCCACTGATTCAGCGGTTCCTGCGGACTCGTCCAGCTTCCAGCCGGCTCGCTGCGGCTGACCGGCGAGGACGTTGAAGTAGTACGTCTCGGACTGCGAGGTGTTGCCGTGGGCGTCGATGGCGTTAACCGAGAGGAAGTGCGGGCCGGGCGCTTCAGGGAGGATCCGGATGTTGCGCGCCGCGCCGGCGGTGGTGGAAACCTCGCGGTTGGTGGACGGACCGGTGTCCAGGCCGATCTGGTACTTGACCACGTCGGTCGAGGTCGAGGAGACCGCGAAGTAGCCGTACCGTCCGACTCCGTCGGTCCACGGCAGGTCGTCACTGCTCAGCTTGGAGCCCGGGTAGGAGACGGAGGAGATGTCCGGTCCGTTGGGGCGGGTGGTGTCCAGGATGAAGTAGCAGTTCGTCGGATCGCCGACCGAGCTCCACGGGCCCCAGTTTGCTCCGTCCCAAGCCCGGACCTCCCAGCCGACCTTCACGTTCTGCGGGGTCCAGTCCGGGAGAGGATAGGAGAACTGCGATCCGGAGCCCTTGAACGACCAGCCAGGCGGGGTATTGCCCTCGGCGCCGGTCGACCACCACATGCGGCGCAGACCACCTCCGTCGCCCGGATCCCAGGACAGCGCGAACTGGGGACCGATCGCCTCGCCGTCCGGGTCAGACAGTCGGGCGGTGATCTGCGGCACCCGGTTGATCCGCACGGGCGAGGTCTGGCATACCGAGCCGGGCGACATCGAAAGGTCGCTCATCGGGGCTTGGGCCGGCGGCAGGTTGTAGTAGACGCGCAGAAAGGCATCGTCGGTCAGGCGCTTCCAGCCGTAGCCATCGCCCTCGTTCTTCGCCTTCAGGCCGAAGGTGATGGTCGGCCAGCCCCAATTGGCCGCGTCCTGCACCAGGTTCTTGACGTTACCCGAGGTGCCGCCGAACTCCAGCCAGCCGCCGGGGCAGTTGCCACTCCAGCCCTTGGCGACGTTCATGGTCTGCAGGTTGCGGGACCAGAAATCGGAGGCGGTCTGGGAGTTCCAGTTCATCCCCGAGTGGATGTAGCCGGTGGCCCAGAGCTCGATCTCACGGGCGTTGCAGGAGGCAGACCAACTCTCGTAGGTGCCGAACTCGGCGCTCAGGATGCGCTTGCCGGTGAAGGAACTGCTAGTAGGGCTTGGTCAGGTTCGTATGGGTGTGGGTATGTCGCGGTGGCAGGTCGGACAGTGGCCAGCCCAGGTGGCGAGGATCAACTGCAGCTC
>NZ_JBVITE010000114.1:0-11954 GCF_055575155.1 Kitasatospora sp. NPDC034533
CAAGACGCTCGGCTGGGATACCCCAGCCGAGCGTCTACGTGATCTACTCACCACCTGAAACCAAGTGGTGTTGCGACGACCCCTTGAACCCAAGGGGCCGGGGGCCTCCGGGACGGCGCGCGGCGGTCAGATGACCGTCTCGGCCTCCAGGTAGCGCTCCTGCGGGACGGTCTTCAGCTCGGCGACCGCCTCCGCCAGCGGCACCAGGTTGATGTCGGTGCCCTGGAGGGCGGTGATGTGGCCGAAGGCGCCCTTGTGGACGGCCTCGACGGCGTGCCAGCCGAAGCGGGTGGCGAGCACCCGGTCGTAGGCGGTCGGGGTGCCGCCGCGCTGGGTGTGGCCGAGGATCACCGGGCGGGCCTCCTTGCCGAGGCGGTGCTCCAGCTCGCGGGAGAGCTGGGTGGCGATGCCGGTGAAGCGCTCGTGGCCGTAGATGTCCTTGGTGCCCTCTTCCCAGTGCATGGTGCCGGGCTCGGGCTTGGCGCCCTCGGCGCAGACCACGATGGCGAACTTCTTCTGGCGGTCGAAGCGCTCCCGGACGACCTCGGTGAGCTTGTCGATGTGGAACGGGCGCTCCGGGACGACGATGGCGTGCGCGCCGGCCGCCATGCCCGCGTTCAGCGCGATCCAGCCGGTGTGCCGCCCCATGACCTCGACGACCATGACCCGCTGGTGGGACTCGGCGGTGGTCTTCAGCCGGTCCAGCGCCTCGGTGGCCACCGAGACCGCGGTGTCGAAGCCGAAGGTCACGTCGGTGGCGGCGATGTCGTTGTCGATGGTCTTCGGCACGCCGACGATCGGCAGGCCCGCGTCGCTCATCAGCTTGGCGGCCTTCAGGGTGCCCTCGCCGCCGATCGGGATGACCGCGTCCAGACCGAGGTCGGAGCAGTACTTCTTGGCCCGCTCGACGCCGTCCCGCAGGTGGCTGGGCTGGACCCGGGAGGAACCGAGGATGGTGCCGCCCTGGGCCAGGATGCCGCTCACCGAATCCAGGGTCAGGGGGCGGTGGTGGCCCTCCAGGAACCCGCGCCACCCGTCCTCGAACCCGATGATCTCGTCGCCGTGGTCGACCACCCCCCGGTGGACCACGGAGCGGATCACCGCGTTCAGGCCGGGGCAGTCACCGCCGCTGGTCAGCACTCCGATACGCATTAGCTTTGCAACTCCCGAGCAGAACCGAGGAACGGCCGGACTACAGGCTGGGACGACGAGCCGTCACCGTAACGCGGCGCCTCCACGCCGCGGTGGCGGGGAGGTGGCCGTCGGGTGAAGGACCGGCCGGTCCGGACGGAACGCCCGGGAACGGCCGTGAAGTCGAGCATACGGCCCCTGGTCCGGCCGGGCAGGAGCCGACGCGGGAGCGGCGCCGTCGGCGCCCCCGCGCGGAATTGCGGCCTGCTGCCGAGGAGGGTGTGCAGTAGGCAGCCCCATTGTGGTACGTCGGGGGCCGCCCGCGGACCGGGTGACCGCATGGCGGGCACCCGGCCGGGACGGACCGGCGTACTACTGGGGACGCGTCGTGGCCGCGATGCGCTCGGCGCGCAGCGCGTCGTACCAGGTGGTGTCGGCCGGCGGCAGGGCGCTGACGTCCAGCGCCAGCTTCAGCAGCATGTCGGCCACCGCGGGGTTGCGGGCCAGCACCGGGCCGTGCAGGTAGGTGCCGAAGACGGTGTCCCGCCAGGCGCCCTCGGTGCCGTCACCGGTGCCGTTGCCACGGCCGACGTTGACGGTGGCGAACGGCTGCACGCCCTGGCCGAGGTGGGTGACGCCCTGGTGGTTCTCGAAGCCGGTCAGCTGCGGCAGGCCGAGCCGGGGGTCGACGTCGGCGAGCACGTCGCCGACGCAGCGCTCGCCCTCGCCGCGGGCGGTCCAGACGTCGAGCAGGCCCAGGCCCGGCTCGCGCTCGCCGAGGTCGTTGATGAACTCGTGGCCCATGATCTGGAAGCCGGCGCAGACGCCGAAGATGATCGCGCCGTTCTCGGCGGCGCGCACCAGCCCGCTGTCGGCGCGCAGCCGCTCGGCGGCCAGGCGCTGCGGGCGGTCCTCGCCGCCGCCGATCAGGTAGATGTCACCGCTGGTGGGGATCGCCTGGTCGGAGCGGACGTCGATCCGGGTCACGTTGAGGTGGCGCTGGCGGGCCCGGCGCTCCACGACCAGGGCGTTGCCCCGGTCGCCGTAGGTGCTGAGCAGGTCCGGGTAGACCCAGACCACGCGCAGGCTGCTCTCACTCATCCTCGAAGGCCTTCCGTCACGTAAAGACTGGTGTGCGGGCGCGGCATCAGCCGGCCACGACCTTCCGCAGCTGCTGGAAGGCGGTGTAGTTGGCGATGGCCTCGATCCGGCCGGGCGGGGCCATCCGGACGGCCTGCTCCAGGGTGTCCACGACGTGGAACTGGAGCCCGGCGACCTCCAGGCGGACGGCCAGGTCCAGCTTGCGCTGGCCCATCACGAAGACCGGGTGCCCGGCGAGGCGCTCGTAGTCGACGTCCCACAGCCAGGAGGTGTCGGTGCCGTCGGCGTCGAGGGCGTTGACGGAGAGGATCACCGGGGCGGGCGGGCCGTCGATCAGCGAGAAGGTCTCCAGCCAGCCGGCCGGGTTCTTGGCCAGCAGCAGGCGGATGTCCCGGCCCTGGTACTGGACCACGTCGTAGCGGCCGGCCACGGCGGCCACCGAGCGCATCCGCTCCAGGGCGACCTGCGGGGGGACGCCGAACACGGCGGCGACGGCGGCCGAGCTGGTGGCGTTGGCCAGGTTGGCCCGGCCGGGAAGCTGGAGCTGGATCGGCCAGGCGCCGCGCTGCGGGTCGATCACGTGGGTGCCCTGGAGCGCCCAGTGCGGGTTGGGCCGGCGGAAGCCGCAGTCCTGGCAGAACCAGTCGTCGCCGGGGCGCTGCATCACACCGCCGCAGGCGGGGCAGGACCAGGCGTCCTCCTTCCAGGCCTGTCCGGCGGCCACCCAGACCACCTTCTTGCAGGAGGAGGCGGCCCAGGTCACCAGCGGG
Organism: Kitasatospora sp. NPDC034533; assembly: GCF_055575155.1. Taxonomy (NCBI): domain Bacteria; kingdom Bacillati; phylum Actinomycetota; class Actinomycetes; order Kitasatosporales; family Streptomycetaceae; genus Kitasatospora; species Kitasatospora sp. NPDC034533. The sequence goes on from NZ_JBVITE010000114.1 coordinate 3,003, forward strand.
TCGTCGGCGTTGGCGATGACCACGGCCTCGGTGTTCTGCAGGCCCTCACGCCACTTCTCGGCCATCATCCGGGTCTCGGCGGCCCGGTCGAGCTGGTCGCGGGAGAGGTTGAGCAGGGCGATCGCCTTGGGGCGGGTGTCGCGGGCGACCGTCGCCAGGTACTTCTCGTCGACCTCGATCACGCCGAAGCGGGCGTCCGTGCCGCCGGCCAGGGCGGAGGTGATGCCGGCGGGCATGTTGGCGCCCAGGGCGTTGGAGACCACCGGACCGGCGGCGCGCAGCGCCTCGGCGATCAGGCGGGTGGTGGTGGTCTTGCCGTTGGTCGCGCTGACCAGGACGACGTCCAGGTGGTCGGCGAGGGTGGCGAGCAGGTCGGGGTCGAGCCTGAGGGCGACCTTGCCGCCGATCACCGAGCCGCTCCCGCGCCCGGCCTTGCGCGACACGGCGGCGGCGACCCGGCCGGCGGTGACCGCGATCTTGGCGCGGGCCGGCAGCGAGGCGTCGCGTGCGCCTGTGGGCTCCGATTCGGTGCCTGCCATGCTCAGTGGTTCCTCCTTGCTGCGGCACCACCCGTGGCCGGATAACGGGCCGTCGGGCGGCGGGGACGGGGGTCAGCCTACCGACTCCGTCGCCCGTCCGGACGATCCGGACCCCGCGCCGCCTGCTGCGACGCGTTCGCGGGTGCTGCCGGCGGCCCGTCGAGGAGGGCGGTGTACGGAGGGACCTCTCGCTACTTCAGGACGCCCGCCGGGGTCGCCGGGTTCCCGAGCCGTCCGCGTGAGGGTGTGGTGAAGAAAGGATCAGCGGCCCGGACGGTGGCCGCAGCCGGCCGCCTCCTCGGCGGCCAGCGTGGCGGTGATCACCAGGGTGCCGTCCTCGGCGTGGAAGTCGAGCGGTGCGCCCAGCCGGCGCATCGCGGCGATCAGCCCGGTGTTGCCGCCCTGGGTCACCGCGTACACCGTGCGGACGCCGCGGGCCCGGGCCGCCGCCGACAGCCGGCGCAGCAGTGCCAGGCCCAGCCCGCGCCGCTGCCAGGCGTCCTCGACCAGGACGGCCAGCTCGGCCTCGTCGTCGTCCCACATCAGGTGCCCGAGCGCGACGATCCGTCCGTCCGGGGCGGTCACCGCGAGGCTGCGGCCGTGCCGGGGGTCCAGCAGGTGGTCCAGGTAGCGGCCGGCGTCGCGGACCGGGCCGTGGTAGCGCAGCCGCAGTGCGGTGGGGGAGCAGCGGCCGTGCATCGCCAGGGCCGCCGTCCGGTCGGCCGGAGCGGCCGGGCGCAGCAGCAGCTCGGTGCCGTCCGGCAACGGCAGCCGGGACGTGCCCTCCGGCCCCGGGCCGGCGGCGCGGCCGGCGGGCGGGTGCGGGCGGACGGTCCGGGAGGGGCCGCCGGTGCCGTCCGGCCGGACGGACTGGCCCTCGGGCACCGCGCACCTGCGGAAGGGCCGGTGCCAGAGCCGTTCGGGGCGTGTGCGTGATGCCTTCATGGCGCCGACGCTACCGACGGTGCGCTTCCGTTCGGTTACGTGATCGTGAACGCGCGAATGCCCCGGGGCGCGGCCGGGTGCGGGTGGGGCCGGGACGGGACCGGGGCGGGACGGGGGGCGGGACGGGGGGCGGGACCCGCGCGGGACGGGGTGGGACCGGATGGTCCCCGGGCGGGAAGACCGGGTGCCGCAGATCCGGACCGCTGCCTCAGGCGGCCGGGACGGCGGGCGGCCGACGGTGGATGGCGTCTCCGGTGCCCCGCTGCCCCGCCCGCCCGCCCCGGTGCCCCTGGTGCCCCGGTGCCCCTGGTGCCCCGGTGCCCCTGGTGAGCAGGAGGCCGGGCCCGCACGTCCACGCACCGAAGGCCGTCACCATGCGCACCACCCCGTCCGTCCCCACCACCGACCCGGCCGACCCGGCCACCCCGGTCGTCCCGCACGCCCGCCCGGCCGAGGTCGGCACCGCGCTGCCCGGTCTGCTCGACCGGCAGGCCCGCACCCGGCCCGGCGCCGTGGCCGTCCTCGGCGCGGGCGACGGCCTCACCTTCCGGCAGCTGGCCGCCGCCGCCCGCCGACTGGCCGCGCGGCTGCGTCGCCTGGGCGCCGGCCCGGACGGCTGCGTCGGCCTGTACGTCGAGCCGTCCGTCGAACTGGTCGCCGCTGCCTGGGGCGTCCTGTACGCCGGCGCCGGCTACCTGCCGCTGTCGCCGGAGTACCCCGAGGACCGGCTCCGCTACATGATCGAGGACAGCGGCACCCGGATCGTGCTGACCCGGGCGCACCTGCGCGAGCGGCTGGCCGCACTGGTCCCCGCCGGGACCGCGGTCGTCACCTTCGAGGACGCCCCGCCGGTGCCGGAGGCGACCGGGCAGGAGGTCCTCGCGCCGGAGTCGCTGGCCTATGTGATCTACACCTCGGGCAGCACCGGCCGTCCCAAGGGCGTGATGATCGAGCACCGCTCGGTGGTCTCCCAGCTGCGCTGGCTGCACTTCGCCGGGCACCTCGGCCCCGAGGTCACGGTGCTCCAGAAGACCCCGATGAGCTTCGACGCCGCCCAGTGGGAGATCCTCGCCCCGGCGGTCGGCGCCCGGGTGGTGGCCGGCACACCCGGGCTCCACCGGGACCCGGAGGCGCTGGTCGCCGCCGTGCGGCGGCACGGGGTGACGGCCCTCCAGTGCGTGCCCACCCTGCTGCGGGCGCTGCTCGACACCGAGGGCTTCGCCGGCTGCACCGGCCTGACCAGGGTGTTCTCCGGCGGCGAGGCGCTCTCCCGCAGGCTCGCCCGCGACCTGGCCCGGGCCCTGCCGGGGGCCGAGCTGGTCAACCTGTACGGCCCGACCGAGTGCACCATCAACGCCACCTGGCACCTGGTCGACCCGGCCGAACCGGGCGACGGCGCGGACTCGGTGCCGATCGGCCGGCCGGTGGCCGACACCCGGTGCTACGTGCTGGACGAGGGGCTGGTGCCGGTCGCCGCCGACGGCGTCGGCGAGCTGTACCTCGGCGGCGTCCAGCTGGCCCGCGGCTACCTGAACCGCCCGGAGCTGACCGCGGAGCGGTTCGTCACCTCCCCGTTCGCCTCCGGCGAGCGCCTCTACCGCACCGGCGACCTGGTGCGGTGGAACCCGGACGGCACCCTCCAGTTCGCCGGCCGGGTGGACAACCAGGTCAAACTGCGCGGGTACCGGGTCGAGCTGGACGAGATCGCCCGCGCGATCGAGGAGCACACCTGGGTGCGCCGCTCGGCCGCCGTCGTCACCGGCGACGACCGCACCGGGCACCCGAACCTGGTCGCCTGCGTGGAACTCGACCCCCGCGAGGCGGCCCTGATGGACCAGGGCAGCCACGGCGGACACCACCAGTCCAAGGCCAGCAAGCTCCAGGTCCGGGCCCAACTGTCCGACCCGGGCCTGCGCGACCGGGCCGGGCTGGCGGGCCGCGAGCGGATCGCGCTGCCCGGCCGGACGGAGACCGGGGCCCAGCGCCGGGCGGTCTTCGCCCGCAAGACCTACCGCTTCTACGACGGCGGCGCCGTCACCCGGGACGACCTCACCGCGCTGCTCGCCCCGCGCCCGGCCCCCGCCCCCTCCGGCCGGGCCCCGGAGTCGCTGAGCCTGCCCGAACTCGGCCGTGTCCTGCGGTGGTTCGGCCAGTTCCACAGCGAGGAGCGGCTGCTGCCCAAGTACTCCTACGCCTCGCCCGGCGCCCTGTACGCGACCCAGCTGTACCTGGAGACCGGCGGCCTGGACGGGCTCGCGGCCGGGCTGTACTACTACCACCCGGTCGAGCACGCCCTCGTCCGGATCGGCCCCGCCGGGAGCGGGCCGCAGGCCTGCCTCACGCTGCACTTCTGCGGCAGGAACGGCGCCATCGAGCCGGTCTACAAGGACAACATCCGGGAGGTGCTGGAGTTCGAGACCGGCCACATGCTGGGCGTCCTGGAGGAGGTGCTGCCCGAGTACGGGCTGGACGTGCGCCCGCTCGGCCTCGACCCGGGGGCCAAGGAGCGGCTGGACGTCGCCGAGGAGGACCACTACCTGGGCGCCTTCGCGGTCGTCCGGGCCGACGGCACGGCGCGGCCCGAGTGCGCCGAACTGTACGTCCAGGCCCACGGCGACCGGGTGCGCGGCCTGCCGGGCGGCCTCTACCGGTACGTCGACGGCGAGTTGACGCACCTCTCGGACGAGGTGGTGGAGTCCCGGCACGTGATCGCGATCAACCAGGCCGTCCACGCCCGGGCCGCGTTCGGCATCACCGCCGTCAGCCGCGCCGAGGAGGAGTGGCTGGAGTACGTCGTGCTCGGCGCGGTGCTGCACCGCCTCCAGCGCAACGGCCTCGCCCTGGGCCTGATGTCCTCCGGCTACAGCTCCAAGTCCGGCCACCCACTGCCCGCTTCGCGCCGCATCGACGAGATCCTGGCCGGCCACGGGATCGCCCCCGGACCGTCGTACTTCTTCCTGGGCGGCAAGGTCAGCGAGGAGCAGATCCGCAGCGAGGGCATGCGCGAGGACACCGTCCACATGAAGGGCCCGGCCGAGATCGTCAAGGACGAACTGGCCAGGCTGCTGCCCGACTACATGCTGCCCAACCGGGTGCTGGTGATGGACGCCCTGCCGCTCACCGCGAACGGCAAGGTGGACCTCGGGGCACTGGCCGCCTCCGAGGCCGTCCGCACGGCCGGGGCACGCGGCGCGTTCGTGGCCCCGGGCACCGCGCACGAGCGGTGGCTGGCCGAGGCCTGGGGCCAGGCGCTGAAGTACCGGGACGTGTCGGTGACGGACGACTTCTTCGCCGCCGGCGGGAACTCGCTGATCGCCGTCGCCCTGGTCCACCGGATCAACCAGGAGTTCGGGACGGCGCTGCCGCTCCAGGTGGTGTTCGAGTGCCCCCGGCTGGGCGACCTGGCGGCGCGGATCTCCGCGGCCGGCGAGCGGCCGGCCTCCCGGCTGGTCCGGCTGACGACGGGGGAGCGGGGGCGGCCGGTGTTCTGCTGGCCGGGCCTGGGCGGCTACCCGATGAACCTGCGCACGCTCGCCGGGGCGGCGAGTGCCGGGCGGGCCTTCTACGGCGTCCAGGCGCACGGCGTCAACGAGGGCGAGACGCCGTACGCCACGATCCGGGAGACGGCCGCCGCCGACCTCGCCGAACTGCGGCGGGTGCAGCCCGAGGGGCCGTACACGCTGTGGGGATACTCCTTCGGCGCCCGGGTGGCCTTCGAGGCGGCCTGGCAGCTGGAGCGGGCCGGGCAGCGGGTCGCGGAGCTGCTGCTGATCTGCCCCGGCAACCCGAAGGTCCGCCGGTCCGGCGGGCGGCGGTGCGGCCGGGAGCCGTCGTACGCCGACCCCGGGTACCTGACCATCCTGTTCTCGGTGTTCACCGGCACGACCAGCGGCCCCGAACTGGAGCGCTGCCTGGCCGAGACGGCGGACGAGCCGACCTTCGTCGCCTCCGTGCACCGGCTGCTGCCGGAGCTGGACGAGGAGGTGATCCGGCGGATCGCCCGGATCGTCGGCGGGACCTACGAGTTCGAGTACAGCTTCCGCGAGCTCGCCGAACGGCGGCTGGACGCCCCGGTGACCGTCTTCAAGGCGGCCGGCGACGACTACTCCTTCATCGAGGGCAGCACCGGCTACTCGGCCGAGGCGCCCACCGTGGTCGAGCTGGCGGGCGACCACTACGGGGTGCTGCGGGAGCACGGGGTGGCCGAGCTGGCCGGCGCGATCCGGGCGGTGGGGCGGCCGTCGGAGTGACCGCTCCTCGACCGGACACGCTCACGGACGGCTCAGGATCCGTGAGCGGGGGAGCCCCTTCGGATAGGGATGGCTCGGCTTTCCACCGAACCCGTCTCCTCCGAAGGGGCTCCCCCGTGTCCGCGAAGACCGCGCCCGTGAAGAACGCCGCCCTGGCCACCGCCTGTTGCGCCCTGCTCCTGGCCCTGCCGCTCGCCCTCGCCGGGCCGGCCGCCGCCTCCGAGAACAACGGCCCCAAGACGCCCGAGGAGGCCGCCGCCTGCCGGGCGCTGGTCGCCACCCTGCTCGGCGGCTTCGGCTCGGTCCTCGCGAACTCGGCCTGCGTGATCCGGCCCGCGGACCAGGGCTGACCGCCGCCGCCGGAACCCTGGTGCGGGAGCTCGGCGCGTTGGCATACCATCCGTGGATTCGTTCAGCAGTCGATCATGCGAGTGAGACGAGACGGACGGTATGGAATCCGAGCGGTCCCCCGAGGGACCCGGCGGCCTGAAGGCGATCTGGGCGAACACCCTGGAGCCGGTGGCTCCGCTGCCCTGGTACCGCAGGGTGTCCCCGAAGCTCGTGGCGGCGGGGGTGGTCGTGGTGGGCCTGGCCACCGCGCTGACCGTGGCGGCCGTGACCGGTGCGGGGGCGCCGCCCCCGCACCGGATCCTGCTGCCGGAGGAGCTCGGCCACCGGGTCCGGATGCCGGAGGACGGGCAGACCGAGGCGGTGCGCGCCGACTTCCAGGGGCAGACGAAGGCCGTCAGGTACCGGGACCTCTCGGTGGCCCGCTACGGTGCGGCGGGGTCGGCCAAGGCCGAGCTGACGGTGGTCGGAGTGACCGGCAGTTTCTCGGACCCCCAGCGGGAGCTGAACCGGTACTTCGGTGAGCTGTCGAGGCGCAGCGTGATGCACGAGGCCGTCTCGGAGCGCGCGTCGTACCCGGCGGGCCCGCTCGGCGGCGTCCTGGAGTGCGCGGCGCTGGACTATCCGAGCACCTCGGAGACCACCTGTGTGTGGGCGGACGGCGAGACCGTCGGCTTCGTCATCGACAACACCGGTGAGACCGGCCCCGAGGACCTGGCACAGCGGGCGCTGGAGGTCCGCGAGGCGGTCGAGGTCGCGGCGGAGGACTGACCGGCGGGCGGACCGGCACCCGGGTCCGGGCGCCGGTCCGGCGCCGCTATCCGAGCAGTTCGCCCGCCGCCGCCTTGACCTCGGCGAGCAGCAGCCGCAGGTCGTCCTCCGTCGTGGCGGCGTTGAGCAGGCAGGCGCGGAGCATCTCCGTCGTGCCGAGGCGGGCGCCGGTGACGAAGACCCGGCCGCGCCGCTGGACGGCGACGGGAAGCTCGCGGTTGAGGGCGTCGCGGGCGGCCTCGTCGCGCCCCGGGGCGAGGTGGCGGAACGCCACGATCGAGGTCTGCACCTCGGCGAGCAGCTCCAACTCCTCGTCCGCCTGGACGAGTTCGCCGAGACGGCGGGCCAGCGCGGTGCACCGGGCGATGTCCCGGGCGAGGCCGCTGCGGCCCTTGTGGGCGATGGTGGCCCAGACCTTGAGGGCGCGGAAGGGGCGGGTCTGCTCGGTGCCGTACTCGGAGAACCAGCCGAGCGCGCCCGCCGCCTCGTCGCGCAGGTAGGACGGGACGAGGCTGAAGGTGCCGCGCAGCTCCTCGGCGTCGCGGACCAGCGCGCAGCCGCAGTCGACCGGGACGCCGAGCCACTTGTGCGGATCGAGGGCGAGCGAGTCGGCGCGCTCCAGGCCGGCGTAACGGTGGGCGATGGCCGGGTCGAGCCGGCCGAAGGCGCCGTACGCGCCGTCCACGTGCAGCCAGAGGCGCTGCTCCTCGCACAGGTCGGCGATCGGGCCGAACTCGTCCACCGCGCCGGTGCCGACGGTGCCGGCCGAGGCGACCACCAGGAACGGCAGCAGGCCGGCGGCGCGGTCGCGCTCGACGGCCGCCCGCAGGTCGGCGGTGTCCAGCCGGCCGTCGGGGCCGGTGGCGACGGTGCGCAGGTGCCGGCTGCCGAGGCCGAGGAGTTCGGCGGCCTTGCGGACGCAGGAGTGGGTCTCCCCGGTGACGTAGGCGACCAGCGGCGGCAGGCCCGCGAGCCCGTCCTCGCGGACGTCGTGGCCGGCCCGGCGGGCGGCGCGGTCACGGGCGGCGGCGAGGCAGACGATGGTCGCCATCGAGGTGCCGGAGGTGAGCAGGCCGCCGCCGGCCGGGTGCGGGAAGCCCACCAGCTCGGCTGTCCAGCGGACCACGGCGCGCTCCAGGTGGACGTCGGCGTGGTCGCCGCCCGCCGAGCTGGGGTTCATCGCCGAGGCGGCGAGGGTGGCGAGCACCCCGGCGGGGGCGGGGGCGGAGTTCACCCAGCCGAAGAAGCGCGGGTGGCCGTTGCCCATCGGGTACGGCAGGACGTCGCGCCCGATGGCGCCGATCAGCTCGTCGAGCGGGCGGCCCCCGTCGGGCAGCGGGGCGTCCAGCAGGGCCCGGCGGGCGGTGTCGTCCATGGGCTGCCAGACCGGGCGCCCAGGCAGTTCGGCGAGGTAGTCGCAGACGAGGTCGGCGGTGGCGTGGGCGGCGGCGCGGAAGTCCTCGGTGGTCATGGCGTGCTCCAGGGAGGCCGGGGAGGCGGGCGCGGCGTCCTCGGCGCACCGTGGTCCAGCGATCTTACGAAGAGGTGATCGTATGCAGAAGGGCCCGTGCATACTTGGGTTCTAGGAGTCGTTGCAACACCCCAGCTCAAGGGGTGCGATGGACTTCGAGATCCGAGCGGACCGGAAGCCCCAGGGGCGCAACAAGTTGTCCCGGGAACGAGCGGCATACTCCCAGCTCATGCAGCAGGGCTATAGCAACACCGAGGCGTGCCGGATCATCGGTGTTGACCGCCGGACGGGCAACAAGTGGCGAAACGGCCGCAGCGCCGACCGACGGCAGAAGGCGGCACCACCGATCGACGCGGTGGTGCCGCCTTCAGGGCCGTCCCGGTACCTGAGCGTGGACGAGCGGATCCACATCGCCGACCGGCTGCGGGAGAAGGCCACCGTGCGGGCCATCGCCGCGGAACTGAACCGCAGTCCCTCCACGATCAGCCGGGAGATCCGCCGCAACCGCACCGACGGCACCCGCGGGCAGTGGCACTAGGGCCTGTTTCAGAAGTGGATCAAGGTCGTGAGATGATCACGTTCCATGGCTCGGGGAGATCTGACGGACGCCCAATGGGCGGTGCTGGAA